>JBMOQZ010000196.1:14511-16702 GCA_049322475.1 Myxococcota bacterium | reverse complement strand
CGCCCTCGCTGCCGGCGTGTGTCGTCGGCGCCGCGAACGCCTCGGGCGAGCCCGCCGCCGTGCTGCGCGGCGTGGGGATCGCCTGGGCGCGGCCCGAGCGCGATCGCGGCCTCGATCGCCCGCTGGCCGACGCGATCACCGCGGCGGGCGGCGACGGCGAGGCGTTCCTCGCGGGCACCCGCGGCCCCTTCGCCGGCATCGCGACGCCGCTCCGCTTCAGCCCGGCGTCGCAACCCCCCGGGCAACCCGGAAGAGCCGGGCGCCCTCCCGCTCAGGGACGAGCCGAGCGTCCGTCGTTGTGACGAAGACCTGCGCCCCGAGCGAGCGCACCCGCGCGACGAGCCGGGTGGTGCGGGACGGATCGAGCTCGCTGCCGAGGTCGTCCAGCAGGAACAGGGGGGTCTCGTCGCCCGCGCGCGCGGCGTCGAGCTCCGCGAGCTTCCACGCGAGCACGAGCGATCGCGCCTGCCCCTGCGAGGCGTAGGCGCGCGCGGCCCTGCCGAGCACGGTGAGCTCGAGGTCGTCGCGCTGGGGTCCGCCGAGCACCCGTCCGGCGGCGCGCTCCTCGGCGCGGTGGCCCCGCAGCCACGCGAGCATCTCGTCGGCGCCTCCCTTCATCCACGGGCGGTAGCGGACGCCCGCGGGCTCGCCGTCGGTGATCGCCGCGTAGTGCTCGCCGAAGGGGCCCTCCATGCACGCGACGGTGTCGGCGCGGGCGCGCGTGACCGCCTCCGAGACGCGGACGAGCTGCTCGTCGATCACGTCGAGCTGGGTGTCGTCGCCGCCGGCGCGCAGCAGCGCGGCCTTGTGCTCCAGCACGCGGCGGAGGTCGCGCGCGTCGGCGAGGTAGCCGGGTCGAACGGTCAGCACCGCGCGCTCGAGCAACGCGCGGCGCAACGCGGGCTCGCCCCGGACCGGCGCGACGTCGCCCGGCACGAAGAACGTGGCGCGCAGCGACTGGAGCCAGGCGACGGCGTCGACGTTGCGGTCGTCGCGCCGGATGGCCCGCGCGCCGTCCGCGAACGCCCAGCGCCAGGTGCGCGTCATCCCGTCCGAGACCCCGACGGCGTCGACCTCGGCGCGGGCCTCGCCCCACGCGATCGTCTCGGCGGGCTTCGCGGTGCGGAAGCTCTTCAGCGTGCCGAGCACCCCGACGGCCTCGAGCCAGTTCGTCTTGCCCTGCCCGTTGTCGCCGACGAACGCGACGAGGGGCGCGTCGACCTCGATCGTCGCGGGCGCGAGGTTGCGGAAGCCGGCGACGCGGACGCGCTGCAGCCTCAACGCTTGCCCTTGCGCTTCGGGTGCGCGGCGACGGGCTTGGGCTCGGGATCCTCGGGCCACACCTCGGCGACCCGCGCGCGGAACGCGGCGAAGGTGCCGTCGACGATGGACTGGCGCATCTGCGCCATGAACTGCGCGAACCACGCGATGTTGTGGATGGTCGCGAGCGTGGCGCCGAGCACCTCGCCGACGCGGAAGAGGTGGTGGAGGTAGGCCCGCGTGAAGTGGGTGCAGGTGTAGCAGGAGCACGACGTGTCGGGCGGGTACATGTCCTTGCGGAAGCGCGTGTCGGTGACCCGGATGCGCCCGACCGTCGTGTAGAAGACGCCGCTGCGCGCGTGGCGCGTCTGGATGACGCAGTCGAACATGTCGACGCCGCGCGCGACGCCCTCGACCAGATCCAGCGGTCGCCCGACGCCCATCAGGTAGCGCGCGTGGTCCGGGCTCATGTGGGGCGTGGTGTAGTCGAGGACCTCGCACATCTTCGCGTGGCCCTCGCCCACGGAGAGCCCGCCGATGGCGTAGCCGTCGAAGCCGATCTCGCGGATCTCCTCGGCGCTGCGCTTGCGCAGGTCCGCCCAGAAGCCGCCCTGCACGATGCCGAAGAGCGACTGGTCGGCGCGGGTGTGCGCCTCCTTGCTGCGGCGCTCCCAGCGGGTGGTTCGGGCGACGCTCCCCTCGGCGTAGCGCCGGTCGGCGCCGAACGGCAGGCACTCGTCGAACACCATCGCGATGTCCGCGCCGAGGTCCTGCTGGATCTGCATGGACCGCTCCGGCGAGAGGAAGGTCTTCCGCCCGTCGACCTCGTAGGTGAATGCGACGCCCTCCTCCGTGACCTCCTTCTTCTCGAGCGAGAAGACCTGGAAGCCACCCGAGTCGGTGAGGATGGGCAGGTCCACCGCCATGAACC
>JBMOQZ010000196.1:0-14501 GCA_049322475.1 Myxococcota bacterium | reverse complement strand
CGCCCGCCTTCTTGACGACGTCCTCGCCCGGGCGCTGCGACAGGTGGTAGGTGTTGGCGAGCACGATCTGCGCGCCGGTGTCGCGCAGGTGGAGCGGCGACACCGTGCGGATCGCGCCCTGCGTGCCCACGGGCATGAAGACGGGCGTCCGGATCGTGGCGCGCCCGAGCTGGAGCCGGCCCGCGCGCGCGCCGCTCGGATCGCGCGCTTCGAGCGTGTACGGCGCCGGGCAGGTCATCGGGCTCCTCCGCGGCCCCCTTGTAGCGCGCCCGCGGCGGCCCCGCGGGGTCCATTTGCCATCGCCGCCTGGCGCGGCGTAGACTCGTGCCCCACCCGACCGGACCACTCCCTCGGAGAGGATCGCGACTCGCATGGCCAGCGGCTTCCGCGCACGTCCCCCCGCCTTCCCGCCGGGCATGAACCTGTCCGACTACTACCGGGTGGAGGGGCTCATTCGCCTCGCCGAAGGCCGGATGTTCTACCTCGTGAACGACAACCGGCCGGATCGCCCCAAGAAGCGTTGCTGGGAGTGCGGGAGCGAGGACAATCCCCAGGGCGTGCTGGCCTGCTCCGCGTGCGGCGGATCGCTCGAGACGCGGCGATTCCTGCTGTCGAGCCGGTGGGACCGCGGCGGCTTCGAGCCGTACATGCAGTTCTTCAACAAGCAGATCAACCACCCCGCGTTGCTCTCGCCTTGCGACGTGTTCTTCCAGCCCGAAGACAACCCGATCCAGCTCTGCTCGGTGGTGCCCTACAACGACGAGTCGCTGATGCTCGACGAGGCCGCGCCGCTCCCGATGGACAAGGTGGTCGGGTTCGCGCAGCGCGCCGCGGGGATGCTGGGCCTGCTCGGCTTCAACGGCGTGAAGCTCAACTGGCTCCACCGCTCCAACTTCGTGATCCGTCCGGGCCCCCCGCAGGGCGCGGGCGACGTGCTGCTGTTCGACCCCGACATCGCCGGCGTCTCCGACACCGCGCTCCCGCCCGACGAGACGCGCGAGTCCGTCATGCAGCTCGGCGAGCTCCTGCGGCGGTACACGCCGGTCGAACAGCGGGGCTGGCAGGAGTTCTTCCAGGAGGCCGAGCGCGGCATGTTCGCCACGCCCGCCGAGTTCGGGCGCGCGCTCCAGCACGAGGCGCACCGCCAGACGCGCAGCCGCTCCACGATCCACGCCGGCATGACCGACGTGGGCCTGCAGCGCATGCTCAACGAGGACAACTGGGGCTGGTCGCGCCTGACCGAGGGCGTCGAGCTCTTCGTGGTCGCCGACGGCATGGGCGGCCACGACTGCGGCGAGGTCGCCAGCCAGCTCGCGGTCGAGACGCTCCTGCGCGTCGCCCGCCAGCGCATCGACATCTCCCCGCGGCCCGACGTCGACGCGCTCGAGAACATCCTCGACGAGGCCTTCCAGGAGGCCAACAACACCATCAAGGGCAACGCCGAGGCGCGCGGCAACGACATGGGCACCACGCTCGTGTGCTGCATGATCGTCGACGATCAGGTCGCGCTCTGCGCCAACGTGGGGGACTCGCGCGGCTACCTCGTGCGCAACGGCCAGCTCCACCAGATCACGCGCGACCACTCGCTGGTCGCCCGCATGGTGGAGCAGAACCGCATCACCGCCGAGGAGGCGCGCAACCACCCGCACAGCAACATCCTCCTGCGCACCGTCGGGACCGAGCGGAACGTCGACATCGACATCTTCCGCGTCGACCTCGAGGTGGGCGACCGGGTCATGCTCTGCAGCGACGGGCTCTGGGGCGAGGCCGAGGACCAGGAGATCGAGTCGATCTTCAACCAGCACGACGACAACCGCGTCGTGTCCCGCGAGCTCATCCGCGCCGCGCACATGGGCGGCGGGAAAGACAACATCACGGTGGTCGTGGTGAACGTGCCCGGCACGCACAACGACCAGTAGCGCTCACTTCAGGAGCGGCTGCACCACGGTCTCGAGCTGCGCCTCGAGCGACCCCTCCGACGGGGCCCCGATCGCCGCGAGCGATCCCTCGCCGTCCACGATGAACGTCATCGGGAAGTGGGCGACGCCGTAGCGGCTCGAGACGATGCCGTGCTGGTCGTTGAGCACGGGGAAGTTCAGGCGCTGGCTGCTGATCCAGTCGGACAGCGGGGCGAGGTCGCCGCCCTGGGCGACGATGGCGACGATCCGCAGCCCCCGGTTCTGGTACTTCTTGTGGAGGCGCTCGAGCGTCGCGAGCTGGCCGTCGCCGCCCTCGCGCCGGAGGAAGTGCACCACGACGGCCTGCGCCGGGAAGGGCGGCGTGACGATGCCGCCCGTGAAGTCGGCGAGCGCGACGTGGGGCTTGGAGACCGCCCGCATCGCCGCGTCCTCGTTGAGCGCGGGCAGCGAGAAGAGCAGCGCGTCGTCGCCGACGTGGAGCGACGGCCCGGGGACCGTCTGGGCGGACGCGAGCGACACGAGGAGGGCGAGCATGACTCTCCGGATAACAGGACCGAATGGTACCAAACGCGGTCCGGCCCCTGTTTCAGGCCTGTGCCGACGCGAAGGGCCGCGCGCTGCTCGTCGGCGGGACCGTGCGCGACGCGCTGCTCGGGAACCCCGGGAAGGACCTCGACATCGAGGTGCACCGCCTCGATCTCGACGCGCTCCTCGGCGTGTTGTCGCGCTTCGGGCGCGTGAACGAGGTGGGCCGGAGCTTCGGGGTGCTGAAGCTGCGCGTCGGCGGCTACGACCTCGACGTCTCGCTGCCCCGGCGCGACTCGCGCGCGGGCGTCGGCCACAAGGGGATCCGCGCCGACGCCGACCCGTTCATGGGCGAGACCGAGGCCGCCCGCCGGCGCGATCTCACCATCAACGCGATCGCCTACGATCCCCTCGCCGACGTGTTCGTCGACCCGTTTGGCGGCCGCGACGATCTGCTGCGCGGCGTGCTGCGCGCCGTCGATCCGCGCACCTTCGGCGAGGACCCGCTGCGCGCGCTGCGCGTCGCCCAGTTCGCCGCGCGGTTCCGCTTCGAGGTCGACCCCTCGCTCGAGGCGCTCTGCGCGGACATGCCGCTGCACGAGCTGCCCGCCGAGCGGATCCGCGGCGAGGTCGAGAAGCTCCTCACCAAAGGCGTGGAGCCCTCGCGCGGGTGGGCGCTCGCGACGCGGACCCACATGTGGCGGAAGGTCGTGCCGGAGTGGGACGGGCCCGTCCCGGACGGCCTCGACGCGCTGGTGCACGCGCCCGTCCCCGAGCCCCCGCGGCGGCTCGCGCTCCTGTACGCGGGGGCGTGCGGGCGGCTCGGCGAAGGCGGGGCGACCGCCGTGCTCGACCGGCTTCGGGTCCACAAGGTCGCCAACTACCCGGTGCGCGTGCAGGTGTTGTTCCTCGTCGGGTCGCGGCGGGCCGGCGTCTCGCGCGACGCGGACGTCCGCCGGCTCGCCGAGGCCGGCGACGTCGAGCTGCTCGCGTACCTGCGCGGCGACGTCACGCTACGGGCGCGGGCGGAGGCGCTGGGCGTCGCGCGCGGGCCGCTCCCGCCGCTCCTGACGGGCAAGGACCTCGCGGCGATGGGCGTCGCCCCGGGCCCGGAGATGGGCCGCCTGCTCGCGCGCGTGCGCGACGCGCAGCTCGAAGGGGCCCTCGCGGCGCCGGAAGAGGCGCGCGAGGCCGTGTCGCGTTGGATGACTGAGGGGGCCCCGTGACATATTGCCCCCCATGCTGTCGCGACTCGCGCTGATCGCCCTCGCACTCGCCGGGAGCGAGCCCTCCGGGAACCCCCAGCCGCTCCCCCCCGCGGGGAAGGAGGAGCAGGCCGCGCCTCCCGCGCTCGCCGCGAACGAGGCGAAGACCGCCGCCGGCCTCGTGGTGTCCGCCGACCTGCACGACGAGTACCTCGCCGGCTTCCCGGCGCTCGTCGCGATCACGGTGCGCAACGACTCCAACGCCGCCCAGACGTTCCCGGACCTCGCGGCGCGGCCCCACCTCGTGCGGTTCGCCTTCGACCTCGCCGGCAAGAAGAGCGAGCGCTACAACACGCCGCCGGCGATCGACCCGGGCACCACGTGGTCGATCCCGCCTCGCTCCCAGCGGCGCGTGCTGCTGGAGATCCCCTCCTCCGGCGCGATGAGGCCGGGCGCCGCCACGCTCACGGTGACGGTCGCGGATCCCGCGGGGCCGATCGCGTTGCCGGCGAAGGCCATCCGGATCGCCGAGGCGAAGCCCGTGGCGGCGAGCGTCGTGACCGACCCCACGATCCAGGCGACCGCCGGCCAGGTCGTCCCGTGGCTGCACCAGGCCGCGAAGGGCTTCGACCTCTACGCCATGCACATGAGCCCGAAGGCGCCGGGCCGCGTGCAGGCCCAGTACCACCTCCTCCACCTCGACAAGCGCGTGGAGCCCGTGCTCAGCCGCAGCCGCGCGCCGGACGCGATGTCCCGCTACGTGTACTGGCAGGCCGGTCCACAGACGGTCACCCTCGCGCGCCTCGACGGGAGCGCGCTCGCCGGCAAGCCGCGCACGGTGTCGTCGCCCTGGCCGAAGATCGAGCTCCTCGGGCGCGGCGCGACCGACGCGAAGGGCGGCGCGATCGTGCCCGTCTGGATCCCGGCGCCGAAGGGCGAGGGCGGCAACGTGCGCGCGATGTGCGTGGACGAGCGCGGCGCGCTCGTGATCCGCGAGGTCGCGCTCCTTCCGCGCCGTCCCGACGCCGTGGCGACCGCCGTCGACGCCGCCGGCAACCTCGTGATCGCGCTCGGCCACGCCGCCGGCGTCGACCTCTACAAGGTGGACCCCTCGCTGGCGCCCGAGATGTCCGCGAAGGGCGCGCGGGTGACGAAGCTCGCGGACGGCTGGCGGCCCGAGGCGCTCGCGTTCGACTCGCTGCCGGACACGCCCGAGCGGCCCGGCGGGCTCGCGCTCCTCGCCGTGCTCGAGAGCGGCGACGGCGCCAGCTACCGGACGCTGTGGGCCGACCTCGCCGGCAAGGTGTTCGCCGAGGCGACCGCGCGCCCGTGGAAGGTCCCCGGCGAGCTCGACCAGGTGCTGCCGAGCGGGCTCGGACCCTTCTACTGGTACGCGAAGGACGAGAACGGCGCGTGGTGGTACGGCGCCGAGGGCGGGCCCCCCGCGAAGATCGCGGACGGCGGCCCCGGCGCGCTCTGGGCGGACACCGACGCGATCAAGCTCCGCCGCGTCGTCGCGGGGCGCGTGATCGAGGACCGGACGATGGGACCGAAGCAGCCCTGAGGGCTACTCGGTCGCGTCCTCCTCCTCGGAGTAGCCGGGGGCCTCGAAGCCGGGGTCGTCGCAGGCGCCCTCGCCCTCGACGTAGGCGTCGCTCTCGATCCAGTCCTCGCAGTACTGGTTCACCTGGCCCGGCTTCTCGCAGAAGGCGGCCTCGATGGCGGGGAACCACTCCTTGCCCTCGACGATCGGCTCGCCCGTCTCCTCGTCGATGCTGACGTTCTCCTCCGGCTCGGCCCAGCCGACCTCGTTCGGGAGCAGGCACTCGTCGATGTCGGTCTCGTCGCCGAAGCCGCACGAGCCTTCGAGGACGACGGCGCCGAAGGACACGATCGAGTCGTCGATCGGCAACGAGTACGTCTCGAGCAGCACGGTGTACATGATGCCCGCGCGCGTCGCGGTGTCGATGGAGCAGTACTCCACGGTCGCGCGCCCGGCGTGCACCTCGGTCGCGCCCTGGAAGCCTGACTGCTGGCACTCGTCGAACTGAAGCTGGTGCTCGACCCCGGACGGGTCGGTGTAGCTGGCTTCGAAGCTCCCGATCTCGACGCCGGGCGAGCCGGTGTAGTACGCGGACAGGCCGACCCGCAGGTCGATGTCGCCGTCGTCCGGGTAGTGGTCGGCGTACTTGTACTTGCCGGCCTGGTCGGACGACACGCTGAAGTTCCAGAACACCGCCTCGGGGTCGACCACGACGCACACCACGTCGCCCGTGCCCTCGAACTGGAAGGTGGCGCCGCCGACGTCGAGCGCGTCGACCGGCGCGCCGAGACGCCCGTAGATCACGGCCCCCTCGAAGGACGGGTCGGACAGCGGGAGGCCCCCGCTCATCTCCTCGCTCGTCAACACCCGCACCACGCCGAGGTCCTGGATGCCCGGTACGTCGGTGATCCTGACGCGGAAGGGATCGTCGTCGGTGTCGCACGCGGCGAGCCACATGAGCGCGAGCATCACTCCTCCTCCACGTCGGCGCCGACCTCGAAGTCGAGCGTCACGGTCACCGACGGCACGTTCCCGTCTTCGTCCAGCGCACCGACGACCGCACCCGCGGTCGTCCAGTCGCCGTCCGCGATGTAGCTGCTCGGGTAGCCGAGCAGGTTGGTGTACGGACGGCCCTCGTAGAAGTTCTCGTCGTACTCGGTGAACTCGCGTCCACCGTCGCTCCGGCAGGACGAGAAGGAGCCGTTGATGTCCACGTTCGTCGTGGAGATCTGCGGCGCGTCCATCCACCCCCAGATCGTCATGCCCTCGACGTAGAACGTGTGCGGCATCGCGAAGGTGGCCTCGTAGTCGCCGTCGTCGTTCTTCGCGAAGTCCTGCACCCCGATGAAGGAGACCTCCTCGTCGGACGTGACCTCGAAGTAGTCGTAGCAGGCCTGCTGGTAGGCGCTCGCCGACGTGATCAGCTCGCCTTCCACGCCGACCACCGGCCGGCCCATGAAGTTGGCGAAGTACTCGAGCACGTCGTCGTAGCCTTCGAAGCGCCCGGTGGTGACCCGGCACGCCACCGACTCGTAGCAGCCGAAGTCGAACCGACCGACCGAGGTGCCACCGTACGGGAACGTGTACCCCGGCGTGTCCTGGTCGACGATCGGGCCCATCGCGGGGTGGGGATACTCGAAAGCGTTGGTGTCAATCGCCGAGAACGCCCCGAGCCAGACAGGGCCGATGAGCCGGACGTCCTCGGTCTCCACGGGCTCCTCGAGCGTACCGTCCCCGTCGGGATCGGCGACCGTCATGCGTGTCACCGCCGCGGCGGGGAGGATCACCTTCCCCACGAGGTCCTTCTCGGGCAGGTTCTCGTCGAAGGCGCACCCCAGCATCAGCGCGTAGATCGTCATGGCGCCTCCTTAGAACTCGTACTTCACGCCGACCTGACCAGTGACGGGCGCCTGACGGTAGTAGGCGATGTACCGGTTCTGGGAATCGACGTAGTACGAGTAGTAGTAGTAGAACGAGTACTGGTTGCTCGTGACGTTGTCGATCTGCGCCACGGCCGAGAGCTTCCCCTTGTTGACGGCGGGGATGTCCTGCTCGAGGCGGACCGACATGAACCACGAGGGGCCGGTGCGCTCGTAGGTGCCCATGGGCTCCTTGAGGAGGGCGTAGGCCTCACCACCGAGCTGGACCGAGTCAGAGTTGGAGTAGTAGTACCGGGAGATCGGCGCCCCCGAGTAGTACTCGACCGCGGCGCCGATCTGGGTCGTCCACGGGTCGTTCGGGATGTCCCACGCGCCCTGGACCTTCAGCTGGTGCCGCAGGTCGGTGGGGAGATTGCCGTAGGAGAGCTCGATCTGCGAGGCGTTGTAGAGGTTCCCACCGAGCGAGTCCTGCACACGGCCGCGGCTCACGACGTAGGAGTACACGACGTTCATCAGCCAGCGGTCGGCGAACGCGCGGTAGATCCCGAAGTCCGTCTGGAAGTAGTCGCGCATCGAGATCGCGGGCGTACGCATGCGGTACAGCAGGTCGAGCGTGCTGTCCCGGCTGCCGATGTAGGCGTAGCCGTCCTCGTCGTAGATGAGGTTGGTCTCGTCGAAGGTGTACACGTTGCGCGTGAACTTGCCGGTGAACTCGATGCCCGCCTTGATGTCCGGCGCGATCTCTCGCTCGCCGCCCATCTTGAACTCGTCGGAGTGCGGCGCCACGAGGTCGTCGAGCGCGTAGATGGTGTTGCGCTTGTTCACTTCCTGCGCGTTGTAGGCCACGTTGGACGTCTGGTTGCCGAAGTACTCGCCGGCGATGACCTTCTGCCCGATGTACGACTCGCTGAAGTAGCCGGCGATCTCGAGGCGACCCGAATCGTTGAAGCGACCGTAGCCGCCGAAGATCTTCGACTTCTCGTCCGCCCAGGGGTCCCAGACCGCGTAGATGCGGGGCCCGAACACGCCCACGTCGATCACCGGGTCGGCCGCGTTGTCGCGGACGACGGCGTGGTCGTACCGGACGCCGTAGCGGAACGTCAGGTTCTCGATGGGCTTGTAGACGTCCTGGAGGAACGCCGCGACGTGGTACCCGTCCACGTACTTCTGGTACGGCCCGGACGTCTCGATCCAGTAGAAGCCGTTGTAGGTGTCCGGATCGAACGCGTTCTCGTAGAGGTCGAAGAAGATCAGGTTGCCGTTGTAGCCCTGGACCTGATCCTGCGCGAGGTAGCTGCCGTCGACACCCACCTTGATGTCGTGCTTGCCGGCGAACTCCACCTGGAGGAGCGAGAACTTCGAGGAGATCTCGGCGCGGTACCGGTCGTCGAAGTAGTAGAAGCCGTAGTTGTCGCTGTCCCAGGCGCCGTAGGTGCCGATGCGGCCCGGGGTCACGTAGTCGACGGTGTTCTCGGCCTCCTGCGGGTCGCACGGGTGGTACCCCAGCGCCTCGTCGTGGGTGCAGGGCACGCCGTTGACGTTGATCCAGGACTTCTGGAACGAAGCGGTGGTCTCGAGGTTGGCCTCGGGGTTGATGAACCAGTTCCACTTCAGCGAGGTGATCGACCCGCCCTGGGCCTGGCGGCCGAAGGCCTCCGGGTGGATCGACGAGTCGCCCTGATCGATGTTGTCGATCGTGGTGGGGTTGGCGCTGAACTGCAGCGTGAAGCGATGCTGGGAGCTCGGCTGCGCCGTGAGCTTGCCGAAGAAGTAGTGACCGTCGAAGTCGCGGGGGAGCGGCGTGCCGAGGACCTGGTACAGCGAGCGGTTGTACTCGTACGAGCCGAGGAACCAGACCTTGTCCTTCACGAGGGGGCCGCTGACCAGCGTGGAGACCTGGGCCGTCTGGATGTGCGTGTCGAACGTCGACGGAGAGAGCTCGTAGCCGTCCGCGGAGTTGACGGCGTCGACCTTCGGGCCCCACTCGCCGTTCGCGTAGTAGCCGCCGGCGATGACCTCGAGCGTGTTGCCGCCCGACTTGGTGACGACCGAGATGACCGCGCCGAGGCTCTCGCCGTACTCCGGGTCGAAGCCGCCGGTGATGACCTCGATCTCCTCGATCGCGTCGAAGTTGAAGTTCGTCGAGAACGTGCCCGTGACCGGGTCGGTCACGTTGACGCCGTCGAGGAGCCAGGTGTTCTCGTTGCTGGACGCGCCCGCCGAGTTGGGGTTGGCGCCGCCGGTCACGCCCGCGGTGTTGCCGATGACGTCCTGATAGCTGCGGCCCGACGGGATGCGGGACAGGAAGTCCTTGTTCATCACGTTGCCGGTCGACGCCTTCTCGGTGTCGACCGTCTTGCGCGCCTCCTCGACCGTCAGCTCCTCCTGCCCGACCTGCATCTCGATCGTGACCTGCACCGTGCGGCCGATCGACACCTCGAGGCCCGTCTTGCGGACCACGCTGAAGCCCTGCTTCTGCGCGAGCAGCTCGTACCCGCCGGGCGGGAGCTCGACGAAGAGGAAGTTGCCCTCCGCATCCGTCGTCCGCTGCTGCGAGCCGCCGATCAGCGACGGCGACGTCAGGGTGACGAGGACCCCCGGGATCGCGAGCCCCCCGTCGTCGACCGCCACGCCCTTGATGGTGCCGGCGGTGGCCGACGCGTACGCCTCGCCCGCGAGCGCGAGGAGGGCGAGCATCAGGCCGAGCAGGCGGTACGACAGGGTGAAGAGCCTCTTCATGCGCGCGTCCTTGCAGCGTAGACGGGACGAGCCCGTGCGCGGGTGAGCCGGTGGAGGGACCGCAAGGCATAGTTGAGGCGCGCTCGGAAGTCAACCGTTCGGGCTCGCGACCACCGGCATGTCCGCTCCCTTCGCGAGCTGTTGCTTGACGTGCTCCCAGCGGGTCGAATAGCCTCTGTCGTTCCTCTCCCGGGGCTCCCCATGACCGCTCCCTTCCGCCTCGCCGCCGCGCTCGCGCTGCTGGTGGCCGTCGCAGAGCCGGCGAGCGCGACCACGCTCGCGCCGCTCACCGTCGATCAGATGACAGACGCCTCCGACGTGGTCGCCCGTGGCACGGTCGAGGAGATCTGGACCGATCTCGACGAGCACCTCCACGTCGTGAGCTTCGCCAGCGTGCGCGTGACCGAGGTCCTCAAGGGCGACGCCCTCGTCGACGACTACGTGGTGGTGGAGACGCCGGGCGGCGTCTGGGAAGGCGCGATCTCGCTCGTGGCCGAGGCGGCGCGCTACGACGAAGGCGAGGACGTCGTGCTCTTCCTCGCGTCGAAGCGCCACGGCAGCGCCTGGGGCACCGTCGCGATGTCGCGCGGCAAGTACACGGTGCGCCAGAACCCGGCCGACGGCTCCGACATGGTCGTGCGCTTCACCCAGCCCTGGGACAAGCCCTTCGACCACCGCTTCATCCCCCACCCGCCCGCCGCCGAGCGCGTCTCGCTCGCTTCGCTGGAGTCACAGGTGCGTGCCCGCGTCGCCCTCGGGTGGGACGGCAAACCCATCCCCGGCGTCTCCGCCGACCACCTCCGCGCGATCAACCGCCTCCAGCCCGGGGTGAAGTGATGACGACGCTCCTCGCCCTGGCGATGGTCCAGCCCGCCCACGCGTGGCGGCACACCGGCTCCGTCTGGTTCCCCACCGACATGCCCGTCTCCTGGTACATGGACGACGACCTCGAGGACTCCCTGCCGGACGAGTACCGGCTCGAGGTGATGCAGGAGGGCTACCGGGAGTGGGAGGACGGCGCGGAGTGCGCCCACATCACCCAGGAGTTCATGGGCGAGGGCGACTACGGTCAGACCGAGGTCGAAGGCCTCAACGCCATCTACTGGGACGACCCGGGCGACGAGTTCGAGCCCGGCATCCTCGGCGTCACCACGTCCAGCGGGCTCGCCCAGACCAAGCTCATCAACGGCGAGGTCTACTACCGCTTCTTCGACGCCGACATCACGTTCAACAACGACATCGACTGGGGCACCACCGAGGAGATCGCCAGCGGCAATTGCAACAACCAGACCGCCGTCGAGGGCGTCGCCACGCACGAGATCGGCCACTGGTGGGGCATGGGCCACTCCTGCGAGGAAGGCGAGCCCTGCGACGATCAGGCCAAGCGCGACGCGACCATGTTCTGGTCCGTCGGTCAGTGCGACCTCTCCCAGAACGACATCAACGAAGATGACGAAGAGGGCATTACGGCCCTGTACGGCCCCTTCGGTACGTTCCAGACGCGCGAGGGGTTCCGCCGCTCCGGCGGCACGCCGCTCGACTTCTGCCTCGACCTGTCCAGCGAGCAGGAGATTCTGTCGATCGACATCAACTGGGGCGACGGCACCGATCACGGCACCGACCTCTCCAACACCTGCCACACCTACACCACCTCCGGGCAGTTCACCGTCACGGTGATGATGGAGCTCGCGGACGAGGTGTGCGGCAGCTACGAGACGAGCACCTCCGAGCTCGCCTACGTCCTGTCGTGCGAGCCGCCCAAGCCCGCGGAGGGCGCCGAGCGCTTCTTCCAGATGGAGCCGGTCGAGGGCCTGACCTGGCAGACGATCAACCACGCCGACGTGTCGGTGTACGGCTGCATCGACACCATCGAGTGGCAGGTCTACGAGGGCAAGGACGAGGGCGACATCTCCGAGGAGAACGTGGTCGACCTCAACGGCGACTACGAGGGCGTGGGCATGGGCGCCTGGTCGCCGAAGATCGCGTTCCCGAAGCCGGGCAACTACGTCGTCCTGATGAACATCGGCGGCCCCGGCGGGCTCAAGGCCGACTACCTCGCCGTCACCGTCGAGGAGGTCCGGTCCGAGGGCGGGTGCGCCACCGTGCCCGCCGCCGCCTCCGCCCTCGGCGTGCTCGTCGCCGCCGCGGCGTCCGCGCGTCGCCGCCGGTCGCGCTAGGGGCGCGATGCTGATCCTCGCCTCCGCCGCGCTCGCGGCGCCGGCGACCGCTGCCGTCGGGCTCGCCCGGCTCCCGTTCGTGGAGCTGACGCTGCCCGTCGTCGCCCGGCCCGAGGCCGGCACGGACATCCCCATCCGCGGGCCCTTCCGGCTCGTGTCGGCGGTCGGCGGCGTGCGTTCGTACGAGGCCCCGCTCCCCATCCGCCCGCGCGCGCTCTTCTACGAGAGCCCGCCCGAGGGCATGGTCCTGCTCACTTCGCAGGGCGCGCGCCTCCGCTACGCGGCCGGCGAGGACGCCCCCGGCCGCGCCGGGACCTGGGCCGTCACCGCCGACGCGCTCACGGTGCGCCTCGACGCCGATGCCCCCCGCCCCGGCGCGGGCGCCCTGATCTTCCGCTACCCGGCGGCCCAGACGCGCGAGGACGCGCTCTGGCCGGGCGACGCCGAGCCCGAGACCTTCGCCGTCCGCTCCGTGCAGATCGACGACGTGACGCGCCAGGGCGTGTACCTCCCCGCGCCCGCGACGGCCGCGTGGGACGTCGCGGTCCCCGAGGGCGGCGTGCTCGGCTTCGACCTCGGGCTCGTCCCGCCCGAGGTGGACGACGGCGTCGCCAGCGACGGCGCCGACGTCCGCGTCACCGTCGACGGCGAGGAGGTCGCCCGCGCCCGCGCCGGCGAGGCCTTCACCCGCGTCGAGGTCGCCCTCGGCGAGCACGCCGGCCGCACCGTGCGCCTCGCCCTCCACACCGAGGACGGCGACCCCACCCGCGACCACGTGCTGATCGCCGGCCCCGCCGTCTACGTCCCGTCCGACGCGCCGAAGCGCGTCCTGCTCGTGTTCGTGGACACGCTGCGCCGCGATCACGTCGGCCTGTACGGCCACGACCGCGACACCTCCCCGAAGATCGACGCCTGGGCGAAGGACGCCGTCGTCTTCGACGAGGCCCGCTCCGTCGCGCCCTGGACGCTCCCCAGCGCCCGCGCCGCGCTCTCCGGCCTCCAGCCCGAGCACTGGGCCTCGGCGACGCCCCTGCCCCAACGCCTCGGCGAGCACGGGTTCGCGACGGGGGCCTTCGTCGGCAACGTGTACCTCTCGTCCAACTTCGAGATGGCCGACGGCTGGGACGAGCACGGCTGCGTCAACTGGCCCTACGGCGAGCTCGAGGTCGACCGCGCCCTCGACTTCCTCGATCGGCACCGCGATCGCGACGCCCTGCTCATGGTGCACCTGATGGACATGCACCTGCCCTACAAGGAGCCGCGTCGGTACCGGGGCCTGTTCGCCGGCGACCCGCCCGCCGGCCTCGGCGAGTACTTCACGCGCAACCCGCTCCTGTCCGCCGCGAAGAAGAACAAGGAGGCGGTCAAGCGCTACGTGCTCGACCGCTACGACCAGAACCTCCGCTACGTCGACGACGAGGTCGCCCGCCTCCTCGCGGCCGTGGGCGACGACGCCGTCGTCGTGCTCTTCGCCGACCACGGCGAGGAGTTCTTCGACCACGGCGACCTCGAGCACGGCCACTCGCTCTACGACGAGCTCCTGCGCATCCCGTTCGTCGTGAAGGCGCCCGGCGCCCGCGCCGCCCGGCACGACGCCCCCGTCTCGCTCCTCGACCTCGCGCCCACCGTGCTCGATCTGCTGGGGCTCGACGCCGAGGGTTTCCACGGCCGCTCGCTCGCGCCGCTCGTGCGCGGCGAGCCCGTCCCCGCCGACCTCGCCGGGCGAGCCCTCGCCTTCGGGCGGCCGCTGTACGGGCAGGAGCAGTGGGGGAGCCTCGCCGGACGCGTCAAGTACACGACCCACAAGGGGCGCGAGGCGATCTTCGACCTCGCCGGCGACCCGGGCGAGCACCAGAACCTCCGCAACACGACCGACCCCGCGCCGGCGCGCCTCGCGATGGCGGCGGGCCTCGGGCGAGCCGTCCGGCAGGCGGTCCGGCTCTCCCCGAAGGGGGGCGGCGGCACCTGGGACGTCGTGCTCGAGGTCCCCGGCGGCATCGAGACCGCCTGGGCCGCGGACGACCCCACCAACAAGGCCAGCGCCAACGTGGTGGTCCGCGAGAACCGCGCCCACGCCAGCTTCGACGCCGGCCGCGGAGCCCACCGCGAGGTCTTCGTGGTTCCGAAGGGCGACGATCCCGTCGCCGCGCTGACCGGCGCGGTGGTGCACCTCGCGCGGGCCTCGTCGCCGCGCGTGCCGCTCGAGCTCTTGCCGTTCGACGGCCGCGGCGAGCCCCTCGCCCAGATCTCGCAGGGCGGCCGCCACTTCGAGGTCAACTGGGCTTCCGTGCCCCTGCCCGCCGGCGAAGCCGTCAGCGGCTTCGACCCCGAGCTCGCCGAGCAGCTCAAGGCCATGGGCTACATGGAAGACCGCGAGGACGACACGGACCGTCGTTGATCGTGGGGGCGGGCGTCCCGCCCGCCCCTACTGGGCCCGCTTCACCAGCGCCCCCTCACGGGCCGTCCGTCCGGGACGGCCCTCCGGGGGCGGGCTCGGGGCCTGGGGCGCCATC
>JBMOQZ010000195.1:13854-16886 GCA_049322475.1 Myxococcota bacterium | reverse complement strand
GACGCCGTCGACCCCGGGGGTCGCGAGCGCGCGCTCGATCGTCATCGGCTCTTCGACCGTGCGCCAGCGCGGCCCGCGCTCCTCCCGGTGGCGCGCGACGCGCGCGCGCATGTCGTCGTCGTCCGCGGTCGCCGTCGCCACGAACGCGAGCGGCCCGGCGACCTCGCGCTCGGCCTCGGCGAGGACGAAGCTCGACTTCCCGGAGCGGGCGCCGCCCGTGACGAGGTGGATCACGCCTTCCGCACCCGCACGGTGCTGAACACGCGCCGATCGATCCAGTAGTGGCGCGCGTCGAAGTGGAACGGACCTTCGCCGGGCGCGAGGTGCGGCTCGACGCGGTCGAACCCGTCGGGCGAGGGCCACACCGCCACCTCTCCGAAGCCGACGTAGCGCAGCAGGAAGGGGTGGATGGCCTTGTAGACGGCCTCCTTCACGGAGAAACGGACCGCGGTGTCGTTCCAGCGCCGGTCCGCCGGCAGCGCCTCCACCGCGGCGAGCTCCTCGGCGCGCAGCACGTGCGACGCCACCCCGGGGCGCTCGCGGTCCGTCTCCTCGAGGTCGATGCCGAGGCCCGGGCTGCCGCGCGCCACCATCGCGATCGCGAGGTCGCGCTTGTGCGTCACGGAGCCGGCGACGCCGCCCGGGAGCTCGGGCGCGCCGTGCGCGTCCACGAGGACGGGGACGCGGCGGAGGCCCAGCTCCGGGAAGATCGCCGCGAGCGCGAGCCGCCCGCCGACGAATTCGGGCTGCCGGTAGCCGCGCATGCCCTCCGCGAGCGCGCGCTCCTCGGGCGCCAGACGCGCGAGCACGTCCTCCGGCACGGGGTCGGCCGTGCCGGGCAGGTGCACGCCCGCCGCGATGCCGTGGGGCATCGCGAGGACGAAGGCGGGCGCGAACGGTTCGGGGGGGGAGAGGCGCAGCACGGGGTGGCGCCATCTTACGGCGGCGGCGCGCCGAGCGGGCGCGGTGCCTCCCCGGTGACCGCCACCCCGCGCCTCGCCACGTGCTGCGTGCCCGGCGCGCCCGAGACGTCCGGCGCGCGGTTCCGCGGGCGGGACGACGCGGCGCGCACGATGGGCGCGCTCGGCGAGGCGCGGCCCGGGGGATGGCCGGAATCCCCGTCCTCCGCGCGGGGTTCCGGGTGGACGTGTGGCACCCCTCCCGGCACTCCGCCGCGCGGCGCCTCCACGGGGGCGTGAGGCGCGACGTCGCCTGCGTTCGTCCACCGGCCGTGCGTGACGCCGCTGTTCGCGGGCGCGACGGCGTATTACCATCCCGCGGACCCACATGACCTGGCTCCTCTCTCTCTGGCTCTCGGCCGTCCCCGCCTTCGCCACCGACGTCAGCGAGGGCGAGCACATGCGTCTCTCGGAGGACCTGAAGCAGCTGGCGAGCCGTCAGCTCTGGCAGGGCGTCGAGAAGAAGTTCCAGGAGCTCGAGAAGCTCGGGGTCGAGCTCTCCTACGCCGACCTCCTGTACGGCGCCCACGCCGCGCGCGCGCTCGGCAACACCCGGAACGCGTACGACCGCCTCAAGCGCGCGGTGAAGCTCGACGGCACCAAGGAGGTGGTCGACTGGCTCTTCGCCATCGACTCGAACTACGGCCCGGTCGAGCTCGTCGCCCACAACCCGAAGGGCGTCGTCCTCGCGTGCGACGAGATTCCGTTCGACCCGGACCAGCGGCTGTCGGTCGAGGCGGCGATCGACATCGTGAAGCACGAAGGCAGCTTCACCGGGCTCTTGCCGAAGGGCCGCTACACCTACGGCGGCGAGGAGCTGATCGTCTACCCCGGCGTCTCCAAGCGCATCGAGCTGTCCCCGCGGCTCAAGAAGACGCAGGGCATCGTCGTGTCGCCGACGGCGCCGGGCGAAGCGCCCACGCAGTAGGCATGCGCGTCGAGATCGACCCCGCGCTCTGCATCGGCTCGTCCAACTGCTGGGAGGAGGCCCCCGAGGCCTACGAGGTGGACGAGCGCGGCCTCGCGCGCCTCAAGGACCCGCGCGCCGTCGCCGAGGCGCTCCTGCGCGGCGCCCGCGCCTGCCCCATGAATGCCATCCGGGTCTTCGACGAACAAGGACGGAGGATCCACCCATGACGCTGCTCGCCCTGCTCGCCTCTCCCGCCCTCGCCATCGACCTCCGCTTCTGGGGCGTCGGCCCCACGATCGGCACGATGGCCGTCCCGGTGAACTACCCGACCGGCATGCCCGCCAACGCGGAGGACGCCGACGGCGACCTCGTCACGCGCGCGAAGGGCGACGTCCAGCTCGGCGTCCGCGCCGTCGCGTACCCGTCCGCCGCCGGCCGCCTCGGCGCGCACGGGCGGCTCGGGTTCGGCACCGACGGCTGGAACCGGCAGGAGCTCGTCGTGGGCTACGACGTCGCCATGATCCGCGAGGCCGACTTCCAGCTGCTCGCCGGCATCGGGCTCGGGGCGGGGACGGAGCGCTTCAACGGCGTCGGCGACAGCAACGCCTTCCTGCGCGTGAACTACTTCCCCATCCGCGGCAGCCTGTCCGGGCTCCTGCGCGACCGGACCCGCGCCTACGAGCTCGGCGTCTTCGGCACCTACCACGTCGTCGGCGAGAACCTCTACTTCGACGGGCCCAACGACGACGACCCCACCACGGGCGCCGAGGCCGCGAAGGACTTCGCCGGCGAGGGCGTCGCCGGAGGCCTCTTCCTCAGCGTGGGCGCCGAGGCCACGGTGTGGTTCGGCGACTTCCGCGCGAAGGGCGGCGGCAACGACGGCGGCAAGCGGAAGGGCAAGCGGAAGAAGGGGTAGGGGCGGTCAGGCGCGCAGCACGTCGTCCAGCGTCCGGAGCAGGTCCTCGAGCCCGTACGGCTTGGTCAGCACCGCGTCGAAGCCGTGCCGCCGGAAGCTCGACATGACGGGATCGTGCGCGAACCCGCTCGACACGATGGCGCGCACGTCCGGGTCGATCTCGCGGAGCCGCGCGATCGCGTCGCGCCCGCCGAGCCCGCCGGGCACGACCAGATCCATGATCACGACGTCGTGACCGTCCCCGGCC
>JBMOQZ010000195.1:7138-13844 GCA_049322475.1 Myxococcota bacterium | reverse complement strand
CGCGCGCGCGGGTGTGCTGGGCGATCGCCTCCTCGCCGTCCTCGGCGAGGGTCACCTCGTAGCCGAACTCGCGGAGGCCGTCGCCGATGACGCGCCGCAGGTACGGCTCGTCGTCCATGAACAGGACCCGGCGCGCGCCCGAGGGCGTCCGCGCGACCTCGTCCCAGGGCCGGGGCGAGCCGTCGCCGGGGGCGAAGGGGTCGTCCGAGGCGTCGCCGTTCGGCCGTGCGCGGGGCGAGGGCCGAGACGAGGGCTCGCGGACCCAGTTCACGTCGCGCAGCACGAGCGCCGCGCCGAGGACCGCGCCCGCGGAGGTGCGGAGCGGCGCGGTGACGTCGCTCACGACGCGCTCGCCGCCGGCCCGGCCACGGAGCACCTTCGGGCGCCCCGCGAGGGTCCGTCCGGTCCGGAGCACGGAGCGGACGGGGTCCTCGGCCGGATCGCGCGAGCCGGGCGAGTAGAGGCGCACCACCTGCCCGGCGGCGAGCCCGCGGGCCTCGTCGAGCGGCCATCCGAGCAGCCGTTCGGCGGCCTCGTTGAGCAGGGTGACGCGCCCCTCGGTGTCCGTGGCGACGACCGCGTCGCCGATGGACCGGAGCGTCACGGCGAGCAGGCTGGCCTCGCCGGCGAGCGCGACCTCGCGACGGTGGCGGGCGACCGCGCCCCCGATCACGTCGGCGACGGCGACGAGATACGCGACCTCGTCGTCACGGAACGCCCGCGGCACGCGGTCGTGCGCGACGAGGGCGCCCCAGGCGCCCTCGGGCCCCGCGATCGGGACCGCCACGCCGCTGACGGCGCCGGCGTCGATCACCGCAGGGGCCGGGCGGAACCGGGTCTCGCGGCTCAGGTCGGGCGCGACGACGGGCTCGCCGGCGCGGACCGCGTAGGCCGCCAGGCACCGATCGTCCTCCCGCAGCGTGGCTTCCGTCCCCACGGCCGCGCGGGTGAGCGCGGTCCCGTCGGCGAGCTGCTCGAGCACCCGCACGATGGGCGTCGCCAGCGTCTCGTTCACGACGCGCGCGGCGTGCCCGATGGTCACACACGGATCGGGGGCCCTCAGCGCGTCGAGCGCGAGCGCGGCGAGCGCCTCGGCGTGGCGGGCGCGGGCCTCCAGCACGCGGATGCGCGCGTCCGCTTCGGCGAGCCGCTCGTCCGTGGGCTCGTCGAGGAGGTCGCCGCGCAAGGCGTCGGGCAGGTCGAGAGCGAGGTCGGGCGTGTCCATGGCAAGCCTCCGGCGCCGCCTCGTCAACCGGGAGGCGTCTGGGGGGGCTGACAGGTTGCACACCAGTACGTGGAACGTCCACCCTGCACAATTTTCGAAATATCGCCAGCACAGCGCGGGCATCGGGCCCGCCGGTAGATCGAAAAAAGGTTCGCGTCCCGATCCTCCTCCACGTAGACGATCTCGTCGTCGCCCTCCAGCATCGCGATCGTGGCGAGCAGCTGCTCGCGGACCGCGGCGTCGAGCCGCGCGAACGTGGCGTCGTCCAGCGCGTCGCAGGGCGTCGCGGGGTCGAGGCCCGCGCGCCAGAGCGCCTCCATGGCCTGCACGTTGCCGATGCCGGCGACGACCGACTGGTCCATGAGCGCGACCTTCACCGGGCGCTTCCCGCGGAGGCGGGGGAGGGGGCCCGCGAGCGCGTCGGGCCCGAGGCCCTCCACGAGCAGGCGCTCGCCCACCTCGCGGGTGGTGGGGACGATCCCGCCGAGGAGCCGGGGGTCGGAGAACCAGAGGGCGCGCCCGTCGTCGAGGTCGAGCCGCGCCTTCGGGAACGCCGGGGGGATCCGCGTCCACTTGCCGGTCATCCCGAGGTGGAGGAGCAGCGCGCCGCGCTCGAACTCCCAGAGGAGGCGCTTGCCGTGGCGGCGCAGCGGGCCCGGCCGCCCGCGCGCGACCTCGGAGAGCGCGGCGGCGCCGTCCGCGCGTCCGGCGGAGGGCCGATCGGTACGCGACGATCGGACCGAGCGCGCGTCGAGCACCTCGGAACCCACGACGATCCGTCCTTCCGTCCAACGGACGAGCGCGCGCCTGGCGAACTCGACCTCCGGCAGCTCGGGCATGCCTCCCTCCCGCGACGACGGGGCGTGTTATCGTGCGCCGCCCTCCGGAGACCCCATGTACTCGGGATCCTTCCTCTACCAGTACGTCCTCGTGCCGCTCGCGATCTTCGGCACCACCAGCGTGTGTCTCGCCTTCGTCCTGCTCCTGCCGGGCGTGGGCAACGCGCTCGCCGTGATCTGGACGCTGGTGACGGGCGACTGGCTGTACCAGCGCCGGAAGGCGGCGCGTGAGGGGACGCCTCAGTAGATCGTGCCGGACGTGTTCCCCGTGTAGGTGATGCCCGACACGGACGGCGAGCAGGCGCTCCGGTAGATCCCGTAGCGCGACGACCACGACACCCCGCTGTCCGCGATCGACGGGGCGCTCGTGTAGTAGAACCAGACGTTGCCGTAGCCGTTGCCGCCGCCGTAGCTCACGTCGAGGCCCACCAGCTCGCTCCCGGCGTCGTAGGTCCCGAAGGCGAGGCCGTCCCAGGCGCCCGCGGAGGCCGACGTGTCCGAGGTGAAGGTGATCGGCTCCGTGGCGGTGCCGATCGCCGCCATGGAACCGTAGCTGCTGGTGCCCACCCAGAGGCCCGCGCTCGAGCTGAAGCGGATCGTGGTCCCGGGGTCCACCGTGAGCAGCGGCGAGGACGCGGACTGGACGTACACGTCGCCGCCGAGGAGCCAGTCGGCGTCGAGGTCCTGCATCGTCCCGGACACGGTCATCGACCCCGCCGCGACGTAGACGCGGTCGGTCGCGTTGCCGACGAACGTGCTCGTGGCGTCCATCTGCCCGACGTCGTTGGGCTGGAGGTAGAGCGCGTAGGTGTCGTTGTCGGTGACGACGTTGTCGGCGAATGCCCCGTCGATGGCGCCGCCCGTGTCGGCGTCGTGCAGGCCGTACGTCGCGTTGCCGGAGAGCTCGGTGCCGGACACCGACACGGACGCGCTGGGGGTGAGGTAGACGCCGGCGTACTTCGACTCGCTCACGACCGAGTCGGTGATCGCGAGGGAGTACCCGGCGCTGCCGTTGTAGTAGGCCCAGACGTTGCCGTAGCCGTTGTTGCCCCCGTGGGTGACCGTGGCGCCGTCGAGGGTGGAGCCCCGGTCGTAGGTGCCGAAGGTGAGGCCGTCCCAGTCGCCACGCGCGGGCGTCGTCTGGCCGGAGCCGAAGGCGACGCCGACCGTGTGCCCGTCGACGACGAGCGCGCCATAGCTCGACGTGGCGACGAGGAGCCCCGTGCTCGCGAGGAACTGGAGCTCGGCGCCGTCCTCGATCGTCACGATCGGGCCGGTCGACGCCTGGACGTAGACGTCGCCGGCGACGACGTAGGCGACGTCGAGCGCTGGCCAGGTGCCGGAGGTGGACGCGGTGCCGCCCTCCACCCGCACGCCACCCGAGCCGTTGCCCGCGAACGACGAGCTGCCGTCGAGCCCGCGGAGCGCATCCGGGTAGAGGCCCAACCCGTACGTGCCGTTCCCGGTCACGACGTTGTCGGTGAACGAGGCGTCGCTCGAGAAGGAGGCCGCGGTGGACGCGAGCACGAGGCCGTAGGTGGCGTTGTCCTCGAAACGGCTGCCGGAGGCGCCGAGGAGCACCGTGCCGGAGCCGTACACGCCCGCGCGGTCCGACTCGCGGACGGTCGAGTCGGTCAGCGTGACCGTGTAGCCCGAGCTGCCCGCGTTGTAGACCCAGAGCGCGCCGTACCCGTTGCCGCCGCCGTACTCGATGGTCGCGCCGTCGAGCGTGCTCCCGCGCTGGTAGGTCCCGATCGTGATCCCGTCCCAGTCGCCCGGGGCCGGCGAGGTGGCCGACGACGTGAAGGTGACGCCCTCGGTGTGCCCGTCCACGACGAGCTTCCCCCAGCTGCTGGTGCCGACGAGGAGGCCGACGCTCGGGTCGAACGACACGACGGCGCCGTCCTCCACGGTGAGCGTCGGGTTGCCGGAGCCCTGCACGTACACGTCCCCGTCGACCTGGTAGGGCACGTCGAGCACGGACCAGCTGGTGTCGGAGTCGACGGTGCCGGCGAGCACCAAAGCGGTGTCGACGGCGTTCCCGACGAAGGTGGAGGTGCCGTCGAGCCGGCCGGCGGCCTCGGGCGGCACGACCACGGCGTTGCCGCCGTTGCCGCCGACGACGTTGTCGGAGAAGGCGCCGGTGAGCTGCGCGGACGACCCGAGGTAGACGCCGTGCCCGGCGTTGTCCTCGATCGAGGTGGACGAGACGTCCACCGCCGCGCTGCTCGTCCCGTAGATGCCGGCCACGGAGCTCTCGCGCACGACCGAGCCCACGAGCGTCACGTCGAAGCCGGTGCTGCCGTTGTAGTAGAGCCAGATCGCGCCGTAGCCGTTGTAGCCGGCGTACTCGACCGTCGCGCCGGTGAGCACGCTGCCGCGGTCGTACTGCCCGAACACGAGGCCGTCGGTGTCGCCGGCGGCCGGCGCGGCCTCCGTGGACGTGAAGAGGACCCCCGCGGAGGTGCCCTCCACGACGAGCCGCCCGTAGCTCGAGGTGCCGATCCAGAGGCCGGCACCGCGGGCGAAGCGCACCTCGACGTCGTCCTCGATGGTGAGCGTCGGGCGGGTGCTGCCGCCGACGTAGATGTCGCAGGTGACCTCGTGGACACCCGCGGACCACGTGGTGTCCGTGGAGATGTCCGCGCAGTGGGTGGTGATCGTCGGGCAACCGTCGTCGGCGGTGCCGTCGCAGTCGTCGTCGACGCCGTCCTCGCACACCTCTGCGGCCGACGGGCTCACCGCGGCGGACGTGTCGTCGCAGTCGCCGTTGGCCGCGACCGTGCCGGCGGGCGCCTCGCAGGCGTCGGTGCCGAAGCCCGTGCCCCACCCGTCGCCATCGGCGTCGGTGTACCAGTCGCCGGCGTCGACGGCGTCGGCCTCGTCGATGTCGCCGTCGCAGTCGTCGTCGATCCCGTCGCAGGTCTCGGGGGCCGCGGGGCTCACCGCGGCGGAGGTGTCGTCGCAGTCCGTGTCGTCGGCCACGAACCCGGCCGGGAGGTCGCAGGCGAGCGCCGGCGAGGCCGCGTCGCCGAAGCCGTCCGCGTCGGTGTCGGCGTACCAGGTGGCCTCGCCGGTGGCGCCGGCCTCGTCGGTGGCTCCGTCGCAGTCGTCGTCGACGTCGTTGCAGGCCTCCGACGCGGCGGGGCTGACGGCGGCGCTGACGTCGTCGCAGTCGGTCGCGTCGGCGACGAAGCCGACCGGGACGTCGCAGGCGAGCACCGTGGCGGCCGCGTCGCCGTACCCGTCGCCGTCGCCGTCGGCGTACCAGGTGAGCTCGCCGGCCGCCCCGGCCTCGTCGGTCTCGCCGTCGCAGTCGTCGTCGTGGCCGTTGCAGGCCTCGAGCCCCTCGGGGTTCACGGCGGGGTCGGCGTCGTCGCAGTCGCCGGCGTCGGCGACGAAGTCAAGCGGGGCCTCGCACGCGGCCTCGCCGGCCGCGGGGTCGCCGAAGCCGTCGGCGTCGGCGTCGGGGTACCAGACGGCGGCGTCCCGCGCCTCGGGCTCGTCGACGGCGGCGTCGCAGTCGTCGTCGACGAGGTTGCAGGTCTCCACCGCGGCGGGGGAGACCTCGGCGCTCCCGTCGTCGCAGTCGCCGGCGGTGGCGACGTAGCCCTCGGGCGCCTCGCAGCGGACGAGCGCGTCGCCCTCCACCCCGAAGCCGTCGCCGTCGGCGTCGGCGTACCAGGTGTCGCCCGCGTCGTCCACGACGCCGTCGCAGTCGTCGTCGACGCCGTTGCAGACCTCGCTGGCGCCGGGGTTCACCGACGGGTCGCCGTCGTCGCAGTCCTCGTCGGCGGGCGAGCCGTCGGCGTCGGCGTCGATCGGCCCGTCGGGGGCGGTGTCGGTCGCCGCCTTCTCGGAGTCCTCGGGCGCGTCCTCGCGGCTGCAGGCGGCGAGGGCGGCGAAGAGGGCGATCGCGCGCATCCCCCGACGATAACATTCAGCGCCCCGGGAAGTTCCCGACGCCGACGTCCGCGAGCGTGGTCTCCTCGGCCCACCGGACGAAGTCGCTCTTCGCGCGGCTCCACGCGGGGTGCAGCGGGCAGGGGTTCTGCCCGTCGCAGCTGCCCCAGCCGAAGGCGCAGTGGTCGTCGCCGGGGACGAAGTCGGCCGCGGCGAGCACCTCGGCGAAGCGGATGTCGCCCGGTGCCTTCGCCAGCGTGAAGCCGCCGCCGTGGCCCTTCCTGGAGAGGAGGAGCCCGTCGAGCACGAGGCGACGCAGGATCTTGGAGAGGTAGGGGACGGGCACGCCCGACCGCGCCGCGATTTCACGGGCCTGGAGGGCCTCGGCCGGAGGGAGCGCCGTCAGGGTGGCCATCGCCCGCAGCGCGTACTCGGCGGTCTGGGTCAGGAGCATGAGGATCCTTAGGTCGCGATCTCAAGGGACCGTGTCGTCCATTGAGCCGATGGGGCGTAACCTTCAATGGATGTAGAAGTCCATTGACGACAGGAGACGTCGATGGATGTGCCCCACGACCCGGACGGCCCGCGCACCATGCGTCGCTGGGTGGGGCTCGCGGTGGGCGTCCTCCTCGTGGCGGGGATGTTCGCGGTGTTGCTGGTCTTCGCGCGCATGCCCCCGTTCGACCGCCTCGTCACCGACCCGTCGTTCTTCCGGCGCTGCCTCGTCGTCCACGTCGAC
>JBMOQZ010000195.1:0-7128 GCA_049322475.1 Myxococcota bacterium | reverse complement strand
TTCGTCTCGTTCGTCGCCGGGCTCACCTGGCTGCTCCCGGGGGCCGGATCGCCGGTCTCGCGCGCGGGTGTGCCGCTCGCGACGGTCGGCGTCGTCATGCTCTCGCTCTCCGCGTGGATGCCGGGCGCCGAGCCGGTGCTCGCCAACTACGTGCCGGTGATCGACCACCCGCTCTTCGTCGCGGGCCTCGTCGTCTTCTCCGCGGGCGTGCTCGCGACGCTCTGCGACCGCCGGCTCCTGCCGCTGGCCGAAGGCGGTGCGAGCGTCGACCCCGCCGCCGTGCCGGGGCTGCGCGCCGCGGGCCTCGGCCTCGTGGTCGCCGCGCTCACCGCGGTCTCGTCGGTGCTCGCGCTGCCGGCGGGCCTCGACCCGACCCCCCGCTTCGAGGCCCTGCACTGGGGGCCGGGCCACGTGCTGCAGCTCGTCAGCGAGACCGCGATGGTGTCGGTCTGGCTCATGCTGCTCGGCGCCGCGCTGGGGCGACCGGTGCTCTCCCGGCGCGTCTCCGCCGCGCTCTTCGGGCTCCTCCTCCTCCCCTGGCTCGCCGCGCCGCTCTTGCCGATGACCTCGCCGGACCTCGGCCGCGACGCGTTCACGCAGCTCATGCGGTGGGGGCTCTTCCCCGTCGTCTCCGTCTTCCTCGTCGCGGGGGTCGTCGGCGTTGTCCGCGCCCGCGCGTCGCTCGCGGATCCGCGCGTGGCCGGGTTCGCGGTCAGCGCCGGGCTCACCGCGCTCGGGTTCGGGCTGGGCGCGATGATCCGCGGCTCGAACACGATCGTCCCGGCGCACTACCACGCCTCGATCGGCGCGGTGACCGCCGCGTTCATGACCGTGACGCCGATGCTGCTCGACCGGGTGGGGGTCGCCCCCGCCACCGGCCGGCTCGCCCGCGCCGCGACGTGGCAGCCCGTCATCTACGGCCTCGGGCAGATGGTGTTCGCCACCGGCTTCGCGATGGCGGGCAGCCACGGCATGGCGCGCAAGGCCTACGGCCCCGAGCAGGCCGGCCGCGATCTCGTCGAGACCGTCGGCCTCGGCGTGATGGGCGCCGGCGGGCTCGTGGCCGTCGCCGGCGGCCTCCTCTTCCTCTGGATCGTGGCGCGCCGGTGGACGGCGACGCGGTCCGGCGCGCAGCTCCCAACCTGGAGGTCTACTTGGATCCAGCTCCCCACCCAGTCCAGCGGTTGATGGAAAACCCCTGGCTGCTGCTCGTCCTCGGCGTCGTCGTGCCCTTCCTGTCCTACACCGGGTGGGGCTGGATCGAGCTCGCCAACGTCCCGCCCGCCGCCCTTCCGTAGGAGGTCACCGTGAGCATCCACACCCCCGCCAAGGACTGGTTCCAGGCGCCCACCGGCGGTGAGCGCACCTGGATCGGGCTGGCGCTCGCCTGGTGCGTGGTCCTCTCCATCGCGATGCCCTGGTGGCACGTGAAGGGGAAGCAGAACTCCACCGGCGAGTCCTACCGGGTCGAGCCGATGGCGTTCTACACGCGCGTCGACAAGTTCGTCGAGACCAACAAGGTCGGCGAGGTCAACGGCATCCCCGTCGTGCAGCCCGCCCCGGGCGGCGACGCGTACATGCTCGGCCAGATGTGGCGCTGGTACCCGATCCTCAAGCTGAAGAAGGGCCAGACCTACCGCCTGCACCTCTCGAGCCTCGACCTGCAGCACGGGTTCTCGCTGCTGCCGATGAACATGAACTTCCAGGTGCTCCCCGGCTACGACCACGTGCTCACGATCACGCCGACCTCGGCGGGCACCTTCCCCATCATCTGCAACGAGTTCTGTGGCATCGGTCATCACGGCATGACCGGCCAGATCCTCGTGGAGGAGTGACATGGAAATCACCGCCGCCCCCGGCACGCTGACCGGACCCGCGCGGGGCAACCACGCGGCCGGCTCCGTGCGCACCTGCGACACGACCGGCCTCCCGGTCTGCCTCGACGCGCAGCTCTTCATCCGCATCAACGCCGTCATGGCGGTCATCTTCCTGACCGTCGGCGGCATCGCGGCGCTGCTCCTCGCGCTCACGCGCACGCCGGCGATCCACCTGCTGCCGGCCGACTGGTACTACCGCATCCTGACGCTCCACGGCCTGAACATGCTGATCTTCTGGATCCTGTTCATGGAGGTGGCGATCCTCTACTTCTGCGCGACGACGCTGCTCAACTCACGGCTCTTCTCGAAGGCCGTCGCGTGGGCGGGCTTCGGGCAGATGCTCGTCGGGGCGCTGATGGTCGACACGACCATCATGATGGGCCTCAGCGACGTGCTCATGACGAGCTACGCGCCGCTCCGGGGCCACCCCGCCTTCTACCTCGGCATCATCCTCGTCGCGACGGGCACCCTGACCGGCGTGTTCAACTACTTCGCGACGATCTACATCGCGAAGCGCGACCACACCTACGAGGGGAGCGTCCCGCTCGTCGTGTTCGGCGCGACCGCCGCCGCGATCATCGCGGTGGTGACGCTGCTCCACGGCGCGGTGGTCATGATCCCGACGTTCCTCTGGTCCATCGGCGTGGTCCCGTCGATCGACGCGGCGTGGTACCGCCTCGTCTGGTGGGGCCTCGGCCACCAGTCGCAGCAGGTCAACGTCTGCGCGATGGTCTCGGTGTGGTACTTCCTCGCCACGCTGACGACGGGCGCCAAGCCGCTGAACCAGGCGGTCTGCCGCGGCGCGTTCGTGCTCTACATCCTGTTCATCAACCTCGCCTCGGCGCACCACCTCCTCGTCGACCCCGGCGTGAGCGCGGGCTGGAAGATCTGGAACACGAGCTACGCGATGTACCTCGCCGTGCTCGCCTCCATGATCCACGGCTTCACGGTGCCGGCCTCGGTCGAGGTCGCGATGCGCAAGAAGGGCCACACCAACGGGCTGTTCGGCTGGCTGTTCGCGGCGCCCTGGAAGAACCCGGGCTTCAGCGCCTTCTTCCTGTCGCTCGTGATCTTCGGCTTCCTCGGCGGCATCACGGGTGTCACCCTCGGGACGCAGCAGATCAACATCATCGCGCACAACACGCTGCGCATCCCGGGTCACTTCCACACGACCGTCGTGGGTGGCACCACGCTGGCCTTCATGGGGCTGACCTACTACGTCGTGCCGCTCCTCTTCCAGCGCGAGTTCTACGCGCGGGGCCTCGCCCGGATCCAGCCGTACGTCTTCGCCGCCGGCATCGTGCTGATGTCGATCGCGATGACGTTCGCGGGGTCCTACGGCGTGCCGCGCCGCCACTGGGACGTGGAGTTCACCGGGGCGCCGCTCGCTGCCGGGTTCGACGCGGGCGCGCACTTCTGGCTCGGTCTCGTCGGCGTGGGCGGCACGATCGCGTTCGTCGGCATGTTCATCTACATCGGCCTCACCGTGGCTGCCGTGTTCTTCGGCAAGCGCATCACGGGTCGCCCGATGCCGGCCTGGTAGGAGGTTCCAAATGTCCACTGAAAAACACGACCCCAGCGATCACCACGCGCCCGGCACCTTCGTGCTGGTCCTGGTCCTGCTCGGCTCGTTCGCGGTCTACTACTTCGCCAACTGGAAAGCTCTCGCCGACGTCTGGCACGTCCGGTGAACGACTCGCGGGGAGGCGCCATGACCGTGGTGCATCGGATCTTCGGCTCCTGGCGCTTCCCCGCCTTCACGCTCGCCGCGCTCGGCAGCTTCGCGGCGCTCATGGCGGTCGCCCTCGCGCTGCCGACCGACCGCGGGGCCCTCGGCGACTTCGCCGAGGACTTCAAGATCTGGTGCTTCGGCTACGACCCGGCCACCGGGCGGTTGCAGTGGGCCTACGTCGTGGTGTTCCTGTTCCAGCCGCTGGCGATGGCGGCCATCGTGTTCTGGCTGTGGCGTGACACCTTCCGGGGGGTCACGCCGCGCGCGCTCGCCCCGTGGGTGTCCGCCGGGCTCCTCGGCGTGTCCGTCTCCGCGGTGGCGATGGCCAGCGTGGAGGCGCCAACGCGCGAGGCGGAGCTCCCGTTCCCCGCGGAGTCGCTGCGGACGGCGCTGCCGACGCCCACCCTCGCGCTGACCGACCACACGGGCGCCCGCGTCGACCTCGCGGCGCTGCGCGGCAAGGTCGTGTTGATCACGGCGGTGTACGCCCGCTGCGGCGGCACCTGCCCGACCCTGCTCGCTCAGGCCGGCGAGGCCGTGGCCGCCGTGGGGCCGACCCCCGACCTCGTGGTGCTCGCCGTCACGCTGGACCCGGCGCACGACACCGTCGAGGTCCTGTCGACGGTCGCGGAGAACCGCGGCCTGTCCTCGCCCCCGTGGCGCCTGCTCACCGGGCCCGTGGCCGAGGTGGAGGCCGCGCTCGACGACCTCGCCGTCTCCCGGCGCCGGGATCCCGTCTCCGGCGTGGTCGACCACGCGAACGCCTACGTGCTGGTCGATCGCGCCGGGCGGGTCGCCTACCGGCTCACGCTCGGGGATCGCCAGCGGCGATGGCTGCCGTCCGCGCTCCGCGTCCTGCTCGCCGAGGCGCCGTGAGCGCCTTGCCGTCCGCGCTCCCCGAGGCCGTCGAGCCCCCGGTGCGCGGCGAGGGGCTCCTCCGCCGCCTCGAGGTGCCCTTCCTGAAGCTCGAGCGCGCCCTCCCCGCGGCGCTCGTGGAGACCGGCGCCCTCGCCAACGTCAGCCTCGCGACCGCCATCGGGAGCGGGATCGTGCTCCTGCTCTGGTACTCGCCGAGCGTGCACGACGCGCACGCGTCCGTGCGCGCGATGGAGGCGGCGCCGCTGACGGCGGGCCTCGTGCGCTCGTTGCACCGCTACAGCTCCGACGCCACCGTGCTCTTCGCGGCGCTCCACGCCCTGCGCCTCTTCCTCGCGCGGCGCTTCGTCGGCGCCCGGTGGCTGGCGTGGGTGACGGGCATCGCGCTGGTCGGGCTCCTCTGGTTCGTGGGCTGGCTCGGCTACTGGCTGGTGTGGGACGAGCCGGCCCGCCAGATCGCGGTCGGGAGCGCGCGCCTCGTGGACGGGCTGCCGATCTTCGCGGACCCGCTGTCGCGCTCGTTCCTCGCCGACGTCACGCTGAACTCGCTCATCTTCTTCGTCGTGTTCTTCGTGCACATGCTCCTGCCGCTCGCGATGGGCGTGTTCCTGTGGCTGCACATCGCGCGGGTGTCGCGGTCGCGGTTCTTCCCGAACGCGAAGGTGTCGGCGGCGGCGGTGGGCGTGATGGTCGCGCTTTCGCTGGGGCTCCCGGCCGCCGCGGGCGCCCCCGCGAAGATGGCGGTCCTGCCGCGAGCGTTCGAGATCGACGCGTGGTTCCTGTTCCCGCTCGCGCTCACGGACCGCCTCGGGGCGGGCGCGTTGTGGGCGGTCGGCCTCGTCGGCGGGGCGCTGGTGTTCGCCGCACCCTGGCTGCTCGGGCGTGGGCGTGCGCGCGTGGCGCTCGTCGACGGCGGGCGCTGCAACGCCTGCACCCTCTGCTTCCGGGATTGCCCGTACGACGCCATCCGCCTCGTGCCGCGCGAGGGCGGGCCGGTGCTCGCGCAGGTCGACGCGAGCAAGTGCGTGGGGTGCGGGATCTGCGCCGGGGCCTGCGACGCGGCGGCGATCGCGCTTCCCTGGCGACCGGTGCTCGCCGCCCGCAAACGGGTCGACGCGTGGCTCGAGCGCGAGCGGCGGTGGGTGGCGTACGTCTGCGCCGAGTCGGCCGGGGGCCGGCTCGCCCACCCCATCACGGGCGACAGCCCGCGCCTGCCGGGCTGGAACGTGGTCACGGTCCCGTGCTCGGGCTGGCTGCACCCGCTCACCGTCGAGCGCGCGCTCCGGCACGGCGCGCCCGGGGTGCTGGTGGCCACCTGCGCGGGCTGCCGGTTCCGGGAGGGGCACACGTGGACCGCGCAGCGCGTCGCGCAGGCGCGCGAGCCGATCCTGCGGAGCGGCGGCGATCGCGTGCGCGTCGTCGCGCTCGACCGCGACCAGCCCGACGCGCTCGTGCGCGCCGCGGAGGACTTCGTCGCCGGGCGGCCGTCGCCAGCGCCGAGCCGTCGCGTCCTCGCCGCGGGGATCGCCGGCGTGGCGCTGACCGGGGCGGCGTGGGCGGGGTCGCACGTGCCGTACGTCGCGCCGGAGGCCGTGCCCGAGCTCGTCGTCTCGTTCAAGCACCCGGGGCAGGTGAGCGAGGACTGCCGGACGTTGTCGCAGGAGGAGAAGCTCGCGCTCCCGCCGCACATGCGTCGCGACCGCGTCTGCGACCGCGCGCGCGCGTCGGTGCGGCTGCGGGTGCGCGTGGACGGGCGGGAGGCGGTCGCGCGAAGCTACGCCCCCCGCGGGCTCTGGGGCGACGGCAACAGCGTGGGGGTCGAGCACCTCGCGCTGGCGCCCGGCGTCCACGCGGTGGAGGTCGCGCTCGGCGACGCCCACGACCCGGCGGCGTGGGCCTTCGTCGACGCCCGCGACGTGGAGATCGTGCCCGGCGAGCGCCGCGTCGTGACCTTCGACCGGGTGCGGGGGTTCGAGTGGAACTAGCGCTCACGATGGCGGGCTCGCTGCGGCCGTTGCTCGAGCTCACGCGCCCGCGCGTGGTGGCGATGGTCGTGTTCACGGCGCTGCCGGTGCTCCTGTGGGGTCCGCTCCCGACCGTCGGGGACGCGCTCGCGGCGCTCGCCGGCACGTTGCTCGTGGCGGCGGGCAACAGCGCGCTCAACGCGTGGGTCGAGCGCGACCGCGACGCGCGGATGGCGCGGACCCGGTCCCGCCCGCTCCCGAGCGGCCGGTTGCCCGCGGGGACGGCGCTGGGGTGGGCGCTGGCGATCACCGGGGCGGGCCTCGCGATCCTGCCGCCGGCCGCGGCGGCGATCGCGCTGGCGACGACGGTGATCTACGTCGGCGCGTACACGGCCTGGCTCAAGCCGCGGTCGGCGCACAACACGGTGGTGGGCGCGGTCGCCGGGGCGGCGGCGCCGCTCATCGTCGACGCCGCGCTGCGGGGCTCGCCGGGGGTGGCCGGGTGGGTGTGCTTCGCCGTCGTGTTCGCGTGGCAGATGCCCCACACCTGGGCGATCGCGCTCTACCGGGCGGAGGAGTACGCCGCCGCGGGCATCGTGATGATGCCGGCCGTGGTGGGGCCGGCGGCGACGCGCCGGCGGATGCTCGCGTGGGCGATCGCGCTCCTCGGGGTGTCGCT
>JBMOQZ010000194.1:14737-16998 GCA_049322475.1 Myxococcota bacterium | reverse complement strand
ACCGAAGGAGTTTGTGAAGGCGCTCTATAAGAACGTTGCAGTTCTGGATACCGGCGCACGCGGTGCAACCACGACCTTCACGCAGCGCAAGATTGGTGATGTCTATATCGCCTGGGAAAACGAGGCGTTTCTGGCGATTAAAGAGCTGGGGCCTGATCAGTACGAGGTGATTATTCCGTCGCTCAGTATTCTCGCTGAACCATCAGTCTCGGTGGTCGATGTGAATGCGAACCGCAAAGGAAATGCCGAAATCGCCAAAGCGTACCTCGATTACCTCGAGTCACCCGAAGGGCAAAATATTGCGGCGAAGCATTATTACCGGCCGCGTAACCCGAAAGCAGCAAAGCGCTTCAATCATTTTAAAACGCTCAAGCTGATTACGGTCGACGGTGTTTTCGGTGGCTGGAAGAACGCGGCCAAAACACACTTTGCCGACGGGGGAACTTTCGACCAGATATACGGCAGGTAATCTCATTTGCCGCTATGGATATACCCATAGCGGCAATGGACATCGCATTGACGCAATATCGAACCCATAAAACTTGTCGGTCGTTATAATGAAAAAATGTCTGTTAAGTCTGATTCTACTGTTTGCCGCCTGTGGCCGTTCTTCACCGGATATAGCAGCCAAAGACAGCAAGCGCGAGATCCTCAATGTGTCGTACGATCCGACACGCGAATTCTATCGCGACTTTAATGAGGCTTTTCGCCGGTACTGGTTGAAAGAGCACCCGCAGCAGCAGGTGAGTTTTCGCATGTCGCATGGCGGCAGCGGAAAGCAGGCGCGCAGCGTGGTCGACGGCCTTGAGGCTGACGTCGTTACTCTGGCGCTGGCCTCAGATGTCGACGCGATCGCACGCGGCACAAAGCTGCTGAGCCCCGACTGGCAGAAAAAACTGCCGGACAACAGCGCGCCCTATAGCTCAACGATTGTTTTTCTCGTCAGAAAAGGAAATCCTAAAGCGATCAGCGACTGGAACGATCTGGTAAAGCCAGGCGTTGCAGTGATCACTCCCAACCCCAAGACTTCTGGTGGTGCGCGCTGGAACTACCTTGCGGCGTATGCCTGGGGGCTGGAAAAAAGCGGGCGCTCGGATGCGAAGGCACGTGAATTCATCGCCGCGCTGTTTAAAAATGTGGCGGTGCTCGATACCGGTGCACGCGCTGCGACGACAACCTTCACGCAGCGTAAAATCGGCGACGTTTTGATTGCCTGGGAGAACGAAGCGTACCTGGCCGTGAAAGAGCTGGGCGATACCCTCGAAGTGGTGATTCCCTCGCTGAGTATTCTTGCCGAGCCGAGCGTTGCTTTGGTAGAAGGCAATGCTCAAAAAAAAGGCAACACTGAAATTGCCGCAGCCTACCTCAAGTATCTTTATTCCGATGAAGGCCAGAACCTCGCGGGAGTGCATTTTTTCCGGCCACGCAATGCGTCCATAGCGAAAAAGTATCAGCATATCAAGCCGGTTCGGCTGGTGACCGTTGACAGGGTTTTTGGCGGCTGGGACAAAGCAAACAAGACGCACTTTGCCGAAGGCGGAATTTTTGACCAGATCTATGGCAGGTGAGGCGTGACGTTTCGCGAAAAATCTATTCTGCCTGGCTTTCGCCTGACTTTAACCTGGACGGTGATCTACCTTTCGGTCATTGTGCTGATACCTCTCGGCGCGATGTTTGCAAAAAGCTTCTCGCTCGGCTGGAATGATTTTGCCGAACACGCTTTTTCAGAACGCACGCTCTTGTCTCTGCGCCTGAGTTTCACCACCGCGCTGATCGCGGCGATGCCGTGGCTCTTCCTCGAGGCGCGCGGCGGCGGCGTCGCCGTGGTGGAGGCCGCGCTCGTCGCGGGCGCCCTCGCGCTGCTGGTCGCTGACCGAGGAATGGCGCGCGCTTGGACCGCGCCGGCGGTCGCGGGGCTCGGCGCGCTCGCGCTGATGCTGCGCGACGAGGCGCACTGGTTCGTCTGGCCGCTCGGGATCCTCCTGTTCTCGCGCGGGCGCCGCTGGGGACGCGTGCTCCTCGTGCTCGTCGCGTGGGGGGTCGCCGGCGCGCCCGCGGTCTTCCGCATCGCGGACGCGGCGCTGTTGTCGTGGCGCGGCGGGCTCGAGTCGCGGGTGGACCCGGGGAGCGTGTCGACGATCCTGCGCCTCGCGACGAGCGGCGCCGTCGGGCTCGTGGGGCTCGCCGGGATCGGGCTCGCCGTCGTCGTGGGGGCGCGGCGCGTCCGGGCGGGGGACCGCCCCGACGCCGTCGTGTTCGTG
>JBMOQZ010000194.1:0-14727 GCA_049322475.1 Myxococcota bacterium | reverse complement strand
CGACTTCTCGGTCCTCCCCGGCGTCGCCTTCGCGCTCGGGGCCGGGTGGGGGCTCGCCGCGTGGCATCCCCGCGCCGCGCTCGCGCCGCTGGGCTCGCTCGCGATCGTGCTGGCGACCCAGGCGCTCCCGCGCGAGCAGCTGAAGCTGGAGTGGCCGCTCGTGCCGTCGCAGGCGGTCGCGGACGGGCTCCGGGGGCGCTGGCGCCCCCACACCCGGTGGGGCGCGCGGGAGGTCGCCGCGCTCTTCGACGCGACCTGCCCCAGCGAGGCCTGGCACAGCTGCCGGGTGGTGGTGGAGCAGGGGCTCTTCGCGCCCGCGTCGAGCGAGTTCGGGCTGCTCGAGCTCTTCCTGCTCGCCGAGGAGCGCGTGGAGCTGCGCACCGTGCACGAGATGGAGGCCGGGCGGTGGCGCGAGTACAAGGTCCACGCGCTCGCGCTCTACGACTGCGGTCAGCGCGACGCGCGCTGGCGCCAGCGCGTGCCCGACTCGACGAAGCTCGCGCTGGAGCTCGTCGACAGCCAGGGGCTCGAGCCCGCGTTCGCGCGCAGCCTCGACGAGTCCTGCTTCTTCGCGTGGATGACCCCGGGAGGGCAGGTCGCCCGGCCCGAGCGGCTGCCGGCGTCGCCGCGGAAGACGCCGTGGAGCATCGAGCGGGTGCGCACCGCGCAGGCGCGCTTCGTGGCGGAGAACCGCGAGGCGGCGAGCCGTCGCGGCCGCTCGTCCGTCTACGTGGGGCGCGATCGCCCGGTGGACCCGCCCGCGGCGTTCCGCGAGGAGACGGCCGCCGCCGAGCGCGCCGAGGCGATCGCCGCGTTGCCGGAGAGCGCCGCCCCGGCGCCCGCGAAGGGCCCGGCGGAGGAGAAAAAGCCCGGCGCGAAGAAGGGCAGGATCGACCCCGCCGGCGCGGGGACCCCCCGCGCGCCCGCATCGCCGCGATAGACAGGCGGCCGATGTCGCGACGTCCTCGCCGTCCGGGCCGTGGGCCCTCCTTCCTCGACCCCGGCGTCCCCGTGGAGGGGCCCGCCTGGGAGGTCGCCCGCTACGCGCTGATCGCGCTCGTCGTCCTCGGGAACGTCGCGTTCTCGGTCATCGACCGCCGCGCGCTCTGGGACCCCGGCCGCTACTTCACCCGCGTCCCCGAGTACTACTGGGACCAGGCCACGGTCGGCGGGTTCTTCGTCTCCTTCTTCGAGAGCCTCGTCGCCTCGTCCGGCTGGTACGAGTGGGGCCTCGCGGCGGCGATGCACGTCTTCGGCCGCACGCCGCTCGTCTTCTCGCTGGCCGGCGCCTTCTGGCTCGCCGTGCTGCTCCTGCTCGCGGGCGACGTCGCCAAGCGCCTCGGCGGCCCCGCGGCGGCGCTCGCGGCGGTCGCGTTCACGGCGGCGATCCCCTCGGTCACGACGTTCGCGCGCATCGGGTGGATCCACGTGCCCGAGGCGGCGCTGCTGATGGGCATCCTCGCCATCCACGCGCGCGACCCGGAGCTCCGCTCCCGCGCCGCGGCGGCGGGGGTCGCGCTGTTCGGCGTGCTCGTCATCGCGCTGCGCGAGTCCGGCCTCGTGTGGGTGTGGTCGCTCGTGCCTCTGCTCTGGCTCGCCGCCGCGCGGTCCGACCCTCTGGATCGTGCTCGGCGCCTGGGTCGTGGCGACGATCCCCGCGGCGCTGCGCATCGCCCCCTACGTCTTCGGCAAGCTCGGCGCGCGCGCGCGGTACGTGCTGCAGACGCCGCCGCTGCAGGAGCAGTACGCGGAGGCGCTCTCCGCCGAGGGCCTCGTGGTGCTCGCCATCGGGCTCGTGGCCTTCGTCTGGCAGGCGCGGCGCCACTGGCACCCGCAGCTCCCGGTCCTCGCCGGCTGGGTGCTCGTGCCCATCGGGCTCTTCGTCATCTTCTACGCCGGGTTCACCAACTACACGCCGTTCATGCCCGCGCTCGCGGTCGCCGCGGCGCTCGGGTACACCTGGCTCACCCCCGCCGCGCTCGCGATCCCGCTCGGCGCGTTCGCGTTCATCTGGTCGGCGTGGACGCCGCTCCCGCTCGACGCGACGATCCAGGGTCGTGACATCCGTAGTATGACGAAGCCCTGGATGGGCTTCCACGCCCCCGAGATAGCCCGTCTGCTCGACGCCTCCTGCCCAACCGACGACTGGCACGGCTGTCACGTGCTGGTGGAGCAGGGCCTCTTCTACCCCTCGAGCGAGGAACTCGGGCTCCTCGAGCTCTTCCTGATGGGCGAGGACCGGGTCGAGCTGCGCTCGCCCTTCGACGAGCCCCCCGAAGGCTGGAGCAAGTGGGACGTCCACGCCGCCGCCGTCTGGCGCTGCGGCGAGATGGACGACGCCTGGCGCCGGCGCGCGCCCAGCTCCACCGACCGGATGATCCGCCTGCTCAAGGCGAAGGGCCTCTCGGTGGCGTTCCAGGAGCAGGTCGACCAGACGTGCGCCTACTACTGGTTCACGAAGGGCGGCCGCTTCGTCGACTCGCGGCTCGCCCCCAACGCGCGCTACGGCAACAAGGCCGAGCGCTGGACCGCCGACCTCGCGATGACGGACGTGGCCGGCTTCAAGGCCCGCAACCCCCAGTTCGCCGCGGGCGGCGGCGCGGCGCAGGTCTACACGCAGGAGATGCGCCTGCTCGACGAGGCGCCGGAGGGCTGGTCGAAGTCGGACGCGTCGGCGGCCCGGTCGGCGGCGCGCGTGGGGCTCACGCTCATCCCGTCGTGGATGCACGGCTTCATCGAGGGCGCGCGCGACGTCTTCGAGCCGAACCTCCCGGGACAGGACTTCCCGGGCGGGCGGCCGGGCGGCGGCGGGCAGCCCGGCGACATGCAGCCGGGTGTCGGGGCCCAGCCGGGCGACATGCAGCCGGGCGTCGGGGCCCAGCCGGGCGACATGCAGCCGCCCCCGCCGGGCGGGCCGGGTTAGTGCCGCCGGATGCTCCTCGCCCTCGCGTCCGCCTCCGCGGCTGACTTCTGGTCCCACTGGGGCGACGGCAAGGGCGAGATCTCCACCTACACCCTCGTGCAGCCTCGCTACGGCGGGCTGCACCCGGGCGGCGACGCCGTGCTGATCTTCGTCACCGAGGACTTCTCCTGGTCCGAGCGCGTGAAGGCCGACCCGGGCGAGCACCCCTCCGACGACGTCCGGCCCGTGCTCAAGCTCAACGCCCTGCGCGAGTTCGACACGGGCATCTACACCTACGACGTGATGACCTCCGTGTTCGTCCGGGTCGACGCCGGCGACGGCATGGCCGCGGGCGACCCCATCAAGATCACCTTCTCCGCGCAGGAGTGGTGCGGCATGGTGTACGACGAGCTCACGATGGGGCCCGGGCGCGTACACCTCGTCTCCCACACGTACTTCGACTCCGACACCCGGCCGCCGACCACCCACAAGGTGCCCGCGGACGTCGTCTACGGCGACGAGCTGCCGATCCTCGTGCGCGGGCTGCGCGGCGATCTGCTCGCCCGCGGCGCGACGATCACCGTGCCGTACTTCCCCGCGCGCATGGCGGACCGCTTCGCGCACGTCGCCCCGAAGCTGACGACCGCCCGGATCGCCCGCGCCGCCTCGCCCGAGACGATCACCGTGCCCGCCGGCACCTTCTCGGTCGAGCGCTGGAGCGTCACGCCCGACGGCGGCGACACGACCGTCTACTTCGTCGAGGTGGCCGAGCCCCGCCGCATCGTGGCGTGGGAGACCTCCGCGGGCGAGCGCGCCGAGCTCCGCGGGGGCGATCGCCTCCCCTACTGGCAACTGCACAACCCGGGCGACCGCGGCGAACGCGCCCGACTGGGGCTCTGATGGGCATCGTGTTCCTCGCGCTCGTGGCCTGCAACGGCAAGGACTACGCCTACGAGACCGGCGACAGCGCCGTGACCGGCATCGGCGTGTGCGGCAAGGTCCGGGGCACCACCGGCGTGCTCATGTACCAGTACGCGGGCGACCAGCTCACGGTGCTCCCGCCCGAGGACTCGCCCGACGAGAGCGACGTCACCACCGGCGTCGCCGGCCCATTCGGCGACCACACCTACCTCGCCGTCACCGACGGAGGCGTGATCCGCAGCGACGACGCCGGCTGCAACTGGGAGCCCGCCGGCTCGCTCCCGCCCGGCGACTGGGGCCTCGTGCAGGCGGGCGACCGCGTGTACGCCTTCGATCGCGACTCGGACGCCGGCGCGCGCAGCGACGACCTCGGCTTGTCCTGGTCCGCGTTCCTCACGAGCGAGGCCTTCGTGTCGCTCCCGGTCGCCGATGCCGCGAATCCCGATCGCCTCCGCGGCGTGCAGGCCCGCGGCGTGGTGACCACCGACGACGCCGGCGAGTCCTGGCCCGTACAGGACGGCTCGCTCCCCGACGGCCTCACCCCCGTCTCCGCGTCGGCCTCGCCCGGCGACCTCGAACAGCTCGCGGTCGCCGGCGCGGGCGGCGTGTGGAGGAGCGCGAACGGCGGCACGAGCTGGGACCAGATCTTCGTGACCGGCGACGCCTACTCCGTCGCGATCCACCCGGACGACGCGACGTACACCTTCGCCTTCGGCCGCGACACCGACGGCCTCCTGTCGGGGTGGCGTCACGACGGGACCGACTGGGCGAAGCTCGTCACCGAGGCCCAGATCGACATGGCCGAGGGCATGGAGATCTGGCCGGTCCCGGGCAACACGGCCCAGGCGGTGTCCGCCTACGGCCCCGTGCCCAACAACGACGACGAGCCCAGCCTCGCGCTCTACGTGATGACGGTCGACGAGGGCACGAAGACCACGCGCGTGACGATGTATTACCACCTGCACCAGCTCGTCTTCGGGCCGGACCGGTGGGTGGGGGCGGTGGATTCGAAAGAGTAGGCTTCGGGCTTCAGGCTTCAGGCTTCAGGCCACAAACCCCGGGAGGCGGCGAGCGAGGCACGGACCGAAGGCGCGACGCTTCACCCCTCCACCACCGCCGACCGAAGGCGCTGAGCCCGGCCCGAAGCCCGAAGCCCGAAGCCCGCCGCGCCCGCGCAGCCCCTACAAGATCTCCCTCGGCCCCTTCCTCCGCTCCGGCCCGTTGTACACGGTCACCGGGCGTCGCAGGTCCTCGAGGTCGAGGAGGAGCACGTGCCAGGAGAGCATCGCCAGCACCGTGGCGGTGCGGCGGTCGAGCGAGCGGTCCACGCGGATGGCGGCGCCCGCGCGCTCGGGGCCGACCTCGCGCCGCATCGTGAGGACGGGGCGCCCCGTCGGGTCGCGGACCGCGCACTCCCCGCCGGCGGGCGAGACCCAGTCGAAGCCGTACCGGGCCCCGTCCGCGAACTCGATGGCGCCGTGGCCCGTCGCGGGGTCCACCAGCGCCGCGACGTCCGAGAGCGAGCCCTTCGGCCGCACCACGACGCGCGGCCGAACGAAGCCGACGCGCACGATGTCGTACTCGGCGTCGCGCGCCTCGGCGCGCGTGGTGGTGGCGCCCGTACGGACGAGGCGGGCGACGACCTCGTCGCCGGCGCGCAGCACGTGGGCCTGACCGCCATCGTGGACACAGACCATGGGCGCTTCTTCGAGCATGGGCAAACCATCGCTCCCGCCCGCGACGCGGCAAGGTCGCCCACGTGACGAACGCTCTACTTTTCGGAGGTCAGCGTCCCGAGGAAGGCGACGAGGGCCGCGCGATCGGCGTCGGAGAGACGCAACGGCCGCAGCGTGAGCTCGCGGTGCCCCACCAGCGCCCGGCCCGGCAGCGTGTCGTAGAAGGCGAGCACCGCGTCGAGCGTCGCGAGCGAGCCGTCGTGCATGTACGGCGCCGTGATCGCGACGTTCAGCAGCGACGGCGTCTTGAACGCGGCCGCGAAGTCGGGGAACGACGGGTCGAGGTAGCGGAGCTCGGGGCAGTCGCGGGTGTCGGAGTGGGGACCCAGGCAGTTGAACGGATCGCCGAGGACCTCGCCGGCGCCGCGCGCGCGGCCGGGATCCACGCCGCCGGCGGGCGCCACGGGCAGGCCGAGGTTGTGGAATTGCCCGTCGGAGAGCGTGGGCCCGTGGTGGCAGTCGACGCACCCGGCCTCGCCGACGAACAGCTTCAGGCCGCGCAGCTCCTCGTCCGTGAGGCCCTCGCCCGTCGCCGCCCACCGGTCGAAGCGCGACGGCGCGGGCAGGAGCGTGCGCTCGAACGCCTCGATCGCCTTGCCCACCTGCGCGAGCACGCGGTCCGGGTCGTCGGCGACGCCCCCGAACACGGCGTCGAACCCGTCTGCGTGCTCGGCGGCGACCCGCGCGCGGACGGCGGCGGCGTCGAGCCCGTGCTCGAGCGGGTTGCGTAGCGGGCCCGTCGCCTGCGCCCACGCCGAGTCGGCGCGCCCGTCCCAGAAGTACCAGGTCTGCCACGCCGACGTGAGCACCGTGGGCGTGTTGCGCGTGCCCTCGCCGAGCGCGGTGGCGACGCGCTCGCCGTCGGTGAACGCGAGGTCCGGGACGTGGCACGACGCGCACGAGGTCTGCCCGTCGGCGGAGAGGCCCTCGTCGAAGAACAGGGCCTCGCCCAGCGCGGCGGCGGCGGGCGAGTCGGCGACGGCGTTCGAGGGGCGGGCGGGCGGCGGCGGGAGCGGCGAGAGCGACTGCGCGAGCGCGCGCTCGGCGTCGGTGAGCCCCGCGGGCGAGCACGCCAGCAACAGGATCACTGCCGGTGCCTCACCTCGAGCGTGTCGCGGCCGGCCGGCCCGTCGACCTCGAAGCGGAGCGTCCACTCGCCGGGCATGTGGAGCTTCATGCCGCGCGTGACGTAGCGCCCGTCGGGGTGTGGCCCGGCGACGTCCTCGGGCTTCGTCGCCATGCCGTGGCCGTGCTGCGGCATCCGCGCGTCCACGCGGACGACGGCGTCCTCGACGGGCTCGCCCGTGCGCGCGTCGGTCACGAACGTCTCGACCTCGAAGAGGGTCGACAGCGGCACGGGATCCGGGCTCGTCGCGTACCGGATCGCGTAGAGCCCCTGCGCCGTCGTGTTCGCGGGCGCGGGCGCGGCGCAGGCGAGCAGGAGCGCGATCACGCCGCCGACTCCGCCGTCCGCTCCTCCTCCACCCACCGCGCGAACACGTACGCCATGCTCGCCCACAACACGAGGCCGCCCGGCAGCCACATGAGCAGCCCGCCCCAGCCCTGGTCCTCCATCGGCGAGAGCCCGAGCACGCGCGGGGCGCCGTCGTAGCCGCGGTAGATCACCTCGTCCGACAGCGTGATGATCGCGCCGAGCAGCTTCATCGGCACGGTCATCGCGAAGAGGTAGACGAGCTGGAACACGCGCGGCGGGCGCGGCAGCGAGGGCGCGCCGCACAAGAGCCCCGTCCACGCGATCACCGACGCGGACATGAACGCGAGGTGCTCGACGACGTGCACCTCGTGGACGCGGAGCGCGAGGTCGTAGAAGAACGGCACATGCCAGAAGAAGAGCACGCCGTTGTAGACGACGAATTTCGCGCGCAGGCCGGCGAGCCGGTCGGACACGGCGCGCAGCCGGGGCACGCGGAGCGCGGCCTCCGCCAGCCACGGGGGGATCGCCACCACCGTGAGCGGCGCCCACACGAGGTTCAGCAGCAGGTGCTGCACCATGTGCGCGGAGAACAGGTAGTAGTCGGACAGGTGGTGGATCGGGCCGTTGAGCGACCCGAGCAGGACGACCTGGGCGACGAGGAAGCAGGCGACGCGCCAGCCCTCCACGGGGCTCGCCGACCATTCGTGGCGCCGGCGCCAGCGCGTGACGGCCGTGAGGTAGAGCCAGGTGAAGGCGGCGACGCCCAGCACGACGGAGACGTGCAGGTCGAGCTTCATCCACGCGTCCGGCCCGGCCTGCGCGTAGTCGATCTCGTCGGGCTCCCAAGGCAGCACGAGGCCCTCGTGGGCCCACGCGGGTCGCAGGAGCGCGAGCACGCGCCTACCTCGCCTTCTTCACGGCCGCGGGCTCGACCATCCCGCCGTCGTTCCCCCAGGAGAGCCGCTCGAAGGTGACGACGGCGGCGACCTCTTCGTCCGTGAGCTGCGGCCACGCGGGCATCGCCGCGGCGTAGGTCACGCCGGCGATCGGCTGGCCCGACATCCCCTTCAGCACGATGGCGACGTGCTCGTCGGCCGAGCCGTTGGCGACGGGATCGCCCTTCATCGGCGGGAAGGTCCCGGCGACGCCCTCGCCCCCGGCCTGGTGGCAGGCGCCGCAGTTCCGGGCGTACACCTCCTCGCCGACGGCCATGAGCACGGCCCGCTTCTCCTCGGGCGACTTGCCGTCGAAGCCCTCGAAGCGTGGATCGGGCCCGGAAGACGGCTTCAGGGCCTCGTACGCGGCGGCGAGCGCGGCGTTCGTGACGGCGGGGGCCGGCGAGGCGCAGTACTCGTTGCCCGTCGCGGCGCTGACCGCCCACGCGTTGCAGGGCCCCTCCCAGTCGCCGCGGTACCGCGCCGCGATCTCCTCGCTGTCGGTTCCACCTTCGGTCGTGCGGTAGGCCAGCGTCCAGGTGTCGAAGAGCGTCATCAGCGTCGCGACCACCGCCATCGCCATCACGAGCGGGATGAAGAACAGCTTGCGGTAGACGGGGTGATCGCCGAGGAGGTGCATGAACACGTAGACGACGGCGAGGAACTTCAGCGCCGACAACGCCAGCAGCACGCCCCCCGGGATGTCCCAGATCCCGAAGAGCGGCAAACACTCGATCACGGTCACGACGGTCAGGAACGCGAACACCGCGATGTAGAGGCGGACCGGGTCGCGGTGCGTGGCGGAGGGCGCGGCCATCTACGCGTACTCCATGAGGTAGACGAGCGTGAAGATCACGATCCAGACGATGTCGACGAAGTGCCAGTACAGCCCGATCACGTCGACGGTCTCGCCCACGTCGCGCAGGTGCCCCTTCGCGGCGGCCCACGCGGTGGACCCGAGCAGGAGCACGCCCACCGCGACGTGGGCGCCGTGGAACCCCGTCAGCACGTAGAAGCTCGCGCCGAAGAGGTTCGCCGAGAGCGTGAGGCCCTCGCCGGCGAAGTGGCTGAACTCGTAGATCTGGAACCCGAGGAAGACGAGCCCGCCCGCCATCGTGGCGCCGATCCAGCCGAGCGCCTTCTTCAGCTCCCCGAGCTTCGCGTAGTGGACGGCGAGCACCATGAACAGCGAGGAGAGCAACAGATCGAACGTCGAGATCGACGTGACCTGCGCCGAGAAGACCTCGACCGGGTACGGCCCGGCGACCGACTCGCCGCGGTAGCTCATGTACGTGCCGATCAACGACCCGAAGAAGAAGCACTCGGAGCCGAGAAACGTCCACATCGCCAGCTTGTAGCTGGGGATGCCCATCGCGGCGTACTCGTGCGTGACGGCGCTCGACATCTCAATGCCCCTTCTCGAGGAACCACGCATAGAAGCTGTAGAGCATCAGGGCGACGCCCCCGAAGACCGCGACGAGGCCGATCCAGCCGAGGTTGAACAGCACCCACCCGAACAGGAAGGTCCCGACCCCGGCCGCGGCGAGCAGCGGCTTGATGGACGGCGGCGGGAGGTGGATGGCCTCCTCGCGCTCGGGGAGCGAGAAACCGGGCCCGGGCCCGTGGGTCTTCTCCCAGAGCGGGCGGTCGCTGTAGACCTGCGGGATGCGGTCGAAGTTGTGCGCCGCGGGCGGCGACGCCGTGGTCCACTCGAGCGTCGCGGCGTCCCAGGGGTTCTCCGACGCTCGCTGCCCGGCGCGCAGCGAGCGGAAGAAGCTGATCACGAACAGGAGCACGCCGGCGGCGAGCACGAAGGCGCCGATCGTCTCGAGGAGGTTCGCCCCCTCCCAGCCGAGGCCCTCGTCGTAGGTGTAGATGCGACGGGGCATGCCCCACGCGCCCACGAAGTGCATGGGGAAGAACGTGAGGTTGAACCCCACGAGCACGGTCGCGAACACGATCTTCCCCGTGGTCTCGTCGAGGAAGCGGCCCGTCATCTTCGGGCACCAGTAGTAGATGCCGGAGAAGAGCCCGAAGATCGCCCCGCCGACGAGCACGTAGTGGAAGTGGGCGACGACGAAGTAGCTGTCCTGCTGCTGCAGGTCGACGGGCGGCGACGCGTGCATGATGCCCGAGAGCCCGCCCATCGTGAACATGCCGATGCAGCCGAGCGCGAACAACATCGACGTCGTGAGCCGGAGCTGCCCGCCGTAGAGCGTGAAGAGCCAGTTGAAGATCTTCACGCCCGTCGGCACCGCCACGAGCATCGTCGTGAGCGCGAACGCGGTGTCCGCAGCGGGGCCGAGGCCCGTCGTGAACATGTGGTGCGCCCACACGCCGAAGCCGACGAGGCCGATGGCGATGCCCGAGAAGATCACGAACGGCGCGCCGAACAGCGGCTTGCGCGAGAACACCGGCAGGACCTCGCTGACGATGCCCATCGCCGGCAGGATCAGGATGTAGACCTCGGGGTGCCCGAAGAGCCAGAAGAGGTGCTGCCAGAGGAGCGGGTCGCCGCCCTGCGCCGGGATGTAGAACCCCGTGCCGAAGAGGCGGTCGAACATGAGCAGCACGAGGCCCACCGTGATGCACGGGAACGACAGCACCACGAGGAACTGCACGACCAGCGTCATCCAGGTGAACAGCGGCATGCGCAGCATCGTCATGCCGGGCGCGCGCAGGTTGAAGATGGTGACGATGAAGTTGAAGCCCGCCGCCATCGACGCGATCCCGAGGATCTGCAGCCCGCAGATCCAGAAGTCGATCGACATGTACGGCGAGAACTCCTTGCCGGTGAGCGTCGTGTAGCCGAACCACCCGCCGTCGGGGATCACCCGGATGAGCGGCGCCATCGGCGAGGCGGGGTCGATGCCGGAGGTGAACGGCTGCAGCAGGAACGGCAGGTTCAGCACGACGGCCCCGAACAGGAAGAGCCAGTAGCTGAAGGCGTTCAACCGCGGGAACACGACGTCGCGGGCCCCGATCTGCAGCGGCACGAGGTAGTTGAAGAAGGCCGCCGAAAAAGGCATCACCGCGAGGAACACCATCGTGGTGCCGTGCATCGTGAACAACGCGTTGAACGTCTGCGCGCTCACGAGGTCGTTGTTCGGCACCGCGAGCTGGCTGCGCATCACCAGCCCCTCGATGCCGCCGATGACGAAGAAGGCGAGCGCCGAGAGCCCGTACAACACGCCGATCCGCTTGTGGTCGACCGTCGTGAGCCAGGAGTAGAGGCCGCTCTTGCGCCCCGGCGAGTGGCCGGGCTGCGGAGCGGCGGCGGGTGCTGCCATGCGGTCGTTCCTCGCTACTTCAGCGTGCCGAGCCAGGTGGCGAGCGTCCGCACCTGGTCCTCGGAGAGGTTGAGCTTCGGCATCTTCGAGCCGGGCTTCACGGCGGGCGGGTCCGCGAGCCAGCGGCGGAGGTTCGCCTCGTCGTTCTCGAGGATCCCCGACGCGATCGTGCCGCGCGACCCCACGTGCGTGAGGTCGGGCCCGATGGTCGCGACGGCGGGGGTGCCGGCGATCGCGTGGCAGGCGCCGCACCCCGCCTGCTGGAACACGAGGAAGCCGGGGTCGGTGGCGGGGGTGGCCGCGGGCGCGGCCTGCGCCTCGAGCCACCTCGCGAAGTCCTCGGGCGTGTCGACGTGCACCCGCATCTGCATGAGCGCGTGGGAGTCGCCGCAGTACTCGGCGCACTGCCCGAGGTACTCGCCCACCTTCTCGGCCTTGAACTTCAGCCGGTTGACCCGCCCCGGGATCATGTCGCGCTTGGCCGCGAGCTGCGGCACCCAGAACGCGTGGATGACGTTGTCGCTCTGGAGGCGGATCTCCACCTCGCGCCCGAGCGGCACGTGCAGCTCGTTGGCGGTGACGACGCCCTCCTCGGGGTACTCGAACGCGAACCACCATTGCTTGCCGACGGCGTTGACGCGCAGGGCGCCTTCCTCCGCCTCGCCCTGGCTGTCGAAGATGGCCGCCACCGTGGGGATCGCGATGTGGAGCAGGATGAAGACCGGGACGACGGTCCACGCGACCTCGAGGCGCAGGTTGCCGTGGACCTGCTCGGGGAGGGTCGTCTCCGTGCCCTTCGCGCGGTACCGCATCACGACGTAGAGCAGCCCGCCCTGCACGACGAGGAAGAGCAGGACCGTCCACCAGAAGATGCGGCCGTACACGTCGAGGATCGACCGCGTGAGGTCCGAGTGGACCTCCAGCGTGTTCATCGTGCTCTTCGGCCCACAGGCGACGAGCGCGCAGAAACCCAGGATGAGGAGCCGGCGCAGGGATCGCATTCTCCCTGCTGGTAAGCACGCTTTTTCGCCGCCTGCCGGGCCCCCGGGCTAGGCGATCGGAAGGAACGGCCGCAGGGCGCAGTCGGCGAGCATCGCGCCGAAGAGCACGAACAGGTAGGCGATCGACGAGCGGAAGACGCGGTAGTCCACGCGCGGGTCGTCCGCGCGCACGGAGAGCCCGACCTCCCAGAGGAACCAGAGCCCGGCGACGAGCGCGACGGCGCCGTACAGCCAGCCGAGCAGGCCGAGCGGCACGGCGAGCAGCGAGGCGAACAGGAGCGCGACCGTGTAGGCGACGGACTGCCGGCGCGTGGCGCGGTCGCCGATCACGCTCGGCATCATCGGGAAGCCGGCCGCCTCGTACTCCCGCTTGCGGAAGATGGCGATCGCCCAGAAGTGGGGCGGCGTCCACAAAAAGACGATGAGGAACAGGATCCAGCTCGCCCAGCCCACCTGCCCGGAGAGCGCGGCCTCCGCGATCATCGGGGCGGTCGCCCCCGCGGCGCCGCCGATCACGATGTTCTGGGGCGTGCGCGGCTTGAGCCAGAGCGTGTACACGAACACGTAGAACAGGATGGTGGCGAGCCCCACGCCCGCGGCGAGCGGCCCGCCCACGCCCCACAACACGATCGTGGACACGACGGACAGGACGATCCCGAGCCACAACGCCTGCGACGGCGACACCGCCGCGGCCGGGATGGGGCGGTCCCGCGTGCGCGCCATCCGCGCGTCGGTCTCGCGCTCGCACCACGCATTGAGCGTGCTGGAGGCGGCGCCGGCGAGCGCCGTGCCGAACAGGACGAGGAAGGCCTCGCCGAAGGAAGGCCACTCCCGCCCCATCCCCAGCACGGGGAGCCCGGTGAAGAGCACGAGCAGCAGCACGCGGGGGCGCGTCATCTCCCACCACAGCCGCAGCTGCGCGCCGACCGCGCGCGGGACGGAGAGCGCCGCCGGCTGGACGTCGACCTCCATCTACGCGACCTCGACGTGGACGAGGGGGTGCGCGCGCGCCGCCACCGGCTGGCGAAGGGCCGCGTACACCGTCAGCGTGGTGGCGAGCACGATGAGATCGGCCGTGGCGGAGTGGGCGATGGCGAGCTCGACCGGCATGGCGAGGAGCACGTTCGCGACGCCGAGGCCGACCTGGAGGACGACCAGCGCGAACAGCGCCGAGACCGGCGTGCGCATCGCCGCGTGCCCGCGCCCGAGGACGAACAGCGCGGTGGCGAGCGCCGCGACCGTGTAGCCGCCGAGGCGGTGGAAGATCTGCAGCCCGACCGAGCCGTCGAGCGCCGGGAACCAGACGCCGCCGATGCAGGTGGGCCACTCGGTGCAGGCGAGCCCGGCGTAGTTGCTCGACACGAGCCCGCCGAGCCCCATCTGGACCGCGACCGCGCCGGCCGTCGCCACGCCCAGCGCGCGTACGCCGCGGGAGAGGGGCGACACGGCGGGCGCGGCGCCGCGCAGCTGGAGCGACGCCACGACGAGCAGCACGAAGAAGAGGTTCCCCGTCAGGAGGTGCAGCGTCACGCTCCAGTACGCGAGGAGGTGCAGGACCGTGAGCCCGCCGAGCACGATCTGCACGACGAGCGCGACGCCGGCGAGCCCGACGGTGACGCCTGCGCGCGCGCGCAGCGCGGGCTTGGCCAGCACGAGGCCGCCGAGCGCGACAAACCCGAGCGAGATGACGCTCGCGAGGACGCGGTGGCCCCACTCGAGGAAGATGCGGAAGTCCAGCCGCGGGACGACCTCGCCGAAGCACAGGGGCCAGTCCGGGCACGAGAGGCCCGCGCCGTGGACGCGGACGCTCGCGCCGAACACCAGCAGCCCCCACGTGACCGCCGCCAACGCCGCGAACCCTCTCGAGGCACGCGCGCTCAGGGGGTCGAGGGCGTGCATGGACCCTCCGTCGAAGGACCGTAGGCTAACCGCAGGAGGAGGGCTCGCCAAGCCCGCGCTCGTCGCGACGGGACGCGGATCTTCACGCGTCCCGGGGCGCCGGTTGGAAGGACGCCGACAACCATACGCCGAGCAGCACCGCGGCGATCGAGAACCAGGTGAGCGCATACTCGCCGTGCGGCCGCTTGGGCAGCTCCGCGCGCCACCCGCCGATGGGCGGCTCGCGGTCCTTCGGCGTCTCGCTCGCGCCGAGGGGCTCGCCGGCGACGAGGATCCAGGGCGTCACGACGAGCCCGGCCTGCTCGCCCATGGCGCGGGGCGCCGGGGCTCGCCAGCGGCGCTGGTAGCCGTCCTCGGGGGCGAAGGTCCCGCGCGCGTCGCCGTCCTCGGGGTAGACGCGGGCGAGCCCCTCGAAGGTACGGGGCGCGGCGATCGCGCGCTCGCGGGCGACGACGGCCTCGGCCTCCTCGGCCGGGACCCACCCGAGGTCGACGATCACGGCGCCGCCGTCCAGCTCGACCGGGACGAGCAGGTCGTAGCCCACCTGGCTCCACATGTACTTCCCGGCGAGCAGGAAGTGACGGTCCCAGCGCGGCGTCCCCGTGACG
>JBMOQZ010000193.1:0-1907 GCA_049322475.1 Myxococcota bacterium | reverse complement strand
GGGCGGGCGGCGCGGGGAGCGTGCGCGCCTCGCCGTTCCACGGGAGGGTGAGCGCCGTGGACCAGCTCGCCACCTCGCCGGGGGGCAGGCGGTGGGCGATGTGGAAGACGACGCGCCGGTTGGCGGCGAGCGCCGCGTCGCCCTCGCCGGCGACGGCGGGCGCGACCTCGCCCCAGCCGCGGCAGGCGAGGCGGCTGGGGTGCACGCCGGCCTCGACGAGCGCGCGGAACACGGCGAGCGCGCGCGCGACGGAGAGCTCGTAGTTGTAGGCGAAGTCGCCCTCGCCGCTGGCGTGGCCCTCGATGACGAGCTCGGCGATGTCCGGGTGCTCGTTCATCAGCTTCGCGACGAAGCCGAGCGTGGGGAGCGACGCCGGCAGGATCTTGTCCGTGTTGCGCTCGAACTGGATGGGGTCGCGGATGACGATCTGCGTCTGCTCGACGCGGGCGAGCGGCACGTCGAGCATCGCGGCGGAGGGCCGGAGCTCGAACTCCTCCTCCTCGATGGCGGTCGTGTCGAGCAGCGCGTCGCTGGCCTCGGGCGGGAGGGAGGCCCGCTCGGGCTCGGGCTCGGGCAGGGCGGGCGCGCGGTGGAAGGTCACCGACGCGAGCACGCGGTACTCGGTGCCGCCGTAGCCCCGGAGGAGGCCGCGGCCGCCCGCGAGGTCCACGTCGAGCTCCGGGAGCGCGTGCAGGCGCGCGCCGGCGAGGAGCTCCATCGCCGTGCCCGTGGGCCCGGCGCCGAGCCCGAAGCGGCCGAGCGCGCCGGCGAAGGCGTCGAGTCGGTCGGGCAGGATCTCCATGTCCGCGCCGAGGTTCGCGGTGAGCTCGGTGCCGACCGTGAGCGTGTCGGCGGTGGGGACGGCGCGGCGCAGCGTGACGCCCGCGTCGGCGAGGAGCCCGAGGCGCCCCAGCGAGAGCGCGGCGACCGCGCCGGGCGAGAACCGCACGCCCTCTTCGGCCACCCAGGCGCCCCGGGTGCCCGTCGGGACGGCGAAGTCCGCGCGGGCGGCGAGCGCGAGCGCGCCCTTGTCCAGCGCCTCGAAGCGCACCCCCGCGCCGACGTCGCCGGTGCCGAGGCCGTCGCCGGCGAGCGCCGGGACCTCGGACCCCCACTGGGAGACCACGGGGAGGGTCAGGCGGGCGGCGAAGCGCTCGTTGAAGTCGACCGTGGCGCCGAGCACGGTGGCGAAGCGGTCCCGGACGACGGCGCCGACCGGCGCGTCGAACTCGTGGAGGACGAGGGGGTCGCGCTCGTACTGGACGAGGACGCCGGCGCGGAACGCGCCGCCGCGGAGCACGCCGGGCGCGTCGAACCCGGGGATCGCGCCCGCCGCGAAGGTGGGGCGGACGAGCTCCGTGTCGATCGAGGCGGCGTCGGCCGCGACGGCGAGCTGGGTGGAGAGCAGGTACACGAAGGGCTTTCCCTGATCGCGGGCATGGTCGCATCGATTCGCGCGCCGATCTCGATGCCGTGCGGATCGTGGTGCCCGTCGCCCCCCCGCTGAGCGGCCTGCGCAGAGCGAATTCCAATGGTTGTGGGATTTCGCAACAGCGGGCGAGGGCGGGCAGACAGCGTGGCGCGCGCGTTCAGGGGCAGCTGCTCGCCTCGGGGTCCACCTCGTCCCACGACGCGCCGGCCAGCGCCACGGCCGTCACCACCGCGCGGTAGCAGCCCGCGCCCACGTCGCGGAACGATCCAGAGCACGAGCGACATGCGCGAGGGCCCCCACCCCTCGTGAAGAAGGCAGGCACCCGAACGCCGGGCGGCCTGCGCGAGGAAGGCGTGCACGTCGGGGGGACCTGAGCGTCAGGTCCCCGGGCCCACATCGGGGTAGGGTACCGCATGGCCCTCCTCACGCTCGCCCTCCCCGCGTTCGCCTGCCCCACCATCGCCACCGGCACGTC
>JBMOQZ010000192.1:0-1918 GCA_049322475.1 Myxococcota bacterium | reverse complement strand
GGTCGCCGCGGTGCGGCTCGCCGGGGTCACGCCCCGCGGCGGGGCCGTCACGCTCGGGGCCGCGGGGGTGGTGCACGGCGCGTTCGGCACGGGCGGGCCGCTGGTGGTCATGGCGCTCGCCGGGCTGGGGCTGGACAAGCGTGTGTTCCGCGGCACGCTCTCGGCGCTGTGGGCGCTCCTCGCGGTCGGCCTGCTCGCCAGCTACGCGCTCGCCGGCGCGCTCACCCGCGAGAGCTTCGTCACGAGCCTGATGCTCGCGCCCGCGCTCGCCGTGGGGCTCCTGCTCGGGCAACGCGTCCACGCCCGCCTCGATCCCGCGCGTTTCCGCGCGGCGGTCGACGTGCTCCTCCTCCTCGCGGGCGTCGTCATGCTCGCGCGCACCCTCGGGGGGTCCTGATGTTTCCGACGCGCTTCGACAACCTGCACGACCTCGCCCGCCTGCCCTGGTTCTCGGTCCAAGACGGGGAGCTCGCGATCGACGCCGCGGTCGGCCCGAGCATCGACGTCCACACCCACCTCGCGTTGTCCTTCGTGATGCCACAGAACGTGGACCTGCGCGCGGACACGGGGAAGACCGAGCACTACCTGCCCGCCGACCGCGAGTTCGCCTTCGACCGCTACCTCAACCAGTACCTCACGCAGGAGGACCGCACGCGGATGGAGCGCGACCTCGTGTGGGGCAACTTCCGCAAGGGGGGGATGCGGGCGACACATACTGTCGGCAACCTCGCGCGGGAGATGCGCGGGCTCGCCGTCCGGCGGTCCGTGCTGCTCGCGATCGACTGGCCGATCGGCTCGCGCAACGCGCTCGACTGGCTCGCCGCGGTGGAGGGGCGCGACGACCTCGTCGTCTTCGGGGCCGTCCACCCGCTGGCCCGGGACGTCGAGGGCAAGCTCGACCGGCAGAAGGCGCTCGGCGCGCGCGGGATCAAGATCCACCCGGCCGTGCAGCTGCTCGGCCCCGACCACCCGCGGATGATCGCGCTCTGCCGCGCCGCCGGCGCGCGCGGGCTGCCCGTGTTCTTCCACTGCGGGCCCGTGGGCATCGAGGGGGAGGGGGCCCGCCGCCGCACGCAGGTCGACCGCTACCGCGCGGCGCTCGAGTCCTGCCCGGACACCACCTTCGTGCTCGGGCACGCCGGCGCGCTGCAGCACGAGCGCGCCATCCGCTTCGCGCGCGAGCTCCCCAACGTCTGGGTCGAGGTGGCGAGCCAGGGGCTGCCCGTCATCCGCCAGCTCCTCGACGAGGTCGATCCCACGCGGATCTGCTTCGGGTCGGACTGGCCGTTCTACCACCAGGCGATCGGGCTCGCGAAGGTGCTGATCGCCACCGAGGATCGCCCCGACCTGCGCCGGATGGTGCTCCACGACAACGCCGCGCGGCTGCTCGGGATGCAGGGCGCCTACGCGTAGTAGCGGGCCTCGATCACGTTGCCGTCGGGGTCGCCGAAGTAGAAGGCCTCGGGCGCCTCGCCGCGGGCGCCGAAGCTGTCGCGCAACACCTGGATCACGGCGATCCCGCGCGCGTCGAGCCGCGCGCGCAGCGCGTCGTAGTCGCCCCTCGCCATCGCGAGGCAGAGGTGGTTGACCGGGTGCCCCGCGCTCCCGCCCGCGCCGGGCATCGCGTTCATCAGCGGCGCCGCGGCGAGCGGCATCAGGTCGACGATCGCGTCGTCGGCGACCCGCACGCTGGGGAACGGCGCGCGGCCCTCGGCGTACAGCTCGCGACGGACGGGCGCGAGCCCGAGGATCTGCTCGTAGAAGGCGACGGAGGCGAGGGGGTCCGCCACCCACAGGACCACGTGGTCGATCCGGGCGTTCATCCCGAGCCGTGTAGCATGGCGGCATGTTGTCCCTCCTCCTCGCGTGCACCGACCCGCCCGCCGGCGTGAAGACCGCGGAGCCGTCCCCCTCCGAC
>JBMOQZ010000191.1:0-17514 GCA_049322475.1 Myxococcota bacterium | reverse complement strand
CCAGGACGGGCGCGCCGTGAGGGGGTGGGATGGGGGGCATGGACTTCTAGGTCCAGCCTTCCGATGGGAAGCCGGCCTCCGCGAGCGGGTCGGCTTTCTGCTTTTTGGGGGGCACGGAGGCGCGGAGGCACGGAGGCGCGGAGGGACTATGATGGGGCGATGCCACCCTTCTGGACGGTGACGCTGCTGGCCGGGTGTCCGCTGCCGGAGAAGGCGGAGGCCCCCCCTGACGAGGCGGAGACGCCGTCGCTCGCGTGGTGCGTGGAGAACCGCGAGTACCACAGCGTCGACGGGACGTCCTCGAACGTCATGACGATCACGCGGGATGCCCTTTCGCGGATGGTCGCCTACGAGGACGTCATCGAGGACGAGGACGGCACCAGCGCGTTCTGGGCGGAGGACACCTACGACGACGACGGCTGCCTGGTCGAGTCCGACTACGGGTGGACCTGGGACTCGATCGACTACGGTGTCTACGAGAGCGAGGCCTACAACGACGCGATCTGCGACACGCACCAGAACTGGGTGGAGGTCGCCCGTCTCGACACGTGGGTGTCCGGAGACGCCGAACCGGAGTCCGATGAGACGACGGAGACCTACACCAACACCTACGACGGCGACGACCTCGTCGAGGAGGTCATGGAGTCCAGCGACGGCGGCAGCCACCGGATCCGCTACACGTGGAGCGACGGCCACCTCGCGGCCTATTCGTACTACTCCCCGGCCGCGATGCTCGTGCTCACGGCGACCTACGAGCACGACGACCGCGGAAACACGACGCGGCAGGACGTGGTCCGGGAAGGCGTGGACCAGACCACCTGGAGCACATGGAGCTACGACGACCTCGATCGCGTGTCCGTCCAGGTCTACTTCGACAGCGAGTACGCCAACCCCGAGGAGACCACGACCTACGCGTACGCCGACGACGAATGGCTGTGGCCGTCGAGCGCCGAGGTGACGGCGGATGGCACGCTCCTCGAGACGATCACCTACACCTACGACTGCCCATGATCCTCCTCCTCGCCTGCACCTCCCCCGACCCGCCGAAGGCGAGCGGCGACGACACCGCCACCGGCGAGGAGATCCCCACGCTCGCGGGGTGTGTCGTCACGGGCGAGCGGACGTACTTCGACAGCCCCGGCTCGTCCCACTGGACGGAGACCTGGGACGAGGCCGCGCGCATCGTCGCGACGGACGAGGTGACCGTCTACGAGAGCGGCGCCGCCTTCCACTTCGCGAGCACCCACGGCTTCGCCGACGACGGGTGTCCCGACGCCTGGACCTCCGAGTCCCAACATGCCTCCACCGACGGCGACACCATCGAGTCCTTCGACACGTCCCAGGTGGGCGCGGCGACCTGCGACGCCCACGGCGCACAGGACCGGCGCGAGATCGCGGAGAGCCACGTCGGCACCGTGGACGGCGAGATCGTCAGCGAGGGCGAGTCCACGCGCGTGGAGACCGTCACCAACACCTGGGAGGACGAACTCCTCGTCGAGACCGTCGTGGTCGCGGACAGCGGCGACAGCTTCCGCGCGACGATGGCGTACGACGCCGACGGCCGGCTCGTCGAGCAGCAGGCCTTCGATCCCGCGGACGCCGAGACCCCCCAGTGGGTGTGGACCGCCACGTACGTCGACGGAGAGCTCGACCACCACGAGACCGTGCTCGCCACCGGCGAGGTGGGCGCGTTCGACTACGAGCGTGACACGACGGGCCGCGTCGTGCGGCGCGTCTACACGCTCACCGACGGCGACGACGTCGACGTCGACGTCGTGACCTACTTCTACGAGGACGGCTGGACCTGGTCCGTCGGCTCCGAGGAGGACGAGGACGCGGACGGCGACGTCGACGAGACCGAGACCGTCTCCTACGACTGCCCGTGACCGTCCCGCCGGCATAGAAGGGCGCCATGCCGGTCACCCTCACCGAGTCCGACGGCGTCGCCCTCCTCACGATCGACCGCCCGGAGCGTCGCAACGCGCTCGACATCGAGCTGTGGCGCGCCCTGCGGCAGGCCGCGTCCCGGACGGAGGACGCCCGCGCCGTCGTGATCACCGGCGCGGCCGGGCACTTCTGCGCCGGCATGGACCTCGCCCCCGACAACCCGATCATCCAGAAGATCGCGCCCGCCATCTTCGACGGCCACGAGGGCCCCGCGCGGGACCTGCTCGCCGAGCTCAAGGCCTGCGTGCAGGCGATCGCCGACCTCCCCGTGCCCACGTTCGCCGCCATCGAGGGGGCCTGCGTGGGCGGCGGCCTCGAGGTCGCGCTCGCGTGCGACGTGCGCATCGCCGCGCGCGACGCCTCCATCGGGCTCCCCGAGGTCCGCATCGGCATGATCCCGGACGTCGGCGGGTGCGCGCGCCTCACGCGCCTCGTCGGACCGGGCCGCGCGGCCGATCTCATCACCACCGGCCGGCGCGTCGACGGTGAGGAGGCCTTCCGCCTCGGCGTGGTCGAGCGCGTCGTCGATCCGGGGCGGGCGCTCGCCGTCGCCCGCGAGGCCGCCGCGCAGGTGTGCGCGAACGGGCCCATGGCCGTGCGCCTCGCGCTGCACGCCGTCCGCCAGGCCGCGGACCTCGGGCTCGCCGAGGCGCTCGCCGTCGAGACGCGCGCCGGCGTCATGGCGCTCACCAGCGGCGAGCCGAAGGAGGGCGTCGCCGCGTTCCTCGAGAAGAGGCCGCCGCGCTGGACGTGATGCCCACCTACGCCCGCTTCGTCGCCGCCTTCGTCTCCGGGGCCGTGCTCTCGCTGGTGTCGCCGCCGGTGGGGTTGCATTGGCTGCACTGGGTGAGCTTCGTGCCCATCCTGCTGGCGCTCCACCCCACCGACCACCGCCTCAACTTCAGGCTCGGCTACTTCTCCGGCTTCGTCGCGGTGTTCCTGTTGTTCTTCTGGCTGGCGGAGACGATCGTCGAGTTCTCCAACCTGCCGATGATCGCCGCGGCGGGCGTGCTCGCCTTGTTCGCCGCGGTCTGGGGACTGCCGTACGGCCTGCTCATGCTCCTGGTTCACCCGCTGCGACGGCGCTTCGGGCCGCGGTGGGTGTTCCTGTTCCCCGCCTGCTGGGTGGCCAGCGAGTACCTCCAGCCGGCGTTGTTCCCCTATTTCCAGGGAGTCGGCCAGTACCGCGCGTTGTGGGTGTGGCAGCTCGCGAGCGTGTTCGGCGCGATGGGGGTGACCTGGCTCCTCCTCCTCGTCAACTGCGCCGTCGCCGAGCTCGTGGACGCGCGCGGCGCGAAGCGCGCGTGGCTGCCGTTCGGGATCGCGGCGGGGCTCTTCTTCGCCAACCTCGGCTTCGGCGCGTGGCGGACGCGCCACGTCGACGAGGTGCTGGCGAGCGCGCCGATCAAGCGCGTCTCGATCCTCCAGCAGCACGTGACGATGACGGAGCGCCTCAAGGACAGCGGTCGCAAGGCCTTCCGCTCGTGGGTGGCCCTCACCGCGAAGCTCGAGGGCGAGGACGTCGACCTCATCGTGTGGCCCGAGGGCGCGGTGCCGGGCAACCCCCACGAGGGCGACGCCGCCGAGTTCCTCGGCGAGCTCGCCGCGCGGCACGACGCCTGGTTCCTCACCGGCGGCGGCACCGCGGAGGCCGATCGCTTCGACGCGAACCGCCGCATCCACCGCAACTCCTGCTACCTCTTCGACCCCGACGGCGAGGTGGTCGGCCGCTACGACAAGATGGTGCCCCTGCCCTTCGGCGAGTACCTCCCGTGGCCCGTCAGCTACCTGCGCGACTACATCCAGGGCCCCGGCAACTTCCGCGCGGGCGAGACGCCGTACGTCTTCGACGCCGGCGGCCTGCGGTTCACGACGCCCATCTGCTACGAGGCCATCCTCGAGGCGCAGATGCGCAACCTGATGGACACGGACGTCTTCGTGAACATCACGAACGACGGCTGGTTCGGCGACACCGCCGCGCCCCACCAGCACGCGATGCTCTCGGCGGTGCAGGCCGTGCAGTTCGGCCGCCCGATGCTGCGCGTCGCGTACACCGGCATCTCGATGGTGGTCGACCCGAACGGGCGCATCCACGCGGAGACGGAGCCCTACACCGACGTCGCCGAGGTCGTCCCGATGCGGGTCGCGACGTTCGACACCCCCTACCGCACCTGGGGCGGGTGGTTCCCGCTGCTCGCCGCCGGGGTGGGCGCGACCGCCGCGCTCATGGCGTTCCGCAACGAGCGCCGGCTCGCGGCGGAGGCCGCCCCGTCGGAGCCTGTCACACCCTCCGGTCCGGCGGCGTAGGGACGGTCGGGTGCAAGACCCGCCGTCCGACGAGGATCTGATGGAGCTCGTGCGCCGCGGCGACGCGGCGGCCTACACCACGCTGTTCGACCGGTACCGGGCCCCCGTGTACGGGTACGTGCTGCGCATGGTGCGGCGCCGCGAGGTGGCGGACGAGGTGTTCCAGGACACCTTCCTCGCCGTACACCGCGCGCGCGCCTCGTACGCCTCGGGCGAGGGCTCGTTCCGCAGCTGGCTCTACCGCATCGCCACGAACGCCGCGCGCGACCGCGCCCGCCGCACCGCGCGCCGGCCCGAGGTCTACGAGGAGGTCGAGGTGCCCGTCCGCGAGGCCCCCGGCGACCGCCTCATGCTCGAGCGCGCGCTCGCGGAGCTGCCCGAGAACCTGCGCGAGGCCTTCCTGCTGGGCGCCGCCTTCGGCATGGACCACAACGAGGTCGCCGCCGCGCTCGACATCACGCCGGACAACGCGCGGGCCCGCCTGTCGCGCGCGCGGGCCCGCCTGCGGGAGATCCTCCAGTGACGGACGAGGAGCTCGACGCCCGCTTCCGCGCGCTCGGCCCCGTCGAGCCGCCGGAGGTGCTCGCGCGCGCGACGCTCGCCGCCGTCCGCCGCGAGCGGATGCGGCCCCGCCTCCGCCTCGTCTACGCTGGGGCCGTGGCCCTCGCCGTCGCCGCCTCCGCCCTGCTCTTCGTCCGCGCCGAACCCGAGCGCGGCGATCCCGCGACGATGGTGCCCCGGGGGGCGGCGGGGCCCAACGTGCGGCTCGACGCGATGATCCGCTGCGGGGACAAGGGGATGCCGGTCTTGATGGCGGTGCCGCCCCGCCCCGGGCAGACGCTCGTGCTGAACGTCGTCGCCGACGTGCCCGCCGACGTCACGATCGCGCGCGACGGCGTCGAGATCTGGCGCGGACCCGTCGACGCCGGCACGACGTGGGTGCCGAAGGGCTGGAAGTTCGAGCCCGGCGAGGGCGTGTCCCGCTGGACGGTCTCCGCGGGCGACGCGAGCTGGGAGATGCTCGTGCCGGGCACGGGCGACGGCACGCCGTGTGTGGAGCGGGGACACCCATGATCTGGATCGCCTCCGCCCTCGCCGGCGTCGTCGACGTGGCCCCGCCGCCCGAGCGCCCCGCGCGCCGCGTCGCCGTGCTCGTCGGCGTGCAGGAGTACGGCGACCCCGCGCTCCAGGGCCTCCGCTTCGCCGCGAAGGACGCGCGCGACCTCGGCCGCGTGCTCGGCGCGCCCGACCTCGGCGGCTTCGACGAGGTCGTGGTCCTCACCGAGGCCGCCGCCACCTCGCGCGCGGCGCTCCGCGCGAAGCTCCGGGACGTCGCGAGCGAGCTCGGCCCGGACGACACGTTCCTCGTCTACGCGTCCGGCCACGGCACGCTCACGCTCGATCCGGTCGACGGGAGCCGCCTCTGGTTCCTCCCGTCCGACGCCACGCTCGACCGCCCCGTCGAGACGGGCATCGCCGTCGCCGAGCTCGAGGCCCTCGTCGACGAGGCCCCCGCGCGCCGCCGCGTCCTCGTGCTGGACACCTGCCACAACGGTCGCGCCGGCTCCAAGTCGTCGCTGGCGAGCGCCACCGCCGGACAGCTGGCCGGGCTGCGCGGCGAGCCCCCCGCGCCCCGCGTCGACCGCGTGGTGAGCGAGTCCGAGGCGCGCCTGTACGCCGCCCAGTACCACCAGCCCGCGATGGAGGACCCCAAGCTCCAGAACGGGGTCTACACGCACTACCTCATCGAGGGCCTCACCGCGCAGCGAGTCGCCGCGGATCTCGACCGCGACGGCCTCGTCGACGTGGCCGAGGCCCACGAGTACGCCCGCGACCACACCATCACCTGGACCGGTGGCCTGCAGGTCCCCCGCGCGGAGTACCGCATCGTGGGCCGCGAGGACATCTTCCTCTCGGGCAAGGCCGACGCCCGCGACCGCGCCGAGGCCGCGCTGCTCTACGCCTGCGACGTGGTGCTCGCCCGCGCGCGGCTCTTCGTCGACGGCGTCCCCCGCGGCGAGCTCCCGGGCCTGTACGCGGTGGAGCCGGGCGTCTCCCGTATCGAGGTGCGCGACGCCGAGGGGCGCACGCTGCTGCGGCAGAACGTGTCGCTCGAGGCGGGCGAGTCCCTGCCCGTCGAGGACCTGCTGCGCGGCCGCCGGAGCGCCGTCACCGTGCTCGCCGGCGCCTCCTGGCTCGGGGGCGCCGAGGGCTTCCACCCCGTCGCGCCCTCGTTCCAGGTCGCCTGGTCGCCCGCCGTCGCCGGGCGGCTGCGGCCCGACGTGCACGTCGGCGCCGACCTCGCGAACGGCCCGATGGCGGACAGCGAGGGCTACGACGTCACGACGGGGTCGGTGTCCGCGGGCGCCACGCTCGGGGTGCCCTTCGGGATCGCGTGGATCGGCCCCACCGTCGATGCGCGCCTCGCGCTGCGCGCCGCCACGGACGTCGTGCAGGAGCAGATCGGCGGCGCAGGGGGCGTGTCCGCGGGGGTGTCCGTCCCGGTCGCGGCCCACGTGCGGGTGGACGCGCGCGCGGACGCCTGGGTGTCGGCGCAGCGGTGGGAGGGCGACTGGGCCCCCGTCGGGGGCGTCGCGCTGCGCGTGGGCGCCGCCTTCCTCCCCTGAGGGCCGCGCGGGGGGCGCTACACTACGGGCGTGCGCCGGCCCCGCACGCTCCTGTGCCTCGTGTCGCTCGCGGCGGCGTGCGACGACTTCGAGCCGTTCGAGTTCCCCGACGACGGCGAGGGCGACGGCGAGCGCCTCACCGTCAGCCCCGCCGAGATCGACTTCGGCGACGTCTCCGTCGCCGGCGGACCGGCGATCGCCACGCTCACGCTCTACAACCTCGGCGACGCCCCCGCGACCGTCACGGGGCACGACGAGGCCGTCGGCAGCGGCGCCTTCGTCATCGACGCCGACCCGGTCGTGGAGCTCGCCCCCGGCGAGGTGCGCGAGCTCGACGTCGTCTACTCGCCCACCACCGAGTCGAGCGACGAGGCGCGCCTCGTGGTGGAGCCCGCGGGCGAGCAGGTCCGCCTCCTCGGGCGCGGCCGCGCCCCGGTGCTCGCCGAGGGGGACCCCGAGCTGCCCGCCGTCGTGGTGGGCTGCGCCGGCGAGGGCGCCGTGCCGATCGCCAACGCGGGCTCCGAGACGCTCGTGGTCACCGGGGCGACCACCGACGGCGAGTTCGAGGTGGTCGACGTCCCCGGCGAGATCGCCCCCGGGCTCGCCGGCGAGGTGCGGGTGCGCTTCACGCCCGCCGGCGGCGGCGACCGCGGCGCCACGCTGCTCGTGTCCAGCAACGACCCGCTCCGGCCCGAGGTCGGCGTGCCCATCGCGGCGCTCGGCTACGAGGGCGAGCGCGTCGTCGAGGCCTTCCGGTACACGCCCAGCAACCCCACCGACGTCCTGTTCGCCGTGGAGGGCGGCGCGGCGATGCTCGAGCACGTGGCGAAGGGCGAGGCCGCCGCGCCCGCGTTCGTGGACACGCTGCGGGACGTGAACGTGGACTACCGGCTCGCGGCCGTCGACTCCTCGTCGTCGTGCCCCGGGGTGGAGCCCGGGTGGGCCGCGCGGGAGGACACCTCCCTGCGCGCCGAGAACCTGCTCGCGCGCGCGTTCGACGGCGAGGGCGGCTACTGGAGCGACGACCTGTTCGGGCTCGCGGGCGCGGCGCTCGACCAGACCCGCGGGGGCTGCCTCGACGCGTTCCGGCGCGACGACGCCGACCTCCATCTCGTGCTCGTCACCGACGGGCCGGCGCCGTCGGACGCGGTCGAGGACGCCGCGGACGTGGCGGAGGAGTGGGCGGCGGGCGCCGGGTGGCGCGTGTCCGTCGTCATCCCCGGCAACACCGGCTGCGACTCCATCCCCGAGGGCTACGAGCAGGTGGCGGAGGCGACGGGCGGCGTGGTCGCGGACCTCTGCCTCGCCGACTGGACCGAGGCCTTCGTCGACATCGCCACGCCCGTGGAGGGCGACGGCGTCGTGCGCTTCCCGCTCGCCGAGGCGCCCGTCGCCGCCACGATCGAGGTGTGGGTCGAGGGCGCGACCTGGACCGCGTGGAGCTACGACGAGGCCGAGCGGAGCGTGGTCTTCGACGGCGAGCAGGTGCCGGCGCGGGGGGCGGAGGTGGAGCTGACGTACGTGTCGGCGGTGGCCTGCGAGGAGTAGGCTGCCGCGCCGGTCAGGCGCGAGGCGAACCGCTGATCCGCGCCCACGCGTCGAGGCGCGCCGCGGCGGCGGCCATCACGTCCTCGGCCGGGCGTCCGAAGAGGAGCGCGACGGCCTCGTCGAGGTGGTCGAGCCCCCAGACGCGGAAGCGCTCCTCCGCGCAGGCGCGCTGGACCTCGGCGGAGAGCGAGAGGTCCTGCACGTTGGCCTTCGGGATGACGACGCCCTGGGTGCCGGTCTCGCCGAGGAGCCGGCACGCGCGCCAGTAGCCCTCGATCTTGTCGTTGACGCCGCCGACCGCCTGGATGGCGCCGAACTGGTCGAGCGATCCGGTGATCGCCACCTCCTGCCGCACCGGCAGGCCGGAGATCGCCGAGAGGATCGCCAGCAGCTCGGGCACCGTGGCGCTGTCGCCCTCGACGCGGCCGTAGGACTGCTCGAAGGCGATGGCGGCGGTGAAGCAGAGGCGCCGCGTGTCGCCGAAGCGGTGGCGCAAGAACCCCCCGAGGATGCGCACGCCCTTGTCGTGGGTGCGCCCCGAGAGGCGCGCGTCGCGCTCGATGGAGACCGCGCCCCCCTTCCCCACGCCGGCCGTCACGGTCACGCGCATCGGCCGTCCGAAGTCGTGCCCACCCACGTGGTAGACGACCAGCGCGTTGACCTGGCCGACCGCCTCGCCGGTGACCGCCATGCGGATCGCCCCGCTGCCCATCATCTCCAGCACGCGGCGCTCGCCGAAGTCGTCGCGCTGGCGGCGCGCGGCGAGCGCGGCCTCGACGTGCGTCCGGTCGATGATCTCGCCCGCCGACTCGACGGCGGCCTCGCGCACGAGGTCCGCGACCGTGCCGAAGTGGGTGGAGATCCGCCCGCCGCGCCCCGCCTCGCGCACCGCCCACTCGAGCACGGCCTCCACGCCGTCGCGCGTGAGGTGCGAGAGCCGCTCGCGCCGGACCATGCGCGCGCAGAACGCGGCGTACTCGCGCAAGAGCTCGGGCGTGATCGTCGCGTCGGGCTCGAACTCCGCCTTGATCTTGAAGATGCCGCTGAAGTCGGGGTCGCCGTAAAAGAGCGCCGCGTAGGTGTCGATGTCGCCGACGAGGATGATCTTGACGTCGAGCTGCACGGGGTCGGGCCGCATCACCGAGAGCCCGCCGCCGAACGCGGGCATCTCGGGGTTCTGCACCTCGGCCTCGCCGAACATCAGCGCGCGCTTGAGCACCTTCCAGGTCGTCGGCTCCTGCAGGAGATCGCTCGCCGAGAGCACGAGGAACCCGCCGTCGGCGTCGAGCAGCGAGCCCGAGCGGATCGAGCGGTGGTCGGAGGCCCCGGGCTCGCCCTCGATGCCGCCGAAGAGGTTCGGCCACGTCGGGTTGGGCACCACCACCACCGGCGCCTTGCCGCTGCGCTTGCCGACGTGGACGAGGTTGACGGTGAAGGCGGCGACGAACCCGGCCTGGTCGCCCTCCTCCTCGTTCCAGATCTCGGGCGACTCGACCACGAAGTTCTGCAGGTCCCGCAGCCAGTTCGAGGCGACGGGCCAGCGGCGGCACAGCTCGGCGAACAGGCGGGCGGTGCCCTTGCGGACGGCCTCCTGCTCGGCGTCGCCCACGGCGCGCACGGTCTCGAGGATGGCGTCCTCGGACGCGTCGCGCACCTCGGCGAGGTCGCGCTCGAGCTGGTCGAAGCGGGCGAGCAGCTCCTCGAGCGGCACGGGGAGCCGGATGGCGCCGGACTCGGCGAGCACCTGCACCTCGGCGCGGGTGTGGACCTTCGCGTCCTCCTCCTCGCCCTCCTCCGGCATCTCCTCCTCGGGGTCGACGTACAGGAGGACGACCTCGTCGCTGTCCACCTCGCCGATGAGGAAGCCCATCTCGCGCGCCTTCGCCTTGAGCCGCATCAGCGCGCCGTGGTGGGCCGCGGCGGCCACGTTCGTGTGCCGATCGCGGAGGCCTCGCACCTCGTCGGAGCGCACGAGCCGGGGGATCTCCTCGAGCAGCACGGACGCGACGCGGACCATGTCGCGGCGGAAGGCGGCGCCGCGCCCGGGCGGGAACTGCAGGAGCTTCGGCCGCGCCGGCTCACGGAAGTTGGCCACGTACACGAAGTCGCGCGAGGTGCGCTTCGGCGGGCGGAGCGACTCGACGATGCGACGCACGAGGCCGAGCCGCCCGGCGGACCGCAGCCCGACCACGAACACGTTGAACCCCGGGCTGCGCATCGACACGCCGCGGGCGAGGCCGGCGAGCGCGCTGGACTGCCCGATGACGGCCTCGGTGGGCGGCACGTCCGCGGTGGTGCGGAAGTCGAGCACGCCGTCGGGCACTCGCCAGCGAAGCAGCGTCGGGGGCAGCGGGCGGATATCCATGCGCAGGCTCCGGGCGCCTACCTTTGATTGTCACGCTCTACCGCGACCGCCACCTGGAGGTGCTCGACAAGCCGGCGGGCATCCCGGTGGTCCCCCCCCGACAGGGCGGCGACAACCTCGCGCAGATGACCGGATTCTTCGTGTGCCATCGGCTCGACACCGAGACCAGCGGCGTGCTGGTGATGGCGCGCACGGCGGCCGGCCATCGGCTGTTGAGCACCGCCTTCGCCGAGGGCCGCGTGGAGAAGGAGTACGCCGCGGTGGTCGCCGGCGACCTCCCCGACGAGGGCGAGTCCACCGTGCCGCTCGGCGCGTGGCACCGCGGGCGCGTCGCGATCGGGCGCGGGAGGCCGTCGCGCACGCACTGGAAGGTGCGCTGGCGAGAGGACGGACGTGCCGGCGTGCTCGTGATGCCGATCACCGGCCGCACGCACCAGATCCGGGCGCACCTCTCCGAGCGCGGCGCCCCCATCGTGGGCGACGAGGCGTACGGCGGTCCGCCCTCCGACCGCCTCTACCTGCACGCGTGGGCCGTGCGTATCCCCTGGCCCGGCCCCGGCGACCGGCTCGAGATCCGCTCCCCGCTTCCGCCCGGGTTCGACCCGTGATCCTGTGGCTGCTGGGGTGTCGCCAGCTCGCCGGCAACGCCGACGACGCCTGCGCGTGGCAGTACGCCGTCGACGCGGTCGACCCCGCCGCCCGCACCGTGGGCACGCGGCTCGCCGACGGCGACCAGGTGGTGCGCGTGCAGCTGCGCTGGCCCGAGGCGACGCCCGCCGAGGACGAGCGGCGGCCCGTGTCCGTGGTGGTGCACGGCGGGTGGGAGGACGGCGGCGCGTTCCTCGGCCCCGACCTCGTCGCGCTGGACCTCTCGCCCGGGCTCGCGTCGGTGCACCTCGACCTCCCGGGCGGCGGCGAGTCGACCGGCACCTCCGACCGCCGCGGGCCCACGGCGCGCTCGGCGGTGGCGACGGCCCTCCGTTACGCCGCGGGCCTCGCCGGCGATCTCGACGGGTGCACGATCGAAGGGCGTGTCCCGGCGGCCGACCCCGCCGACGTCCACGTCGTCGGCCTCTCCAACGGCGGGAACCTCGCCGCCGCCACGCTCGCCGACCCCGACCTCGACGTCCCGGCGGTGCGGGGGCTGGTGTTCTGGGAGACGCCCGCCGGGTCGCCCTTCGCGACCGTCGCGCACGGGAACGACCCCACCGTCTACGAGCCGGGCGCCTGCGCGCTCGACGAGGACTCGGTCGCCCGGTGCGACTACCCGCTGGAGTCGCTCGTGGCCGACGCGGCGCGGGTGTGCTTCGACCTCGACGGCGACGCCGCCTGCGGCGACGCGGACGTCGAGCAGCACGGCGTGGTGGACCCCGGGACCGCGCGGCGGATGCTCGACCCCGCGATCGCCGCCGAGCTCGAGGCCCGGGGCTCGTTGCCCGCCGACGTCGCGGGCGCCGAGGCCGCCGAGGCGTGGTGGGCCGAGCGCGACGCCGCGCGCGCGGCGCCCGCGCTGGTGGCCGCCCATCCCGATCTGCCCGTGATCCTCGTCGCCAGCGAGGAGGACCACGTCCTCGCGCACGCCGACCACCCGCACGTGTACGCGCTCGGCGAGGCGCTCCAGCGCGCCGGCGTCGCGTGGTCGCGGCTCAACCCCGGGGTGGACCACCTCCCCGCCGTGGGCGAACGCGAGAACGATCCGAACGCGTCGATGTCCCTCTCGGACCCGGACCTCGGCCTCCTGACGGAGGACGCCGAGAACCCGCTCGGCGCCGCGCTCAGCGCCGCGGTGCTCGAGCTCTCGGAACGCGGCGTCGGCGGCCGCTGAGCGTTACACTCCCGCGGACATGCGGCAGGTCCTCCTCATCGTGGACGACGAGATCGACGTCCTCGGGATCGTCACCGAGTACCTCCAGGCGCTCGGGTACGACGTGATCGGCGCCATGTCGGGCCGCGAGGCGCTCGCCCGCATCGACGAGACCGAGGGGCCCATCGCCGCCGCGGTGGTCGACTGGTCGCTCCCGGACGTGTCGGGGCGCGAGGTGATCCGCCGCCTGCGCCACCGGCAGCCGGCCTGCCCCGTGGTGGTGACCACCGGTCACGCGGCGGACGTCGTCGGGGGCGAGCTCGCCGGCGAGCCGGCCACGACCGTCTTGAGGAAGCCCTTCACGATGCGGTCGCTCGCGGTGCGTGTGGAGGCCCTCGTAGCGGAAGGGTGAAGGCTCGTTCGCTTTGTTGTTGCCAGCGCGGCGCGATGCTCCTACAATCCCGCTGAGCCCTCTGGGCCTCCGACTGGGAACCAGTCCCCCCCGACATTGCTTCTACCCGGCAACGTCAAGCGTCTCCTCCATCTCTTGCGGTGAGGCCCTGGCGGGGGGGACTCTTCCCGGCGACACGAACGAGGACCGACGGAGTCCTCGCGCTACGGAGCGCCGGCGCCCGGCAGCGCGCCCGACGGCGGCGGCGCGCCCGCGCGCGATGGGGCCTTGCCGCCCGTGGTAAACCGAACTCGCGAGGCGAGGCTCCGCCTCCGGAGAACGGTTGCTCCCAGAAACCGAACTCGCGAGGCGAGGCCCCGCCTCCGGAGAACGGTTGCTCCCGGAAACCGAACTCGCGAGGCGAGGGTCCGCCTCCGGAGAACGGTTGCTCCACAGCGGCGGCCACAAGGCGCCGCGTGAGCGGGGAACCCCCGGCTGCTCGTGGGGGCGGGCGTCTCGCCCGCCCCTCGCGCTACGGCGCGCGCCTCCTGCTCGTGGGGGCGGGCGTCTCGCCCGCCCCGCCCGCTACGGAGCGCCGGCGCCCGGCAGCGCGCCCGACGGCGGCGGCGCGCCCGGCGGGGGCGGGGCCGTGCCGCCGCGGTTGGGGCCGCGGCCGGGGGTGGCGTTCGGATCGTGCTTGCGCTGTTTGTTCGGGCAGAATTCTGTCGTGTACGAGTGGAGGTGTGGGCGCTTCGTGACGTTGAGGCACCGCGTGCGGAACTCCGCGTTGACGATGCGTTCGCAGTACTTGGGCGTCTCCGGCGCCACGTTCTCGCCGACGAGCATCCAGACGTAGTCCTGGTTGAGCTGCGTCGCGATCTTCTCCTCGACCAGCTGCTCCCCCTGCGCCGGATCGGTGCAGAACAGCTTCGGCAACGTGGCGACCCAGCACGCCTCGCGCTCCTCGGCGTCCCCGACCCCGGCGCACTCCTCGTGGCTCGTCCACTCCTTCGGACCACAGGCGGCGAGCGCGGCGACCAGCAGCATGCGCGCGTCTGATAACCTCCCGGGATGGCGCACCCCGCGGTGGTCGCTCGCTTCCACGCGCTGATCGCCGACCCCGCGGAGGCCGACGTCCTGCTCGGCGGGCTGCTGCGCCGCTTCGTCGCCGTCGCCGATCGGGGGCTCCGGCGCACCGTCCTGATCGAGGCGATCGGCGCGCTCGACGACGGGAGCCTGCTCGGCGTGCTGCACCGCGTCGACCGGCGCGCCGAAGAGGGCGACGCGACCTGCCGGTGGCTCGCCACCGAGCTGGCGATCACGCCCTCGGTCCTGCACGAGCTGCCCTACGAGCGCACGCTCGAGCTGTACGGCGCCGCGCGCGCCGCCGGCGAGGACCGCGTCGCGAGGCGCTTCCTCGGCGCCCGCCACGACCCCGACCTCCCGCGCCCCCCGGACGCGAACCCCCACCTCGACGTCTCCGCCGGCGAGCGCACCGCCGCCGCGCGCGGCCGGGACCGCATGAAGCTCGACCGCCTCCTCCACGACCGCGACGTGCGCGTGATCGCGGCCCTGCTCGACAACCCGCTGATCACCGAGCGCGACGCGGTGAAGATCGCGGCCATGCGCCCCACCACCGGCGAGATCCTCGAGCGGCTCGCCGCCCACGCCCGCTGGGGGCAGCGCTACCGCGTGCGCAAGGCGATCGCGTTCAACCCGCACGCGCCGAGCCCGCTCGCGCGCGCCATCCTGCCCACGCTCCTGCGCCAGCACCTCGTGGAGCTGTCGGACTCCCAGGTGATGCCGGAGGAGCTGCGCGCCGACGTGACGGGGCTCCTGAAGCGCTGACCGCCCGGATCAGTCCTTCCGCGGCTTGGCCGACTGCGTCTCGCGGGCGGGCTCCTCGTCGTCGTCGAGCTCGTCCTGCGCGATCTGCTTGCGGACCTTCGTCGCCGGTTTCTCGTCGGTGGCCTCGTCGGCCGCGGGCTTGTCGCCCTTGCCCTCGGAGGCGTCCTTGAAGGCCTTCAGCCCCTTCCCCGCCTGCGCGAACACGTCGGGCAGCTTGCCGGCGCCGAAGAAGATCAGGACGATGACGAGGATCACGATCCACTCGCTCATCCCGGGCATCCCGAAGCCGACCATTCCTGCCTCCTGGCGCGGCGTACTATCACACGCGCGCCGACGAGGCCGTCACGATACGTCCGTGGGATGCACGATGATCTGCGTTTCATGGCGGAGGCGCTCGCCGAAGCCCGCCAGGGTCTCGCGGAGGGCGGCGTCCCGATCGGCTCGGTGATCGTGATCGACGGGAAGATCGTCGGGCGGGGGCACAACCGCCGCGTGCAGGAGGGCAGCGCCATCCTCCACGGCGAGATGGACGCGCTGCGGAACGCGGGGCGCCTCCCCGCGTCGGCCTACGCCCGCGCGACGCTGTACAGCACGCTCTCGCCGTGCCCCATGTGCACGGGCGCGGCGCTCCTCTTCAAGATCCCGCGCGTCGTCTTCGCCGAGAACCACACGTTCGTCGGGGCCGAGGACTGGCTCCGCCACAACGGGGTGGAGCTCGTGAACCTCGACCTGCCCGAGGCCCGGGAGCTCATGCGCACGTTCATCCGGGAGCATCCGGAGATCTGGGACGAGGACATCGCGGTCTGAGAGGCAACCGCCAAGACGCCAAGTCTACGCCAAGAACGCGAAGAAGGAGAGAGAGCGGGCGCCTTCGGCGCCGGGGCGCCTCCCCGAAGATTCCCTTGGCGTACTTGGCGCCTCACTTGGCGCCTTGGCGGTTGCGTCTCCGCCGTCAGAAGGGCGCCCTCTCCACCCCCCGCTCGCTCACCCACGCCGAGATCAAGGACGCGGGCGTGACGTCGAACGCTGGGTTCCAGCCGTCGACGCCCTCGATCGGCACGGCGAGCAGCTCCTCCGCGGGCCGGAGCTCGATGGGGATCGCCCCGCCGTCGGGGCAAGACAGGTCCAGCGAGCTGCGCGGCATCGCGATGTACAGCGGCACGCCGAAGTGCTTGCACGCGACGGCGAGATCGTAGGTGCCGATCTTGTTGGCGGTGTCCCCGTTGCGGGCGACGCGATCGCAGCCCGCGACGGCCGCGCGCACCCGGCCCGTGGCGAGCAGCGCGGAGACGGCGCCGTCGGGGATCACCGTGCACGGGATGCCGGCCTGCGCGCACTCGAAGGCGGTCAGGCGCGCGCCCTGCAGGTACGGGCGCGTCTCGCACGCCCAGACGTGGACGTCCCGGCGGCGGGCCCACGCCGTCCGCACCATCCCGAGCGCCGTCCCGTAGGCCCCCGTCGCCAGCGCGCCGGTGTTGCAGATGGTGAGCACGCCCCCGGAGAGCAGGTCCGCGCCGTGCTCGCCGAGCGCGCGGTCGACGGCGAGCTGCTCGTCGTGGAGGCGCCGCGCGGCCGCCTCGAGGTCGGGCTCGCCGCGGAGCCGCTCGAGCGCCCACCGGAGGTTCACCGCCGTGGGGCGCGCCTCGCCGATCCGCGCGCGGGCCGCGTCGAGGTCCTCGCCCCGCCGCTGGGCGAGCGCCATGCCGTACGCCGCCGCGATCGCGATCGCCGGGGCCCCGCGGACGACCATCGCGCGGATCGCCCCGGCCGTCTCGGCGCTGTCGCGACAGCTCACCCACGCCACGCGGCCGGGGAGGAGGCGCTGGTCGAGGAGCCGGAGCTCGCCCGCGGCGTACTCGATGGAGGTCAGCACACCCGCGCGCCGTCCTTGTACACCGCCGTCGCGCGGTGGGGCCCGAGGTACTGCACCAGCACGCGGAGCTCCGGGGGCTCGCCCGGCGGCGGCGCGAAGAGCGCGAGGTCGCCGCGCGCGCCGGGCCTCAGCACGCCGACGTCGTCGCGGCCGAGGGCTCGCGCGGCCACCGACGTGACGCCGGCGAGCGCCTCGACGACGGTGAGCCCCATCGTGAGGCAGGCGAGCGTCGCGCACGACCAGAGGTCGCGCACGGGCGAGGACCCCGGGTTGAAATCGGTGCCGATCGCCATCGGGACTCTGGCCGCGCGCAGCTTCGCGACGGGCGGCGACGGGTCGCGCAGGTACAACATCGCGCCGGGCAACAGCACGGCGACGGTCCCGTGGGCGGCCATCGCGGCGACGCCGGCGTCGTCGACGCGCTCGACGTGGTCGCAGGAGAGCGCGCCCATCCCGGCGGCGAGCGCGGCGACCCCGGTGAACGCGACCTGCTCGGCGTGGACCTTGATCGGCAGGCCACGGTCCCGGGCGGCACGGAGCACGCGCTCCGCCTCCGCGAGCGTGAACGCGCCGCGGTCGCAGTACACGTCCACCGCGTCGGCGAGCTCCGCGCACGCGTCGAGCTGCGCGCCCACCACCTCGTCCACGTAGTCGTCGCGCCCGGGCGGACGGACGTGGGCGCCGAGGAACGTGGTCACGACGTCGACGGGGCCCGCCGCGGCCCGCGCCGCGCGCAACATCTTCGCCTCGTGCGCCGGGGCGAGCCCGTAGCCGCTCTTGATCTCCACCGTCGTGACCCCGCCG
>JBMOQZ010000190.1:0-17548 GCA_049322475.1 Myxococcota bacterium | reverse complement strand
CCGCCGGCGGCGACGACTGCGACGACGGCGCGCCGGACACCCACCCGGGCGCCCCGGACGACTGCTACGACGACGTGGACGCCGACTGCGACGGCGCCCTCGACGCCGACTGCGACGGCGACGGCTGGCCGATCGGCGCCGACTGCGACGACGGCGACGCCGCGATCTCGCCCGCGGCCGGCGAGGCCGCGCCCGACGGCGTCGACGACGACTGCGACGGCATGATCGACGAGACGCTCCTCGCTCCCGGCGACGTGTTCGTGAGCGAGCTCCACCCGGACGGCTCGCCGTGGATCGAGCTCTGCAGCGCCGCCGAGCGCGACGTCCCGCTCGACGGGCTGCGGCTCGCCACGGGCGCCGGCGAGCACCGGCTCGACGCCGCCACGCTCGCGGCGGGCGCGTGTGTCGCCGTGTGCGCGACCGAGCAGGACGGCTGCCCGCTGACCGTCCCGGGGCTCGCGCTGGACGCGGGCGACGACCTCGTCTCGCTCGACGGCGGCGCCGTCGTCCTCGACGCCGTGCACGTGACCGGCTGGGACCGCGAGGCGTTCGCGACCTGGTCGCTCGACGCGGGGCGCGGCGCCGCGGACAACAACGCGCCGGAGGCGTGGTGCCTCACCGAGGGAACGGCGGGGTCACCCAATCCGGCGTGTCCGTGACGGCGACGGGCGCGCGTCCGCGGAAGGCGTAGAGCACGCCGGCGTTGCTGACGGCGTAGACGGTGTCGCCGACGACGGCGGGGGTCGCCGTGAAGCCCTCGAGCAGGACACCCGGGTCGAACGTCCAGCGCGGCGAGCCCGTCTCGGGGTCGACGAGGTAGAGGCTCGCCTCGCTCGACGCCACGAGCAGGCCTTGCGCCGTGGGGACGGGCTGGCCGAGCGTGCCGCCCGCGCCGGTGTCCCACACCCACTTCACCTCGCCCGTGCGGAGATCGACACGACGCAGCTGGCCGTCGGCGCCGCCGTGCCACAGCGTCTCGCCGACGACCGAGAACGGCGCGCTGGAGCCCACCTCGAGGCGCCAGCGGACGGCGCGCGCCTCGGGGTCGAGAGACTCGAGCGGGCCCGAGTAGCCGCCGACCAGCACGCCGAGCGCGCCGACGGCCGGCGGGGCGATGAGATCGGGGTAGGCCCCCTCCCCCACGCCGACCGACCAGCGCGGCGTGCCGTCGCGCGCGCCGAGCGCCACGAGGAAGCCGTCGGAGAACCCGCACAGGAGCTCGCCGCGCGCGGCGTCGAGCACGGGGCTCGGGGCGCCGAAGAGCTCGAGCTCGGAGGTGCGCGCGGCGTCGAGGCGGTGGGCGTGGCGCCACCGGAGCTCGCCGGTGCGCGCGTCCAGAGCGAACACGAGGTCGTCGACGTTGGCGACGTACAGGGTGTCGCCGGCGACCGTCACCGGAGACAACACCGGCGCGCCGGAGAAGTGCGACCACGCGGGCGTGCGCGTGTCGAGGGCGTCGAGCCGGTACGCGAACGTGTAGCCGGCGGTGTCACTGAAGTAGACGAACGTGTCGGTGACGACCGGCGCGGTCGCGACGGGCGCGCGCGCGGGCAGGACCGTGACGAGCCCGCCGTCGTGGCGCGAGAGCACCAGCAGGCCGTCGGCCCCGCTGAAGCCGACGAAGATCCGGTCGCCCAGCACGACGGGCGCGGCGGGCTCGGTGCGCGTGGCGGTCGGCGGCGGCAGCCCGGGCAGCGGCTGCGACCAGAGCAAGAGCGGCGGGCCGGCGAGCGCGTCGCCCGCGACCACGGCGGGCATGGGCTCGGCCTCGTCCGCGAAGACGGCGTCGAAGGCGTCGACGAAGCTCATCCGCCGGCGACCGCGCGGGACTCGAGCGCCGTGACCTGCGCCGCGCGCGGCGAGGCGGGGAAGCGGGTCTTGAAGGCCTCGAGCGTCTTGCGCGCCTCGTCCTTCCTGCCGGCGTCGAGCTGGGCGGACGCGAGCTGGAGCAGCGACTCCTCCGCGTAGGTGCCCTCGTAGCGGGTCGACATGCCCTGCAGGTGGGCGAACGCCTCGTCTGCGCGCCCGGCGCCCCGCAGCGCGGCGGCCCAGGCGGCGTCGGCGGTGAAGCCGGCGAGATCCTTCTCGCCCAGCTTCGCGGCCTTCTCGGTGGCGGCGAGCGCCTCGGCGTCCTTGCCCGCGCGCTTCCACGTCTCGGCGGCCTTCAGCCACGCGTAGACGGCGGCCGCGCCCTTCGCGTCGGTGGCGGCGGCCTCGTAGCGCTTCGCGCCCTCCTGCAGGTCGATCATGCGCTGCGCGTCGTTCGGGTCGTCCATCGGCGCGAGCCCGTAGCGCGCGAGCGGATCGACCTTCGGCATGCGGTAGTCGATGCGGGCGATCGCGGCGTAGTCGTCTTCCGCGCGGCCCCGCGTCCAGCTGGAGACCCCGCCGTAGACGAGGGCGCCGAGGAGCACGAGGCCGACCGCGTAGACGCCGTACTTCCAGTAGCCGAGGATGAAGTCGGACACCGCCATCTGCGCGCGGAAGAGCGCGTCCTGCTCCGGCGGCGCCGCCTCCCCTCCCCCGGCCGGCGGGTTCTGCTCGTTCGAGTCGGCCACGAAAGCTCCGAGGGCGCGGGATTATGCGATGCGCGCGCCCCCGTCAACGTCAGCGCGGGCTCGCTCGAGCGCGGCGTCCCAGGCCGAGACCGCCTCGCGCGCGAACGGATCCCGTCCGCCGAGCAGCGACGTCACCAACGTGGTGTGCGCCACGAGCTGGAGCGCCCCGCCGAGGGAAGTCGCGTCGATCCCCGGCAGGCGCACGCGCAGAAACGGCATCCGCTCGCGCCGCCAGAGCTGCGCGAACACGCGCACCGGCACGGGATCCACGCCCTCGACCTCCCAGGCGACGAGCAGGCGGTCGCGCCCGCCGCCGAGCAGCGCCTCGGCGAACTCCTCGTCGCCGGCGACGCCGGACGCGCCGGGTCCTCCGACGTACCGGCGCGCGCCGTCCTGCTCGGCCGTGCGCGCGGAGGCGGCCCCCCACGCGCGGGCCACCCACTCGCCGAAGCCGCGCAGGCGGCCCGTGGGCACGACGTGGGCGAGCCCGGAGACGCCGAGCCGGGCCTCCGCGGCCTCGAAGGCGGCGGCGAGCGTGTAGGCGGGGTTCTCGAACAGGGCGGGCCGGCGACACGCGGCGGTGACGTCCCGCGCGCCGGCGACCAGCGCGGCCACGTCGACGCCGGCGAACGCCGCGCCGAGCAGCGTCCCGAGCCCGAGCGCGCCGAAGCGGCCGTCGCCCGCGGCGGGATCGGAGACCCACCACCCGTCGGGAGGGGCCTCGTGCTCGCCCGCGCCGGCCACCGCGACCGGCCGCCCGGCGGCGACCGCGGCCTCGGCGAGCGCGTCGGCCCACGGGGGGCCCTCGAGCACGAGCCAGGCGAGGTCGTCGGCGTCGGCGGGCGCGGCGTCGGCGCTGTCGACCCACCGGAGCGGCGCCTCGGGCGACAGCGCGCCCACGATCGCGCGCAGCGGCGCGAGCGCGCCGGGCTGACCGGCGACGGCGAGGCGGCGCGCGCGGCCGCGCAGCTCGGCGCCAGTGCGGGTCACGGCGGCGAGCGCGGCGTCGTCCGGCAACAGCAGGTGCGGCCAGCGGAAGTCCTCGACCCCGCGCTCGACGAGGTCGTGGACCTCGGCGAGGCGGCCGAGCGCGGCCGTGAGGCGTCCGCGCCCGACGAGCGCCCCCTCGCGCCCCGCGAGGTTCCCGAGCTCGACGATCACGCGGCGCTCCGTCACGGCGGCGTCCGGCATAGCGCCGGCGTGCACCCGGGGCAAGCCGGCTTGCGGACGCACGCGCACGGGCGCTACAACAGCGCCGTGCCTGCGCCGGTCCCCTTCCTGCTGCCGGGCCTCCTCGCGTGCGCGGACTGGCCGCGGTTCGCCCACCTTCCCGACGACGGGCGCGAGGCGCTCGCCGCCGGCGAGGAGCCGCCCGCCGACGACACCGTCACGTGGACCGAGCTCGGCACGCGCGAGGACCGCTACGACGACGACCCGCGCGACCTCCCCGCCGAGGACCTCGAGGTCCTCGCCGTCGACGAGGGCAACGCGCTGCACGGCCGCGCCACCGGCTCGGGGTGGGACTTCGAGGCCACGGCCGAGCGGCCGGCGGACTGCGGCTCGCCGTCGGGCTTCCCCTCCGAGGCCGAAGGGGACTACGTCGGCGACGTCGACTGGCGCGTGGTGACGGTGTCCGAGCCCGGCGCCCTCTGCAGCGAGCTGGTCTACGCCGACGGCGAGACCCGCGGCGACGTGCTCCTCTACACGCTCGACGCCTGCGGCATCCCCGACGAGCCGGTGCGCGACGCCGACGGCGACGTCGTGGGGTTCGGCGACGAGGACGCGCGCAACCGGTGGTGGGTGGAGGTCGCCGAGCCCGCGACCTTCGGCGTGGTCGCCGCGGCGTGGGCCCCGGACGACGAGACCCGCGCGCTGCGGTACCTCTGGGGCCTCTCGCTGGTCCAGCCGCCGCTCGAGGGCAAAGAGGCGCGCTGCCCGACGCCGGACGGCGAGCCGTGATCGCCTGGCTCGCCGCGTACGTCGAGGCCGCGGAGTACCGCCGGCTCGAGCTCGCCGACGGCCGCGTGCTCGTCGCCGAGGTGGTCGCCACGGACGCCCGCGGGCTCTCGCTCCGCGTACCCCAGGGGCGCCTGCAGGTGCCCTTCGATCAGGTCCTGCGCATCGATCCGGTCGAGGCCCCCCTCTACCAGTACCAGACGCCCGTGCGCGTGCTCGTCCTGCCGTTCGGCGCGATCGACGCGCCCGGCGAGGACGCGCAGAAGGCGGCCGAAGCGCTGCGACGCCGCTTCGCCGACGTCCCGTCCGTGCGGGTGGTGGACGTCGACGCGTTCGCGGCGCAGCTGCCCACCGGGAAGAAGGCGGCGCTCGTGGCGTGCGGGCTCGACGCCTCGTGTGTGGTGGCGCAGGCCGCGGGCGCCGACGTCGATCTCGTGGTCATGGGCACGCTCGCCGGGGCGGAGCTCGCCGTCGCGAGCGTGTTCCTCGACGCGCCGCGCGCGCAGCGCCGCGTCGGCGGCCCCGTCGGCGGCGACGTGCTCGCCGGCGCGCCCTGGACGCTGCTCGCCGTCGAGCCGGAGCCAGCGGCGCCCGCCCCGACTGTGGTCGCCGCGCCGGTCGCCCCGGCCGCGCCGCGCCGCCCGGAGACGCCGGTCTCCCCTGCCCTCTCGTACGTGCCGGTGCCCGGCCTGCCGGCGTTCGTCACCGGCGACACCGGGCGTGGGCTCGCGTGCGTGGCGGTCACCGTGCCGCTCACGGCGCTGATCGTCGGGGCCGCCGGCGCCGCGGCGACCGACCCCGGCGAGCTCGCGCTGGTCGGAGCCGCCGCCTGGTGGGCGAGCTCGGTGGTCACCAACCGCGCGTTCGTGGGCGTCGCGCCGATCGAGGGCGGCGCCACGGTGACGGCGGGCGGGACGTTCTGAGGGCTTCGGGCTTCGGACTTCCGGCTTCAGGTCGGACGTCGTGTCGCGGGCACGACATCCCCTCGATGCGGAGCGAGGCTTCCCCGCCGGTCCCGAAGGCACCGCCGTACCCTTCCGCGCCCACCTCTCCGAGGGCGCCGAGCCCGACCTGAGGCCCGTAGCCTCTTCTTCAGGGGCACTCGAGCGTGACCGTCTCCGGGCGACCCGCGACCTTGAAGCGGATCTCCTTCGGGAGCGTGCAGCTCTTGCCGTCGGGGCCGACGAGCTTGAACTGGCGCAGGCCCTCGCTGACCTGGACGGTCACGGGCATCGGGCCCATGTCGTGGCCGTCGACCACGACCTTGAAGCCGTCGGGGCCGTAGACGTTCACCTGCCCGGTCACGACCTCGGGCTTCAGGTTGAAGGGCACCGTCAGCTCGCGCACGCGGATGTTCACGTCGCGCACCTCGGTCTTGAACCCGGCGCGGACCACGCGCACGTGGTGCACGCCGTAGGGCAGCTCGATCGTGATGGGCGTGCGGCCCTTCGCCGTGTCGTTGACGTAGACCGTGGCGCCGTCGGGATCGGTGAGGATCTTCAGGAAGCCCGAGGTCGGCGCGGAGGGGTTGCCCCACACGCTGTCCGAGGCGGTCGACTCGGTCGGCTGCAACATCGCGGGCGGCGTCGGCGTGGTGGACTTCGGCGTCGGCTGCGAGGGCGTGGGCGACTGCGTGGGGCGCGAGGACGTCGGCGCGGACGAGACGGGCTGCGAGGTGGGGCGCGATGCGGTGGCGGAGGGCGCAGGGGTCGCGGGCTGGGCGGCTGTCGCCGTGGGGGCCGAGACCGGCGGCGTGGCCCCGGTCGCGGCGGCGGCGGCCGGCTCGACCGGGGGCTCGGGCGTGGGCTCCGGCGGGGGTGTCGGCGCCGGCAGCGCCGCGGCGGGGAGCGCGGCGGGGGGCGCGGGCGTCGCGGACGCGGTGGCGGCGACGGGCTCGGGCTTGGCGGGGCCCCGGGTGGCGAACCACGCGGCGCCGCCGCCGGCGCAGATCACGCCGATGACGGCGAGGCCGATGACGGCGAGGCCCATCCCGCCGGCGGCCGCCTTCTTGGGGACGTCGAAGTCGTCGTCGAGGACGGAGCGTTCGCCGGACGAGGCGCGCTCCTCGGGGAACGGCGTGCCGAGCGGCATCGTCGCCTTGTCGTCCTCGCGCTGAGGCGCGGGCAGCGGGACCGTGCCCGCGGTGGACGAGGGGCTCTCTCCCAGCGCGGCGGCGATGTCCTGCATCGCGTCGGCGTCGAGCCCCGCGCCGACCGCGGGGGCCGGGGGCGGCGGCTCGGGCGCGGCGCTCGCGGGCGGCGCCGGAGGCGCCGGAGGCGCGCTGGCGGGCGGCGCGACGGGGGGCTTCGGGGGCTCGGCCGGCGGCTCCGCCGAGCGGAGGACGGGCGGCGGAGCCAGCGGGATGGGCGTGGTGGCCGTGGGATCGGGGACGTCCTCGGCCGGGCTCGCGGGCGCGAGGCCGCGCGGCGCGGGGGCGTCGACCTCGGGCGCGTCGGCCGGGTCGGGCGACGGCGGCGGCTCGGCGGCCTTGGGCGGCGGCGCGAGCCGCGGCTGCGGGACGTCGATCTCCGGCTGCGACGCGCGCGTGCGCTTCCGCAGGTGCGCGGGCTCCGGGAGGTCGGCGCCGGCCGCCGGAGGGGGCGGACGCGAGGCGATCCCGGCCGGCGCGGGCGCGTCCGCCGGCGTGGCCGCGGCGCGTGGGGTCGGGACGTCGAGCGGCGAGGGCGGCGCCGCCGCGGGGGCGGGCGCGGGCGTCGTCTCCTGCGTCACGAGCGGCTGGCCGTCGTTGAAGCAGAAGTCGATCCAGTCCTCGTAGGTGCTCTTGCAGGTCGGGCAGGACTTCATCCAGGTTCCTGGGTGCGGGACGGGACCGGCGGCACGGCCGGCAGACTATACGACAACCCGCTGCGGCGCGTGTTCATGCGCGCCCGTACTGACGCTTCAGGTGTCGGGCGATCACGAGCCGCTGCACCTGGTTCGTGCCCTCCACGATCTGCATCACCTTCGCGTCGCGCATCATCCGCTCGACGGGGTACTCGCGCGTGTAGCCGTAGCCGCCGAGCACCTGGACGGCGTCGGTGGTGACGGCCATCGCGGTGTCGGTCGCGACACACTTCGCCATCGCGGCGACCCGCGAGAACGCGAGCCCGCGGTCCTTCAGCCACGCGGCCTTGTGGACGACGAGGCGCGAGGTCTCGATGCGGCAGGCCATGTCGGCGAGCATGAAGCCCACGCCCTGGAAGTCGATGACGGGCGTGTCGAACTGCTTGCGCTGGCAGGCGTAGGCCGCCGCGACGTCGAGCGCCGCCTGCGCGATGCCCACGCTCGTCGCGGCGATGGTGATGCGCCCGCTGTCGAGCGCGCTCATCGCGATGCGGAAGCCCACGCCCTCGCCGGCGAGCAGGTTCTCCGCCGGCACGCGCGCGCGCTCGAGCACGAGCTCGACCGTCGGCGAGGCCCGAAGGCCCATCTTCTCTTCCTTCTTGCCGAACGAGAGGCCCGGCGTGTCCGCCGGCACGAGGAACGCGCTGACGCCGCCCGGGCCCGCCTCGCCCGTCCGCGCCATGACGACGTAGACGTCGGCGACCCCGCCGTGGGTGATCCAGAACTTCGTGCCGTCGAGGACGTAGTGATCGCCGTCGCGGCGCGCGGTGCTGCGCAGCGACGCGGCGTCGGAGCCGCTCTCGGGCTCGGAGAGCGCGAAGGCCCCGAGCAGCCGGCCGGCGGCGAGCCCGGGCATCCAGCGGGCGCGCTGCGCGTCGTCGCCGTACTGGGCGAGGATGACCTGCGGGAGGCCGCTGACGGCGATGCTCACGGCGTACGCGGGGGCGACCTTCGCGATCTCCTCGAGCACGAGCGCGTACTCGACGTAGCCGAGCCCGAGCCCGCCGAACGCCTCGGACGTGGGCACGCCGCAGAGGCCCGCCTCGCCGAGGCGCTGGAACAGGTCCTTCCGGTACCGCTCAGCCTCGTCGTCCTCGCGCACCGTCGGCGCGAGCTCCGCCTCGGCCACCTGGCGCGCGGCCTCGACGAGGGCCTGCTGGTCGTCGCTGAGCGTGAACACGTGTGCTCCGGAGAGAGCGCCAAGCCTATGCCGCCGGCGCGCCCGGAGCCCGCCCGCAGACCCACGCCCGGACGAGGTTGCGTTAGACTGCGCGCGGGCGGTCTGAAAATCGGAGGGAGCTTCCATGCAAACCCAGACGGGGGTCGGCGTACACGTATGCGCGCGATCCGAGGGTCATGCCAACGCGATCGGCAGACTCGACGCACTACTCGAAGAGCTCGTGCAGATCGAGGCATGGGAAACACTCGCTGCTTCCGACGCACTGCGCGCCGTGTTGGGAGAGCGGCGAGCGCAGGTCACGCGGGACATCGGCGGGCTCCTGTCGGCCTGGCGGCGCGCGGGCGGGCGGGTCTCGCTCGACCTCGCGGGCGAAGGCGCCGGCGAGCCCGAGGAGGAGCCGCCCGCGGAGGAGCCGCCCGCGGAAGCGCCCGTCGTGGTGGAGGCGCCGCGTCCGGCCGAGCCCCCTCCCCCCGAGGTACGCCCGGCCCCCGCGCGGCCGGCGGGTCCGCCCGCGTCGGTGGACGCCATCGCGGGGCTCAAGGAGCGCTTCGAGAGCGGGGGCGCCTTCTCCGTCCCGGAGATCGACCCCAACTGGCCCGCGTTCCTCGGCGACACCCTCAAGCAGCTGGCCGCCACGCGCGACCCCGACACGCACCTCAACACGGTGCTGCACGTGGTGGCGGGCTGGGACCGGTGGATGGGGCTCCCGTCCGAGGCGCAGCGCGCCCTCGCCGGGGCGCTCGCCGCGCGACTGCGCACGCTCCAGGAGGTCGCCTTCCCCGAGGACCGGCGGATCGCCCACGCTTTCGGCATCCTCTCGGCGTTCATGAAGAAGGCCCGGCCCGGCTTCGTGTCGGGCCTCTCGCGCACGCACCGGCCCGCACGCGAGACGTGGGAGGCGGACGCGGAGGCGTTCTTCGAGCGCCTCTACGACATGTTGCCCACGCCGGCCGAGGACGCGCCCAACGTGCAGCGCGCGCTGCAGTCGGTCGAGAGGCTCGTCGCCGAGCTCGAGACGGCGCCGGACGAGGTCCGCGACGCGATCTCCGCCCAGCTCAGGCGCGACGTCGGGGCGCTGCTCGCCCAGGGCGTGTCGGCGCGCAACCCGCGGCTCGTCCGCGTCGTCGCCCCCGCGGCCTCCGCGCTCGACGGCGGCGAGTTCCGCGCGCTGCGCCGCGCCATCCGCGACGAGCAGGAGGCGGCGCGCGAGGAGGCCTCCGAGGACGAGGCGCCCGCCGACCTCCCCGCCGACTGGGCGTGGTGGCCCATGACCCGTGCCCGGCGCGCCGTGATGATCGGCGGCTCGCCCCGGGAGCTCAACCGCGCCCGGCTCGAGAAGGTCTTCGGGTTCGCCGAGCTCGACTGGCTGCCCGCCGAGTTCCGCCGCAACTCCCTGCAGACCATCCGCGACCGCGTGAAGAACGGCGGCGTGGACATGGTCATCATCCTCCGCTCGTTCGTGGGTCACGACGCGGATCAGGTCATCCTGCCCGCCTGCCGCGAAGCGGGCGTCGGCTGGGTGAGCGTGGAGCAGGGCTACGGCGTCGTGCGGGTGCGGCAGGCCATCGAGCGGTACCTCGATCCCGAGGACGCCGTGAAGAAGCGGACGGCGTGAAGAGGGCTTCGGGCCTCGGGCCCGGATTTCCGAGCGGGCCCGCGGGGCGGGCGGGACGCCCGCCCCCACGATCAGGGGCGCCCCTCCGGTGCCTCCTCGTACGAAGCCTCCGCCCCTCCCTCGCCTCGGCCCTCGCCGGAGGCGCCGAGTCCGGCTGGAGCCTGTAGCCCGGAGCCTGAAGCCTCCAGGAATGGCACCAGCCCTCCCTCCCCGCGCCGGTACGTCTGCGTGCGGCGCACGCGCACCTGCGAGGGCTTCAGGCCGAGCAGCTCGACGTACTCGCGGGGCTTGCCGGCGCGCCCGTCGTGGTCGGCGACGCCGAGCTCGACGACGCCGTCGTCTCGGAGGCGCAGGTGGCGGAGCATGGGCCGCACGTCGAGCTGGACGGGGCCGCGCTTCGTCTCGCGCGTGACGACCAGCTCGCGCGCGGTGTCCAGCGCGTGGACGGCCACGGCGAGCCGCTCGGGCTCGACGTCTGCGTACAGCGCGTAGTCGGCGCCGGCGACCTCGCCCATGAGGCCGGGGGCGTGCAGCGGCACCTCCGCGGCGGCGAGCACCACGAAGCCCTCCGGCACGGCGGCGGCGAGCGCGTCGCGCAGCGCGGCGGGCTCCCACGCGCGCGTGAGCACGACGTCCACGTAGTCGCCGGTGCTCTCCTCCCCGACCGGCAGCGCCGCGGAGAAGTTCACCTTCGGGTGCGCGTGGAAGCCCTTGCTGTAGGCGACCGGCGCGCCGGCGCGCCGCAGCGCGCGCACCCACGCCTCGAGCATCTCGAGGTGGGAGAGGAACCGGACGTCGCCGGTGCGCCCGATCCGCAGGCGCACGCGCTGCACGCCGTCGAGCTCGGGCACGTCCGGCGCGGGCTTGCGGACCCACGCCGCCTCGGACTTCCGACCCGCGACGTGGTCGCGCAGCATCGACGCGCAGAGCGGCCGGTGGACGTCGATGACGCCGCACTTGTGGCACTTCTTCGCGCGGCAGTCCGGCGCGTGCCGGAGCTCCATCGCGCGGTCCCAGTCCTCGCGGAACCACGCCTTCGGCACGTGGATGTCGACGAAGTCCCAGGGGAGGCGCTCGCCGGGGTCCCGCGCGCGCAAAGCGCCCGCCACGTCGTAACCGACGTCGGCGATCGCACCCTGCCAGGCGGCCCAGTTCAGGTGCTCGCTCCACGCCTCGAAGCGCGCGCCCCGGCGGAAGGCGGCCTCGATCAGGTCGGCCGCGCGGCGGTCCGCGCGCGACACGAGCCCCTCGAGGAACGTCTCCTCCGGGTGGTGGCGGCCGAACTTGATCGCGCGGCTCTTGCGCAGCTCGTTCTGGAGCAGGCGCTGGCGGCGCTCGATCTCCTCGGGGTGGATCTGCTCGGCCCACTGGAGCGGCGTGAGCGGCTTCGGCACGAACGTGCTGACGCCCGTGTGCACGCTGGCGTTGCGGTTGTGCTTGCGCCCCTCGCGCACGACGCGGTCGCAGAGGTCTGCGATCGCGAGCACGTCCTCGTCGCGCTCGGTCGGCAGGCCGATCATGAAGTAGAGCTTCACGTGGTCCCAGCCGCGGGCGTACGCCTGCGACGCCATCTCCAGCAGGTCCTCGTCGGGGATCCACTTGTTGATCAGCGCGCGCAGGCGCGGGCTCGCCGCCTCGGGCGCGAACGTGAGGCCGCTGCGGCGGGTCTCCGCCACCATGTCGGCGAGCTCCACCGAGAAGCTGTCGAGCCGGAGCGACGGCAGCGACACCCGCACGTTGCGAGGGCGGGCGATCTCCACCGTGGACTCGACCATCTGGCGCACGCGGCTGTAGTCGCAGGTCGACAGCGACACGAGCGAGACCTCGTCGTAGCCGGTGGTCTCGAGCGTGCGCTTCATGAGCGCGCCGATGTCGTCGATGCTGCGCTCGCGGACCGGGCGCGTCGTCATGCCGGCCTGGCAGAAGCGGCAGCCCTGCGTGCAGCCGCGCAGCACCTCGAGCGCGATCCGGTCGTGCACCTGCTCGGTGAACGGCACGACGTAGTCGACCGGGAAGTCCTCGGCGCGCAGCGCCTTCGCCGTGCGCTTGCGGATCGGCGGCCCGCACGGGAGGATCTGCCCGTCCACGATCTCGGTGGGGTACAGCGCGGGGACGTACACGCCCTCCAGCTCGGCGAGCGCCCGCAGCCGGGCGTCGCGAGCACGGTGGCGTCGGAGCACCTCCGCGATCTCGACCACGACCTCCTCGCCGTCGCCGAACACGAAGAAGTCCATGAAGGGCGCGAGCGGCTCGGGGTTGAAGACCGCGGGGCCGCCGCAGAACGTGAGGGGATCGCCCTGCCGGCGGTCCTTCGTGCGGAGCGGCAGGCCGGCGAGGTCGAGGACGTTGAGGATGTTCGTGAAGGTGAGCTCGGACTGCAGCGTGAACCCTACGCCGTCGAAGGCCCCGAGCGGGTCCTTCGACTCGAGCGCGAAGATCGGCGCGCCCAGCGCGCGCAGCGCCCGCTCCATGTCGGGGGCCGGCGCGTACACGCGCTCCGCCCACACGCCGTCCATCCGGTTGAGCACGGCGTAGAGGATGTGGAGCCCGAGGTTCCCGAGCCCGAGGTCGTACAGGTCCGGGAAGCAGAGCGCGAGGCGCACGTCCACCCGCCGCGGGTCCTTGCGCACCGCGTTGACCTCGGTGCCGAGGTAGCGGCTGGGCTTTTCGACACGCGGCAGGATCTGTTCGGTGAGGACGCGGGAGAAGTCCATCGGCCGGCCGGCGTAACCGGGAAGAGGCCTCGCACAGCGTCACGGAGGCCACTGAGGGGAGGGAAAAACGCGCCTCCGGCGCCGCAGGCGCCCTCCTCTCCCAGTTCCTCTCGGTGCTCTCCGTGCCCCTGTGCGAGATTCTCCGTTAGGTCGGAGGCGTGCGTCCCCTCGGCGAATCCGTCGCCCGTCGTCGAGTCTTCTGGTTCCTCGTCGCCCTCGTGGTGGTGCCCACGGTGCTGCTCGCGTTCTACGGGCTCGCCGGGCTCAAGGACCAGCGCGACGCCGCCGAGGCGCGGCTCCGCGAGCGCTACGCCATCCAGGCGCGCGCGCTGGAGGCGGGCATCATCGCGCGCATCGCCGAGGAGGACGCCCGGGTCCGCGACGAGCTGGCGCGGATCCCCGACGACGCGGTGGAGCCCGCGCTCGAGGCGCTCGCCGGCGCCGCGGGCCTCGTCGAGCGCGCCTGGCCGGTCGATCCCCTCGTCGACGCGGGTCCGGTCGCCGAGGCGGCGTCGCGCCTCGCCGAGGGCGAGCCCGTCACGTTCGTGTCGATCGAGGCGGGCGGCGAGATCCACACCGTCGCGGTGAGCCTCGTCCGCCCGGGCCTCGTGGTCGCGTGGGAGCTCGACCCGCGTGCGATCGACGCGGTGGTGGTCCCCGAGCTCGTGGTGCGGCAGTTCTCGAGCGAGCCCGCGAACTACCACCTCCGCGTCGTGGCGCCGGAGACGACGGGCGAGCCGGTGTCGCTCGAGACGCTGCGCCGCAGCCTGTCGGAGCGGCTCGCCGAGTCCGAGGCGCTCGTGGAGCGCGCGATGGCGCCGCCGTTCGGGCACTGGCGCGTGTCGATCGACGCGCCCGAAGGCGGCCCCACGTCCGCGCGCGGCGCGCTCTGGACGGTCGTGCTCCTGCTCGGCACCTCCGTGCTCGGCGTGGTGCTGATGGGCCGCGCGGTGGTGCAGCAGGTCCGCCTCTCGCGCCTGCAGACGGACTTCGTGTCCAACGTGAGCCACGAGCTCCGCACGCCGCTGACCAGCATCCGCCTCTTCGTCGAGACGCTGCAGAGCGGCCGCGTGCAGGACCCCGAGAAGGTGCGCGAGTGCCTCGACGTCATCGCCCAGGAGAGCGAGCGCCTCACGCGGAAGATCGAGCGGGTCCTCACCTGGGCGCGCATGGAGGCGGGCCGGCGCATCTACGAGTTCGAGGACGTGCGGCCCATCGACCTCGTGAAGCGCGCGCTGGAGGCCTTTCGCGGGCACGACCTCGCGGGCGAGGTCGACGTCGCCGTGGACGTGCCGCCCGAGCTGCCGCTGGTGAGCGTCGACGTGGACGCGATGTCCGAGGCGCTCCTCAACCTCGTCTCCAACGCCCGCAAGTACGGCGGCCCGGACGTGCACATCCGCGTCGAGGGGCGCGCCGACCGGCGCCACGTGTACCTGACGGTCGCCGACGACGGACCGGGCGTCCCGCGCGAGGAGCGGAAGCGCATCTTCGAGAAGTTCTACCGGCCCGACGTCCTCGCCTCCCGACGGAGCGAGGGGAGCGGCCTCGGGCTCGCCATCGTCGCCGCCGCCGTCCAGGCCCACAAGGGCCGCGTCGACGTCGAGAGCGAGGAGGGCGAGGGCGCGCGCTTCACGATCCGTCTCAAGCGGGTGTCCTGACGCGATAGGTTCCCGCCGTGACGGCGCGGGTCCTGCTCATCGACGACAACCCGATCGACGGCCGCCTCGTGCGCGCCATGTTGGCGGGCATGCGGGACGCGCCCTTCCGAATCGAGCACGCGACGGAGCTGGAGGCCGGCTGCCGCATCGCCCAGGAGCCGGGGGTCGAGGCCGTGCTGCTCGACCTGTCGCTGCGCGACGTCTCGGGCGTGGACGCGGTCGTCCAGGTGCGCCGGCGCGCGCCGGAGGTGCCCATCGTGGTGCTGACCGGCCACGACGACGACGAGCTCGCACGGCAGGCCCTCGAGGAGGGCGCCGAGGACTACCTCGTGAAGGGCACGGTCGACGGCGAGCTGCTCGTCCGTTGCGTCCGCTACGCCATCGAGCGCAACCGACGCCGCATCGAGCGGGAGGCGCTCGCCGCCCAGATGGCGCAGACCGACCGGCTCGCCGCCGTGGGCCTGCTGGCGGCCGGCATCGCCCACGAGATCAACAACCCCCTCACCTACGTGCTCGGCAACATCGACCTCGCCGCGCTGCGGTTGCGCGCCGCCCGCGGCCGCGCCGCCACCGGCGAGGAGCTCGCCGCGGTGGTCGACGGCGTGATCGCGTTGCTCGGAACGGCGGCGCAGGGCGCCCAGCGTGTCCGTTCCATCGTGCACGAGCTCCGCACGTTCACGCGCGCGACCGAGCGCGAGCCCACGCCGGTGTCGGTGCTGACCTCGCTGGAGTGGGTGGCGACGATGTCGGAGAAGGAGGTGTCCCGCACCGCCCGCTTCGTACGGTCGTTCGAGCCCGTGCCGCCGGTGCTCGCCGACGACGCGCGCCTCGGCCAGATCTTCCTCGCGCTGGTGCTCAACGCGGTGGACGCCTTCGAGGCGCCCGACCCCGCGCGCAACCGCGTCGAGGTGCGCGCGCGGGTGCGCGACGGGCAGGTGCTCGTCGAAGTGGAGGACAACGGCCGGGGCATCCCGCGCGAGATCCGCGCGCGCATCTTCGAGCCCTTCTTCACCACGAAGGAGGTCGGGCGAGGCACCGGGCTCGGGCTCTACGTCTGCCGCAACCTCGTCACCCAGCTCGGCGGCCGCCTCGAGGTGGTCAGCGAGCCCGGGCGGGGCGCGTGTTTCCGGGTGTGGCTCCCCCCCTGGTCGGAGGCGCGCCCGGAGCCCCCCGTCGCGCCCCGACCCACCTCGGCGCGCCTGCTCCTCGTCGACGACGACCCCTACGTGCTCGACGCGCTCGGTCAGATGCTCGCGCTCGACTACGACGTCGCGCTCGCCCGGTCCACCGAGGAGGCGCGAGGCCTCCTCGAGGCCCGATCCTTCGACTACGCGCTCGTGGACCTGATGCTGCCCGACCGCGCAAGCCAGCGCCTCCTCGACGAGCTGCGCGCGCGCGGCCACCCGCTCGCCGGCGGCGTGATCTTCATGACCGGCGGGGCCTTCTCGCCCGACTCGCAGCAGTTCCTCCGCGAGGTCGCGAACCCCTGCCTCGCCAAGCCGTTCTCGCCCGAGGACCTCGCGAGCGCGATGGCGCGCTGCAAGGCCACGCGCGGCGCCTAGGCCGGCGGGACGAACGAGCGGACGAGGGCGCGCAGCGCGCGGGTGTCCACGGGCTTGGGCACGTAGGCGTCGCAGCCGGCGAGCCGGGCTCGCTCCTCGTCGCCCTGCATCACCCGCGCGGTCACCGCCACCACGGGCAACGCGCGCGTCGCGGGGTCGGCCTTGATGCGGCGGGTCAGCTCGAGCCCGTCCATGCCGGGGAGGCCGAGGTCCATCAGCACGAGCGCGGGGCGGGCGTCGGCGAGCGTGGCGAGCGCCTCCTCCGCGTCCCGGGCGAGCCGGACGTCGTACCCCTCCCCCGCGAGCAGGACGCGCAGGAGCTTGCGGTTGGCGGCGTTGTCGTCGACGACGAGGATCACGGGGGCTCGGCGAATTGCCGGGGGAGCACGGCGGAAAACATACTGCCGGCCTTCGGGGTGCTTGTCACCTCCACGCGCCCACGCTGGGCTTCGACGATCCGACGGACGAGCGCCAGCCCGAGTCCCGACCCTCCCGGCTCGATCGGCTCGATCTGGACGAACTCGTGGAAGAGCCGGGGCAGGTCCTCGGGCGCGATCCCGACCCCCGAGTCCTCGACCTCGAGGCGGTAGTGCGCGTCGCCCTCGGCACGCGCGCGGACGTCGACGCGACCGCCCTCCGGCGTGAATTTCAGCGCGTTCGAGAGGTAGTTGTAAAGAATTTGCTTGAGGCGGCGCGGATCGGCCTCCACGTGCCCCACCGCCGGGTCGACCGCGACGCGCACCCGGATCCGCTTGCGCATCGCCGTCTCGCGCAGGATCGCGGTCACCTCGTCCACGACCTGCGCGACGTCCACGCGCTCCGGCCGCATCTGGATGCGGCCGGCCTCGATCTTCGAGAGGTCGAGCACGTCGTTGAGCAGCTGCACGAGGTGCCGCGCGCTGGTGTGGATGTCCTCGACGTGCTCGCGCTGCGTGGGGGCGAGCGGACCGGCGCGCCCGTCCACGAGGATCTCCGAGAAACCGATGATCGCGTTGAGGGGGGTGCGCAGCTCGTGGCTCATGTTGGCGAGGAACTCCGTCTTCGCCTTGCTCGCCTCCCGCGCGCGCGCGCCCTCCTCGTCGGCGCGTCGCAGCGCCTCGCGGCTCCGGACGCGCTCGGCCTCCATCGCGAGGCGCGCCCGACCGCTCGCCCACATGACCAGGAGCATGAGCGTGAGCAGCACGGCGGCCGCCGCGGCGAGCCCGCGCTCGGGGGCGAGCCAGCCGTCCTCGATCCCGTCGGCGAGCAGCCAGACGCCGCCTCCGACGACCCCGAACAACAGCGCGATCACTCGCCGGTAGATGCGCCCCGTGAGATGCGGCCCGGCGAGCAGATCGCGCAGGTCGTGGGCCGGATGCCCGGCCACGACCGCCACGGAGAGCCCCACGGTGGCGAGGCCGAGGAGCAAGCCCGTGGCGGTCCCGCCGGGCGCGTGCGCGAGCACGAGGTACAGGCCGACGC
>JBMOQZ010000189.1:0-17575 GCA_049322475.1 Myxococcota bacterium | reverse complement strand
TGGCCTACCAGGCCTGCGGCGACGGCCGGGCCGCCCAGGAGGGGTACCGGTCGGCCGTCCAGACGGACGAGACCCTCTCCTCCGCGCTCGGCGGCGCCGCGATCGAGGACTACGAGAAGGTGCACGAGGCGCTTCGGGCGCGCCTGCAGGCGTCGCAGAGGATCTGAGCGGTCGGCTGTCAGCTGTCGGCTGTCAGCAAGCATGGGCTCCTCTCTCCCCGCTCGCGGGGAGAGGGGTTGGGGGTGAGGGGTGCAGGTCGGCGCCTGGCTCTTCAAACACCGCGGCTGGCTCCCCGTCCCGCTCCTGCTCGCCATGCTCACGGCGCGCCCTCGCTTCTGGGAGGGGCTCGCGCTCTGGGTCGCCGGCGAGGCGGTCCGCCTGTGGGCCGTCGGGCACATCGGGTTGCCCAGCCGCACCCGCGGCGACGGCGTCGCGGGGCTCGTGGACACGGGGCCGTACGCGCGCCTTCGCAACCCGCTCTACGTCGGGAACCTGCTCCTGTGGGCCGGGCTGGGCGTCGTGCTCTGGCCCTGGGCGCTCGTGGCCGTGCCGCTGCTCGCCGTCTACTACGCCCGGATCGTGGCCTGGGAGGAGGAGAACCTCCTTTCCCGCATCGGCGCCCCGTATGCAGCGTACTGCGCTCGCGTGCCTCGTTGGCTCCCGACGGGGGTGCCCCGACCCGGCCGCTGGGACCTCGCTCGCGCGCTGCGGAGCGAGCGATCCACCCTGCTGGCGCTCGCGGTCGTCCTCGCGCTCCTGTTCGCGCGCGACGCCCTCGGGTGACGTGCTATCCTCGGTCGACGAGGTGCGAGTGGAGCGCGCGTCGAGGCTACGTCGGTATCTCCGCAAGGACTACACGCAGCTCGTCGAGTTCCCTGTCGAGATCGTCGGCCGCGACGGACACGTCCGCCGCTACTCCTTCGACGACTCCGTCCGCCTCTACCAGCGGCGCATCCACTCCGCGCCGATGCGCTACGACGACCCCGACCTGATCGACGCCGAGGTGCGGCACTGCCGCCAGCGCATCGACCAGCTGCGCCGCAGCTACCTCGAGCACCACGGCTGGGGTGCCTTGCGCGAAGGCCAGCTCCCCGGCGTGTTCTCGGGGCCCCTCGCCGCGGAGGTGGCGGCGTTCCTCCGCCGCGCGTTCCCCGATCGCCCCGTGCCGCTCTCGCTCGCGATGACGGCGCTGGATGGCGCCGCGGGCGAGGCCTGCTACCTCCAGGACACCACCGCCGAGCGTGCCTACGTGCTCTACGCGTGGCGCTTCGAGGGTCGTGCCGGCGCGCGCGAGCTCTTCCGCGACACCTGGCGGAGGCTCGTCGCCGCCCCCTCGGCCGAGGGCGTGGAGCGCCTGTTCTACGCCCACGAGGGCGGCGACATCGGGCTTTTGCTCGCCGGCACGGGCGAGTGGAACGGGCCGGTGCCGGTGCTCGCCGACGGCAACGGCGTCCACGACGACGTCGACCCGTGGGCGGCCGGCGTCCGCGCGCTCTACGACGGCGGCGTCACCGAGGCGCTCCGCATCTTCGAGGCGGGCCTCGAGGCCGACCCCGCGCGGCCGGCGCTGGCGCAGGCCGCGGCGCTCGTCGCGTTGCTCGACGATCAGGCCGAGCGCGCCGAGTTCGCCGCGCGCCACGGGCTCCTGCTCCACCCGACCGATCGGCGCCTCGTCTACCTGTTGTGCGTCGCGCTCGCCCGTCAGGGGCGCGCGGTGGAGGCGCAGGCGCGGGTGGCGGGCCTCGACGAGCGCGACCGCACCGAGACGCTGCTGTCCGTGCTCACGGCCGTGCTCGCCCTCGCCGGCGGCGACGTCCGCGGGGCGCTCGCGGCCGTGCGCGCGGCGCGCGCGGCCCACCCGGGCGAGACGCGCTTCGAGGCGCGCGCCCTGTCGGTCCTGAAGCGGGACCTCGCGCGGCGGGCCGCCGTCGTGGTCGCCGGTGGGGTCGCCGTCGTGGCCGGGCTCGTCGCCGGCGAGCCATTCGGCTGGGGGGCCGCCGTCGTGGGCGCGCTTACGCCCGCGTGGGCGTGGTGGTCCGCGAGGCGCGGCGCTCGCCGGGCGCTCGCCGGGCATCGCGACGCGCGGCCGCGCCTGCTCTCGCCCGAGCTCCTCCCGCGCGATCGCGCGGGCGACCTCGACCAGTAGCGAGAGGGGTCCGCGCTACTTCGGCACCGCCGCCACGATCGCGTCGATCGTCGCCTGCGGCACGACGAACGGGGGCCCGCCCGCCGCGTCCTTCGCGACGCGGCCGCCGTCGACGGGCTCGCCGATCGTGACCTCCTCCCGGCGCGTCGCGCCCTCGGCGAGCACGACCTTCCCCCAGGGCGTCGCGGGCGCGGGCACGTCGGCGCGCGCGCGGTCGGCGGTGCCCGACTCCACGGCGTCGAGCAGCGCGTCCACCTCGACCTCCTTGCCCGCCGCGTCCGTCCACTTCCCGTCCTTCTTCGCGAGGCGGGCCGTGACGTCGCCCAGCTGGACCTCGATCGTGTCCACCTGCCAGCGCCGGACCGTCAGGAGCTCCGACGAGGTCCACCCGTCGAGGATCAGGAGCTCCAGCGCCTCGGGCCCTAGCCGCATCGCCGGCCCCTGATCGCCCAAGACGTCCACGCCGCCCGCGTCGCGGTTGCCGTAGCGCAACGCGTGCGTGCCCGTGTCGTCCTCGACCTGGATCGTCGTGGTCGCCGAGGCGAGGCCGAGGCTCGCCGGGTCCACGCCGTCGTGGAACGTCTCCGCCCGCAGGGCGCTCGCCTTCGCGAGCCAGTCCTGGACCTTCGCCTCGTCCACGCGCGGGCCCTCGTCGCCGAGCCACCAGCCGTGGTCGTCCTTGCGGAGCACGACGCTCCGGCCCGCGTCCTCGACGCGGACGCGGCGGGCCGTGGCGCTCGACACCCTCCAGGGCTCGCGCGCGCGGAAGTCGTCCGGCCCGCGCTGGGCCATCTCGCCGATGCGCGTGGCCGCGAGCAGCACGGGGCCGTCGGGTTTCTCGGCGACGTAGGTGCGGTAGCCGACGGGGGTGTCCTTGCCGACGTACACGGTGGCGGACGTCCCGTCGGCTTTCTTCAGGGTGACGGCCGTGCGGTGTTCCGGGTCGAGCCCGAAGTCGGCGAGGTTGCCGGTGATCTCGCGCTCCTCGACCTCGAGCCCGGTGATCCGGTCGACGATCTCGGTGACCTTGCGCTCCTCGGCCGGGGCCTCCTTCGGCGCGGTCATCTTCCACACGCCGTCGGTCTTCGCGAAGGTGACCGTGCGGCCGGGGCCGGCGAGCTCGAGCGAGGTGACGTCGTCCGACTTCCACTCGAGCACCTTGCGCTCGGGCGGAGAGTCGTCGTCCGCCTTCTTCGCGGGCTCCTTCCCGAAGTAGGCGACGAGCACGAGGACGAGGAAGGCCAGTAGAAGGCCGGTGATGAGACGGTTCTGACGCTCCACGGGATCGTACCTGCCTTGACGGTTGCGGTCGGGTGCGTATCCTCGCGGCGCGAAAAGAGGCGAGCGGATGGCTGACGAGAGTGACGAGAAGGTACGGGTGGCGCCTCCCGAGGGGGATGTCTCGGAGGAAGGCGAGGGCGCGGCCGGCTCCGTCGAGCTCGTGGACGACGTACACGCGGCCCTCGAGGCGAAGGTCGCGGAGCTCGAGGCCCGCCTGCGCGCGGTGAGCGCGGCCTACAAGCAGAAGCAGGAGGAGATCGAGGGCACGAAGGAGCGCCTCGCCCGCCAGGCCTCCATCCAGGAGGAGATCCGCCGCGGCGAGGTCGTCGCCTCGCTCTTCGAGCCGGTCGAGAACCTCCACCGCTCGCTCGAGGCGCTCAAGGGCCAGCCGGTCGAGGGCGGCCTGCGCATGGTGTACCAGCAATTCATGGAGGCGATGCGCAAGCTCGGGCTCGAGGAGGTCCCCGGCGCCGGCGCGCCCTTCGACCCGAACCTGCACGAGGCCATCGCCACGCAGCCGGTCGACACGAAGGAGCGGGACAACACGATCCTCACGGTCTTCAGCGCCGGTTACCGCATCGGGAATCGCCTGATCCGCCCTGCGCGGGTCGTGATCGGGAGTTATTCGGGGGGCGTCGCGGAGGCGTAGTGTCGCTCTGGCTCGAGGTGGACGAGGACGGCCGGATCCTCAGGCGCTCCGACGAGGTCGCCTCCCTCTTCGCCTCGATCTCGCCGCCGATCGAAGACCTCGCGCGACCCCTCGCCTGGCGCACCGATCTGCGCGCCGCCATCGGCCGCCGCGCGGGGGTCGTCCGCTTCGGGGTCGGCCGCGGCCAGGGCCGCGTGACCTTCGACGCCGTCGTGAGCGAAGGCGCGCAGGGCGCGCGCCTCGTGCTCGAGGTCGTCGAGTCCATCCCCGACGGCGCGCTCGGGGGCCTGTTCCTCGCGCACGCCGAGCAGCACCCGGACGGCTGGCTGATCACCGATCCCGACGGCGTGATCGTGTGGTGCAACGAGGGCTTCGCCGCGATGGTCGGCTTCGACGCGCAAGGCATCGTCGGGCGTCCTCGCCGCCTGTTCCGAAGCCCGACGGTGTCGATGCGCGAGGTCGAGACGTACTGGCGAAGCCTGTACGCGCAGGGCTCGCACCGTGGCCCCTGGGCGCTCCGACGCTCCGACGGCGTGGACGTCCACGTCCACCAGTCCGTCACCAGCGCGCGCGACACCGACGGCCGCACCACCCACTACATCTGCACCTTCCGCGACGAGACGCGGGAGCGCGAGCTCGAGCGCATCCAGCGCACCGACTTCGCCATCAACCTCCTCGGGCGCACGTGCGGCGACAACGCCCACGCCGTGAACAACCTCGCCGGCGAGATCGTCGCCGTGTGCGATCGCGCGCTGCTCTCGGACGACCCCGCCTCCGCCGGCGCCGCGCTCGACCGTGTCTCCCGGCTCGGGGTGGCCCTCGGCGAGCTCGGGCGTCGCATGCTCGGCCTGTCCAGCGTCACCGCGGGCGCGGGCCCGACCGACATGGGCCGCGTCGCCCGCGACCTCGGCGCGCTGCTCGCCTGCGCGGCGGGGGAGGGCGGTCAGCCGGTGCGGGTGTCCGCGCCGGAGCAGGGCCCGCGCGTCGACTGCGCGCCGGACGCCCTCGTGCGCGCCGCCGTCCACCTCGTCATGCGTTCGCTCGACGGCGTCGAGGGGCACGCCGGCATCTCCATTTCGGCCCGCGAGACCGGCGCCGACGGCGAGCTGCGCATCGAGTACGCGGCCACCTCGGGCGAGCGCTCCGCCCTCCGCCGCCTGCTTCCCGACCACGGCGTGACCGATCCCGTGGGCAACGAGCTCCTGACCCGCACCTACGGCGCCGGCGCCCGCATCGCGATGGAGGAGGAGGGCGACGGCCGCGTGGCCGTCTGCGTCCGTGCCCCGCTCGCGCCGCCCGAGGTCCCCGCCGCCCATCCGCCTCGCCCCGAGCAGGAGGGCCGCTGGGAGCGGCTGCTCATCGCCGAGGACAACGCGCCGCTGCGCGAGCTGATGGCCAACGCGCTCGGGCCCCTGTTCGTCGAGGTGCACGAGGTGGGCGACGGCGACGCCGCCATCCAGCGCATCGCCGAGCTCGAGGGCCGCGTCGACCTCGTCCTCGTCGATTTGCGCATGCCCACGCGCAACGGCCTCGACGTCGTGACCGAGATGCGCTCCCGCTGGCCCGCCGTCCCCACCATCGTCGCGTCCGGCGCCGCGCCCGAGGGCGTCGCCCAGACCGCGAAGGCCGCGGGCGCCCGCGCCGTGCTCCAGAAGCCCTTCAAGCTGCACGAGCTGCGCGCGATCGTACGGAGCGTGCTGGCCGGGGCGCAGTGGTAGCCCGTCCGGACGCCCGCTGAGCGGGCTACGCCCTCGCATGGACGTCACCCGCCTCCGCAACTACGGCGCCGCCTTCAGCGACGCCGAGTCCACGTGGCCGCCCGAGATGAAGGCGAAGATGCGTCGTGACGGCAAAGCCGTGGTGATGCGCAACCTCGGGCTCTGGGAGCGCGTGCGCTTCGGATGGGCCTTCCTCAAGGCGCGGCGCCGCGCGGCCGCGCTCGACCTCGCCCCCTTCCGCGCGCGCGGGATGACCAACGAGCCCTTCCTCGCGCAGCAGCTCGAGTACCTCGCGCTCTTCGCCGCGCTCGCCGAGGTCTCCGACACCGCGCGCGCCGTGCGGATCATGAAGGAGGTGATGGACGAGACGGCGCGCGAGCCGCTGCTCCACTGCCTCCCGCCCGCCGACGACGTGCGCGCGGCCGGCGAGCCGTTCGAGGTCCTGCGCGCCTATTTCCAGCCCGCGCCCGAGGCCGGGCGCCGCGCGGGCTGCACGACGTGCACCGTCACGGACGAGCCCGACGCGTGGCAGATGGACGTCACCTGGTGCGTGTGGGTCGAGCTCGCGAAGGCGATGGGCGTGCCGGAGGCGTGTATCCCCAACTGCTACGCCGACGACCTCGTGTTCCCCGAGTACTTCCGGGCCCTCGGCATCACGTACCGGCGCACCGGCACGCTCGCCTTGGGCGCGCACAAGTGTGACTTCCGGTTCGAGCGCGCTACTCGAGGGTGAGCGTCCCCCCCGTCGCGGTCACCACCCGCACCCACGGGTCGCCCGCGATCCAGCACTCGCCACACCCGTCCTCGCCGGCGGGCAACGCCGCGCCGTCCTTGCTGACGGCGGTCGCGCCGGGCGACCAGACCTCGACGTCCCACCCCTCGTAGAGGTCGCCGTCGACGAGGGTGAGGCCGTCGATCGCCTCGCCGGTGGACAGGGCGAAGCCCGCGCCCTCGCCGGGGACCACGCGGGCGTTCAGCGCGCCGGGGTCGTCGGCCCAGCTGTCGACCGTGCCGTCGGTCGACGCGAGCGTGACCACCGAGCGCCGGAGCAGGGGGATCGCCGAGCCCGCGCGCTGGAAGAGCGGGCCCTCGCCGAGCGGGGCGTCGATCTCCACGGTCCCCTCGTGCTCGGCGCCGGTCCACCAGTGCACCCAGGCGCCGGGGGGCAGCGTCACCGTCCGCGACGTGACGCCGGGGTCCTCGACGGGCGCCACGAAAATGTCGTCGCCGACCAGGAAGTCGGGGTCCGCGAACACGCCCTCCTCGGGGTGGGCGAAGCCCTGCGCCATCACGATGGGCAAGCCCTCGGTGGTCGCGCGCTCGGCGAGCATGCGGAAGTAGGGGAAGAGCCGGATGTGCAGCACCGCGTAGCGCAGGAAGGCGTCGAGCGTCTCCTGCGTGAACTGGCTGTCGCCCTCGGGCTCGAAGTTCCAGGGGTTGTGGTCCCGCCCGCTGCCGCCGTACTGCATGATCGGCAGCAGCGCGCTGTACTCGGTCCACCGCACCATGAGCTCGTGGGACGGGCGCTCGTGGCGGTAGCCGCCGGTGTCGCTCGCGTAGAAGGGGAAGCCGCTCGCGGCGAGCCCCGTGCCGCCGCGGATCGCGCTCTTGAGCCCGCCCACGTGGCCGTCCTCGCCGAACGCCTGCCACCCGCTGTCGAGGTCGCCGGGCCAGATGGCGTCCTGCCACACCTGGTCGCCCACGACGCCCGCGCGGCCGAGCAGGAAGGCCTCGGGGTCGGGCTCGGCGTAGGCGCGGTGGTACAGCTCGGCGTAGCGGTGGTGCATCGTCCGCTCGTCCTCGCCGTTGGCGAACGCGTACACCGCGCGCGCGGCGCCGTAGCCGAGCTGGGCGTCCTCGCCGTAGTCCAGCTTCCAGCCGTGGACGCCGCGCGCCGTGGCCGCCGCGACCCGGGCCTGCCACGCCGCCATCGCGTCGGGGTGGGACAGATCCACCCACTCGCCGAAGTCCGAGAAGAGGATGGGCGCGTCCACGAACCAGCCGTTCGCCTCGTAGGTGGCGTAGTCGGGATCGGCCTCCTCGACGTACGGCGTCGTCCAGGCGAGCATGCGGAAGCCCTTCGCCTCGAGCGACGCGATCAACGCGTCCCAATCCTGAAACCGCGCGGGGTCCGGCTGCATCGAGTTGTAGGTGGTCTGCCACGGGTTGTCGACCCAGACACACCCGCCGGGGATGCCGAGCTCGCGGATGGCGGTCGAGTCGGCCACGAGCTCGGTGTCGTGGATGTCGTCGTCCCGCCACTGGAGCGGCGCGAACGCCCAGTCCGGGGGCATCGTCGGCATGCCGGTGCGCTGGTGGTAGCGCGCGACCACCTCGCGCGGGCGACCCGGCTGGTACACGTCGAGCACGAATCCGTCGAGCTGGTCGTAGGTGATCTCGACGACGTCGGGGTCGCTCGCGGCGACGTCGAAGGCGCCGGGCAGGTCGCTGTGCGCGAGCACGCCCCAGCCGTCGCTGGACACGAGCAGCGGGATGGGGACGTGGGCCTCGTTGTACCCGCTCTCCAGCTCCGTCTGGAGCTCGATCTGCATGGGGTGCGCGTGGCCGCGGTGCTCGCTCCCGTCGAACCACTCGCCGAGCCCGTAGAACGCCTCGCCCGCGCGGGCCTCCACGCGCGCGCGCACGTAGGGTGCCCAGGGCTCGCCCTCTTTCTGTGTCAGTTGGAGCCGGATGCCCGGTCCCGTGTCGTCCACCGTCAGGGTCGCCGCCCGCCCGTCCTCGAGCGACAGCGTGTACCCGTCGCCCCAGGTCGCCTTCGTCACCTCGTGGAAGCGCAGGCCGTCGGGCTCCGCGAAGGACAGGGCCGGATCGATCAGGTTCCAGGGGTCGTAGTTGACGGTTTCGTCGGGATCGTCGACGAAGCCCAGCGAGAAGGTGAGGCGACGTCCGTCGGCGAGCACGATCGCCCCGTCGTCCTCCACGACGATCGAGGCCCCGTCGGGGTCCTCCCACGCCGGGGCCCGCGCCGCGGGGCTGGAGTCCACCGGATCGGGCTTGCACGCGAGGAGGAGGAGGAGCATCCCCGCATGCTATCGTGGGAGCGCGAGGTGCCCATGCTCTGGCTCGTTGCCTCCGCGCTCGCCGGCGATCCCCCGGCCGACAAGCCCCCCGTCTACAAGTTCGACGTCGAGGAGCTGCCGCCGGTGACGGTGCCGAGGCCGTCGGTGGAGATCGTCTTCACGAAGCCGCAGGACACGACGTACCAGCCGAAGCTCGCGCTCGACGAGGACCTCGCCCAGAAGACGGTCAGGGACGCCGAGAAGAAGCCCTAGCGGCCAGCATCCGCGTCGCCGCCTCGCGGGCCTCCTCCCACGCCGTCGCCATCGCCGGCAGCTCGAAGCACCGAGCCTGCCAGGCACGCACGCGAGCTGGCGGCACGTGGCCGAGCAGCGTGAGGTAGTGCGTCGCGATCGCCCCGGAGAGATCGCCGAGGCCGAACCCCGCGTCGCACGTGAAGTCGCGACCGGCGAGCCGCTCGTCGTACAGGCGCCAGGCCGTCTCCACGATCCGGGGCGCGTCCTGCGCCAGCGGGCCGTCGGGGCGGAACCAGAGCTCGCTCTGCGGATCGGAGAGGTAGAGGTCGCCGACGCGGTCCCAGTGGCGGGCGATCCGCTCCTCGCCGGCGGGGAGCAGCACGCGGCGCCGCTCCTCGAGCCACTCGAGGATGGACGTGGACTCCCAGATCGGGCCGTCGCTCGTCTCGAGCACCGGCATCTTCCCGAACGGCGAGCGCGCGAGGAACGCGGGCGTGGCGAGCTCGCCGCCGCGGACGTCGAGGACGCGGCGCTCGAACGCGTCGCCGCGATGGAGCATGGCGACGTAGACCTTGCGGGAGTAGGGGGAGACCGGGTGGTAGAAGAGGACCATGACGGCGCTGGAGCTATTGCGGGAGAAGGGGGTCGTCACGCAGCGCGCCCTCGTGGAGCACGTCGCGGGCGAGCCCGTGCGCGGGAGCTGGTGGAGCCACCCGAAGGGGAAGGCCATCTTCGCGGCCGGCGTCGCGATCGAGGAGAGCGGCGAGGCCGTCGCCTGCAAGCTCTTCGAGGGGCGCTCCGCGTGGGTGCACCGTCGCCTGTGGCCGGCGCTCGCCCGCGTCGTGACCGACCCCGGGTGGCGCGCCGAGCGCGTCGCCCGCCTCACCCCCGAGGCCCGCGCGCTGCTCGAGCGGGTGGAGGCCGAGGGCGAGGTGCGCAACCCGCCGAAGGAGCCGCGCGCCGAGCTCGAGGCCACGATGCTCGTCCACGTCACGAGCGAGCACGAGGGTCGTCACGTCGCCGTGCTGCGCCCGTGGTCGCTCGGTCCGCCGCTCGACGGCTCGCTCGCGGACGCGTGGGCGCAGCTTAGGGCTTGAGCATCTTGAACGCGTGCGCCCAGTCCCCGCGGAGGAAGCCGGGCGCGCACCACAGGACGGCGAGGGGCTCGACCGCCCGCGCGGCCTCGACGCCGCCGACGTCGTAGGGCTCCCAGCCCACCTCCGTCAGGATCTCCGAGACCGTGGCCTTCGCGCCGGCGTCGTTCCCGCAGATGAACATGGTGGGCGGCCCGCCGGGGAGCTTCGGGTCGATCATGAAGCCGGCGCCGACCGAGCAGAAGGCCTTCACGAACCGCGCGGCGGGGACCGCCTTCTGCAGCCGCTCCATGAGCGAGTCGTTCGGGCCGGTGAAGTAGGGGATCACACCGTTGACCGGCGGGCCCGAGATCGGGTTGCCCGTGTCGATCACCACCTTGCCGGCGAGCGCGTCGGCGACCGAGCGGACGGTCTCTTCCGCCGCGCCGCCCGCGACCGCGACGATCACGACGTCGCCCGCGCGCGCGGCCTCCTCCGTCGTCGCGAGCCGCACCTGCGGCGCCTCCTTGCGCTGCCAGTCCGCGAGCTTCTCGGGCGTGCGGGAGCCGATGGTCACCGCGTAGCCGTGCCGCGCGAGCCCCGCCGCGAGCGTCTGCCCCACCATCCCCGAGCCAATCACGCCGATCGATCCACGCATGTCCGGTTGCCTCCGAAGCGGCCTGCCTAACTCCGGATACGCTCTCGCCGTGAGAGACCTCCTCGAGCTGTGTCGCGGCCTACGGCTGGCCGTCCTGACCGGCGCCGGCTGCAGCACGGAGTCGGGCATCCCCGACTACCGCGGCCCCGGCACGCGCGATCGCGCGCGCAACCCCGTCCAGTACCGCGCGTTCGTCGGCGATCCCGCCGCGCGCCGTCGCTACTGGGCGCGCAGCATGGCGGGCTGGAGCCGGTTCTCGGGCGCGCGGCCGAACTCCGGGCACGTCGCCCTCGCCGAGCTGGAGCGGCGGGGACGGCTCGCCGGCCTCGTGACCCAGAACGTCGATCGCCTGCACCACGCCGCCGGCCACCGCGACGTCGTCGAGCTGCACGGGGCGCTGGCCGAGGTCGGCTGCCTCGCCTGCGGCGCGGTCGAGGATCGGCACGCCCTGCAGCGCCGCCTGCTCCTGCTCAACCCCGACCACGACGAGGACGCGGAGCTGGCCCCGGACGGGGACGCCGAGCTCGCCGCGGCCGAGCGCTTCCGCGTGCCCGACTGCCTCGCCTGTGGGGGCGTGCTCAAGCCCCGCGTCGTGTTCTTCGGCGAGAACGTCGCCGCCCCCGTGGTCGCGGCCGCGTTCGCGCGCGTGGACGCCGCGGACGTCCTGCTCGTGGTGGGCTCCTCGCTCACCGTGTTCTCCGGCTTCCGCTTCGTCCGGCGCGCCCATGCCCGCGGCATCCCGGTCGCCATCGTGAACCTCGGCCCCACCCGCGGCGATCCCCTCGCGACCCTGAAGGTGGACGCGCCCGCGGGCGAGGCGCTGTCGCGGCTGACGGCGGACGGCTGACAGCGGATAACTTCGTCGACATGTGCGGCCGATACGCCCTCTACAGCTCGGCGGACGACCTCGTGGAGGTCTTCCGCATCGTGAACCCCGCCGTGTGGGAGCCGCGGTGGAACGTCGCCCCCACCAACCTCGTGCCGGTGCTCCTGCGCGGCGGCGAGGTGCGGACGATGAAGTGGGGCCTCGTGCCGTCGTGGTCGAAGGACGGGCGGCCGTTCATCAACGCCCGCGCCGACGGCCTGTTCGACAAGCCTTCCTTCCGGAGCGCCGCGCGCAAGCGTCGCTGCGTGGTGCTCGCCGACGGGTTCTACGAGTGGCGGAAGGAGGGCAAGCAGCGCTTCCCGCTGCTGTGCCGCCGTCGCGACCGCAGGCCCCTCGCGATGGCGGGCGTGTGGGAGCCCGCGCGCGAAGGCCCGCCCACGTTCGCCGTGGTGACGACGGAGGCGAACGCGCTCATGGCGCCCGTCCACGACCGGATGCCCGTGCTGCTCGACGCGGAGGGCGTCGACGCCTGGCTCGACGGCACGGCCGAGCCGGCCGATCTCGCCGCGCTGCTCTGCCCGTGCGACCCCGCCGACTTCGAGCTCGTCCCCGTGAGCCCCCGGGTCAACGACGTGAAGAACGAGGGGCCCGAGCTCCTCTCGCCTCCGTGCTAAGAGCCGCGCATGGCTGACGAGACGGAGGACGTGCGCGCGCTCGTGCAGGCGCACGGCAAGAGCGCGTGGGAGGCGAGCGAGATCGCGCTCCGCGACGCGTTGTCGAAGAACCTCACCGTGGCGTTCCTCGGGTCCGCGTCGGCGGGCAAGGACTCGGCGATCCGCGCGCTCTTCGGCATCGACTTCGGCGACGTGAGCCCCATCCCCGGCTCGACCGACCGCATCAAGGTGGCCCCGCTCGACGCGGACGGCCGGGTGCTGATCGTCAACGCGCCCGGCTTCGGCGACATCCGGGGGGCGGTCGACCGCGCCGCGCGCGACGCGCTCGAGCACCTCGACATCGTGGTGTACGTGGTGAACGCCGAGGGCGGCGCGACCATCGACGAGAAACGCGACCTCGACGCCATCCGCGCGCTGGGCCGCCCGGTCCTCGTCTGCATCAACAAGATCGACCTCATCCGCCCCGCGCAGCGCTCCGTCTTCGTGACCGCCACGCTCCAGCAGCTCGGGGTCGACGCGAAGGACGCCGCCATCTGCGCCTTCGATCCGCTCCCGCAGCTGGCCGACGAGCCGATGGGCGTCGACGCCGTCGTCTCCTGGATCCACGGCCAGCTCGCGGACTCCGGGAAGGGGCTGCTCTTCGCCAAGCAGCTGCGCAACCGCGCCGCCGCGTGCGAGCCCATCATCGCCGCCGCCGCGAAGCGGGCCGCCGTCGCCGGCGCGGTCCCGATCCCGGGCGCCGATCTCGCCGCGGTCACCGCGCTGCAGGTGAAGCTCATCCGCGACATCGCCGAGGTGATGGGGGTCCCCATCGACAAGGAGGTCGCCGTCTTCATCGTCGGCGAGGTCCTGTCGGGCGGGATGCGCAGCTTCGTCCGGTGGGGCGTGGGCGCGCTCAAGGCGGCGGGCTGGATCCCCGGCACGCAGATCGCCGAGGCCGCCATCCTCGGCATCGGCGCGATGGTCGCCGGCGGCACCACCTACGGCGTCGGCCGGGCGGCGGTCGCCTACTTCCAGTCCGGCCGGAGCCTGTCGAGCGACCGCCTCCGCGAGATCTTCGACGCGGCCGCGTGGGAGTACCGGAAGCGCTCGTGACGCGGGACCCGCTCGTCGAGCTGCTCCACCGCTGCCACCGCGACGAGCTCCTGCCGCTCGCGCGGCTCTTGCGCGTCAACCCCACGGGCCTCGGCCTCGGCGACCTCGCCCGTGTGCTCGCCCAGACGCTGCGCCGCGCGGGGAGCCACGGCCTCGGCAACATCGTGTTCCGCAAGGGGGAGGGGAGGCCCTACCGCGACATCCTCGCCGACGTGGCCCGCGAGCGCGGCATCGAGTGCCACGACCTCGCCGAGACCGAGCTGGCCGTGCTGCGCGCGTGGTTCGCCGCCCGCTGGGAGAAGCTCGACGGCGACGCCCGCGCCGAGCTGTGGGCCCGCCTCGAGCTCCCCGGGCCCGCGCCCGCCGCGGGGAGCGAGGCCCTCGCGTCCGCGGAGTCCCGCATCGGGCCCGGCTTCGGCTACCGCATCTCCCGCGCCTTCGGCGGCGCGCCGACCACGGCGGTCCTCACCACGATCGGGGGCATCCTGATGCACCCGGTCGGCTGCCTCTTCCGTCCGTTCTTCGCCATCGCCGCGCCGGCGCTGATCTGGTGGCAGCTCCGGCCCGACCACGAGCTCGTGGTCGCCGCGGTGCTGGAGGTCGCGCGCCTGCGCCAGGCGGTGCTCCACAGAGTCACCATCGGCGTCGTGGGCAGCCCGTCGACGGGCAAGGACGCGGCGGTGCGCGCGCTGTTCGGGTTCGACAGCGGCAACATCTCGCCGATCGCGGGCTCCACGAAGGAGGTCTCGATCCAGCGGCTGCCCGGCGCCACCGCGCTCTACGTGGTGAACACGCCCGGCCTCGGCGACGTGGTCGAGCGCGTGACGGAGGAGGCGCGCCAGGTGCTCGACCACATCGACGTGTACCTGTACGTCGTCAACGCAGAGGGCGGCGTGCAGGCGCGCGAGCTCGCCGACTACCGGGCGTGTGTCGCGACCGGCAAGCCGGTGCTCGCCTGCGTCAACAAGATCGACGTGCTGCGGCCCCGCGACAAGGACCGCTACCTCGCGGACGCGCGCCAGAAGCTCGGCGCCGCCGAGGAGGACTTCGTGCCCGTCGCGTTCGACCCGCTGCCGGAGCTCTCGCCCGGGCCCATCGGCCTCGAGGCCGTCCACGCGTGGCTCGCCCGGAAGCTCCTCGAGCTCGGCAAGGACCCCGCCGAGCTCCCCGCGCTGCCCGCCCGCTGATTTGCTCTGCAACCGGCGATGGTGCATGCTCGCGGCATGGACCACCGCTGTCTGTACGGGCACCGCGTGCCCGCCTCGTTCGGCTTCGCGATCCAGAACCGCACGTGCCCCATCTGCGGCGCGCCCACGGTCACCGTGAACGGGTACCAGGCGGCCCGCAAGGTGGCGGCGGAGGCGGGGATCGAGGCGGTCGCCGCGTTCAACGCGGTGCGCGTGATCGAGACCGACTGGCTCATCCTCGCGCCCGGCGCCGCCCTGGCCGCCGAGCCGGCCCAGCAGCAGCCCACCCTCGCCGCGCTCGCGCCGCCGGCGGACGACGCGGCCGTGGAGGCGTCGCCCGCGGGCGCGCCGAGCGTGGGGGCCCCCGCGCCCCACGTCGACGAGGAGGTCGTGGTCGACGACGAGACCGACGTGCCCAGCGCCGGCGCGAGCGTGGCGATCCCCACGACCTCGGCCGCGCCCGAGCCGCGGCTGAAGCCCCCCGTCCGCAGCGCGAAGAAGGACGAGCCGCGGAAGGAGATCCCCTCCGCCGCGCCGGGCCGCGACGCCGAGAAGCCGCCGGGCTTCGACTCAGCGGAAGAGGACTTTTTCAAAGGGGCCTAGTTGACGGTCCTCGCCTGACGAAGGTCCGTCGGACTCGCCGACGCCCGTCGAGCTCGACACCCCCGGAAACGCAGGTTCGCCCGACGGCGCGCCGCGTGCAGGGCGGCCCTCCGTCTCCCGGAGGTGCCCGTGTTCCTGTCCGTCCTCTCCGCGCTCGCCGCGGACCTCTGTCCCCGCGTGGACGTCGCCGTCCCCGACTACGACCTCGCCCCCGACGGCAGCACGTGGCTGCTCGTCTCGGACGACCGCGTCGTCTGCTGGTGGGTGGTCGACGACAACGGCGACGAGCGGGTCGCCGCGAAGTGGTCCCGCTTCGGGTCGCGCTGGCCCGTGGCGATCGAGGCCCTCGGCGACGGGAGCGCGCTCCTCGCGATGAGCGAGGAGGACGGCGGCTGGCACCTCCTGCTGATCTCGCCCGAAGGCGAGCGGCGGGTCCTCCCGGCGATGCTGCCGGGGCGACCGAGCCGCATGCTCGCGCACCCGGAGCTCCCGCTCGTGGCGATGCGGGTGCCGCTCGACGCGACGCGCGTGCGCGTGGTGCTCGTCGACGTCGCCGCCGGCCGCTCGCTCGCGTCGGTGACGGTGAGCCCCGAGCGCCAGCGGATGTCGTTCAAGGTGGGCGATCCACGGCTGTGGCTCGACGACTCGCCCGCCCTCGTCCTGGACGCGGCGGGCCTCGGCGTGATCAGCGATGCGCGGTGATCGCGTCCATCACGGCGTCGATCTCGTAGGCGAACGCCGCGCCGTTGCCGCTCACGCGCAGGATCCCGGCGTCGCTGCCGGGCCGCCGGGGGCGGAAGTCCACGCGGAGGCCCTCCTTCCCGAGGGCCTCGGCCACCACGCGCCCGTGATCGTGGGCGATGCAGACGAACGCGGCGCGCCGCTCCGGCCCCCATTCGCCGCGGACGGCGAGCCCGCACGTCTGGGCGCGCTCGATCGCGCGGGACACGAGCGAGCTCGTGACGCGACGGGCGCGGCCGACGGCGTCGTGGAGCGAGCCGCCCGTGGACGAGGCCAGCGCGGACAGCTCGCCGAGCAGCATCGCCATGCCGGCCAGCGTGGGCGTGCCGGTGCGGAAGCGCGTGCCGTCCGCGCGCCTGCGCACGGGGCCCTTCTCGAACTCGAAGGGCTCGGCGTGCGACCACCACCCCGCGCGCTTCGGCTGCAGCGTCTCGAGCCACCGCCGCGGCACGTACAGGAAGCCCGCCCCCGCCGAGGCGCGGAGCTGCTTGTGCCCGCCGGCCGTGACCGCGACGTGGTCTCCGAGGAGGGCGGCCTCGATGGGGACGGTGCCCGCGGTCTGGTAGGCGTCGAGCAGGAGCAGCGCGTCGGGCGCGCGGGCCCGCAGCGCCTCGGCGAGCGCGCGGACGTCCTGCAGCCAGCCGGACTCGAACAACGCGTGGGAGATCGACAGCACGCGCACGTCGGGGTCGAGCGCGGCGACGATGCGCTCGGTCGGGACCGAGCCGTCCGCCTCGGTGGGCACCTCCACGAGCCGCCCGCCGGTGTTCTTCGCCCACTGGTGGTGCGCGTAGTGGCCGGTCGTGAAGTGTCCGGAGGTGAACACGACCTTGCCGCCGTCGAAGCACTCGAGCACGGCGCCGAGCGCGTCCGACACGTTCGGGAACCACGTCACGTCGCCCGCCGCGAGCGAGCCGCCGACGAGCTCGGCGGTGCGCTCGCGGAAGCGGTCCATCACCTCGACCCAGAGGCCCTCGTCCCACACGCCGATGCCCATCTGCGCGAGCTGCGCGAGCTGGTCGACCACCGCGGCGGGGCCGGCCACGGAGGGCACGCCCATCGAGTGCGAGCAGGCGTAGATCCCCACGTCGAGCCCGGGGTACAGCGCGCGGTAGGCGAGGTCCTCCGCGCGCAGGCCGAGGGAGGCCGCGTGCTGGCGGCGGAGCTGCGCGGGCTCGGGGCCCGGCGGCTCGAAGACGTCGGCCACGCGGGCGCGGCGCACGCCGTCCACCGCCGCGAGCACCTCCTCGGGCGAGCTGGCGAGCAGGAGGCGGTCGAGCAGCGCCGTCTTCGGCACCGCGGCCCGGGCGAGGCGGAGCTGCGCGTCGGCGATCTGGCGGCCTGGATCCATCACTTCCCCCGTTCGCCCTCCCTTCTATCCACGTGAACGTGGAGTTTCCCATGAACCTGCCGATCTCCCGCGCCTCCGCCGCCCCCCCGCCGCTCCCGCGCGCGTGGTGGAACCTGCTCGCGTACGCGTCCGGGCCCGTGGCCCCGCTCGTGGGGCCCGCGCTGGTGTGGGCCACACACGGCGCGGCCGACCCCTGGGTGGCGCGGCACGCCGCCCGGGCCGCGGCGCTCCAGCTGCTCGCGCTCGCGGTGGCGTTCGCGCTGGGGGTCGCCGGACAGGTGGCCCGCGCCGCGCTCCC
>JBMOQZ010000188.1:0-17684 GCA_049322475.1 Myxococcota bacterium | reverse complement strand
GGGGCTCCTGCTCTTCGACGTCGAGGGGATGGACCTGCGCGTCGATCCCGCCCTGCTCGCCGGGGTGGGGCTCGTCGCCGCGGCCGTCGCCGTGGGGGTCGCCGCGCTCGTCGCCCGTGCCCAGCGGCTACGTGTCGTGACGGGCGTGGAGGGGCTCCTCGGCGAGGAGGGCGAGGTGCTCGTCGGCGGCCGCGACGGCGGCAGGGTCCGCGTGTCGGGCGAGGACTGGCGCGCGCGGTGGCGCGGCGCGCTCGAGCCCGGCGCCGAGGTGCGCGTCGTGGCGGTGCACGGGCTCTCGCTGGACGTGGAGCCGACCGACGGAGGAGGTGCGACTTGACATGGATCGTTGCGGCGGCCGTCGCCGCGGGGGCGCTCGGGCTTTTGCTCTCGGCGGTGCGGATCGTGCGCGAGTACGAGCGCGCCGTGGTGTTCCGCCTCGGGCGCTTCGTGCCGGTGCGCGGGCCCGGGCTCGTCCTGCTGGTGCCGCTCGTGGACCGCATGGTGAGCGTGGACCTGCGGGTGGTGACCCACGACGTCGAGAAGCAGGACGTCATCACCCGAGACAACGTCAGCATCGCGATCAACGCGGTGGTGTACTTCCGCGTGGTCGACCCCGAGAAGGCCATCCTGGGGGTCGAGAACTTCATGTACGCGACGAGCCAGCTCGCGCAGACGACGCTGCGCAGCGTCGCCGGGCAGGCCGAGCTCGACGAGATCCTCGCCGAGCGCGACAAGATCAACCGGCGCCTGCAGGAGATCCTCGACCAGCACACCGGTGCGTGGGGCGTGAAGGTGTCCCAGGTCGAGGTCAAGCACATCGACCTGCCGATGGAGATGAAGCGGGCGATGGCGAAGCAGGCCGAGGCGGAGCGCGAGCGCCGCGCGAAGATCATCGCCGCGGAGGGCGAGCTGCAGGCGAGCGCGAAGCTGACGGAGGCGGCGAAGACGCTCGATGCCACGCCCACCGCCGTGCAGCTCCGCTACCTCCAGACGCTCGTGGAGGTGGCCGCGGAGAAGAACAGCACCATCCTGTTCCCCGTGCCCATCGACCTGTTCCGGCCGTTCGTCCGCGGGCTCGCGCAGCGGCCGGCGGCGGGCGCGACCGAGGAGCCGGCCGTGGTGCCCGACCAGTAGCCGAACGCGGGTATGCTGGGCCGAGGAGACGCCCGCATGTTCCTCTCCGTGGTGGCCGCAGCGCTCGCGGCCGGGCCCGTGAACGTCGAGCTGGTGCTGGACGAGGACCTCCAGGCCCTCGGGCTCGACGAGGCCCAGCTCGAGGAGGCGATGGAGAACGCCGCCAACGAGCAGATGCGCCTCCCGGAGATGGGGCAGTACCTGGCCCAGATGGCCGACGCGAACGTGCTCTCCGCGAAGGGGCTCGGCGTCGACTACGCGTCGAACATGCAGCGCTTCGCGGTGGGCGGCGGGTTCGGCTCGGCCGTCAACGAGGGCGGCTTCCGCTTCGTCGCCGGCGAGGAGCCGCTGCCCGACACGGGCTTCGCCTTCCAGATCTCGGCGATGGCGGGGCTCAACCTCGGGGTGTTCTCGAAGGAGGAGAGCGCGCTCCGGCGCGTGAAGCTCTACGTGAACGGCATGAAGGCGTCGACCCAGCGCGACCCGTTCACCGGCACCTTCCTCAACTACGGCGGGCACCTGCAGATCAAGCTCATCGGGGGGGCGGGCGATCAGGAGCAGGGGGTCGCGGAGTGGGGCGGGATCGACGTCACCGCCGGCTACGAGTACTCGAGCTACACGCTGCAGCTCGCGCAGGACTTCCCCATCTCGTCCGGCGACCTCGCGTGGACCGCGGAGGGCACCTACGAGATCAGCTCGGAAGTCCAGAGCGTCCCCCTCGAGGTGTCGACCAACTTCCGGGTGCTCGTGGTCTCGGTCTTCGGCGGGGCCGGCTTCGACTACAACCTCTCCGGCCGCGCGGACAACGAGATCGAGGTGGGCGGGCCGCTCACCTACACCTACGAGGGCAAGGCCTACGAGGCGGGCAGCGCCACCGCGACCATGAACGCGTCCGGCTTCGCTTCGGAGTACACGCCGCGGGTGTTCGCCGGCGCGCAAGTGAACGTCTTCCTGGTCAAGCTCTACGGCCAGCTCAACGTGACCTTCGACCGCAGCGTCGGCGGCCACCTCGGCGTGCGCGCGGTGATGTAGTCGGCACTTCGCCCGAGTGCGGCCGCGCGCGGGGGGTGTACGCGTAGATCCATGGCTCCGATCCGGTCGTCGGTCGACCCGCAGGCGTTCGTGGACGCGCTGGAGGTGGCCGGCGTCGGTGTCTACTTCGTCGACCCCACGCGCCGGATCACCTTCTGGTCGAAGGGTGCCGAGCAGATCAGCGGCTGGACCTCCGAGGAGGTCCTCGGGCTGCGCTGCGCCGCGGAGATCCTCGTCCACGTCGACGAGCACGGGCGGCGCATGTGCAAGCACCACTGCCCGCTGTTGCACGCGATGCGGACGAACGACCGCCACCGGATCGACGTCTTCCTGCGGCACCGCGCAGGCCACCGCCTCCCCGTCCACGTGCGCACGCTGCCGCTGCGCGACGGCGATGGCAACGTGCTCGGCGGCATCGAGGTCTTCACGGACCTCTCCGACCGCCTCGCCGAGCTCGAGAAGCTCAAGGCGCTGGAGGCCGCCGCCTACGTGGACGCGGTGACGGGCGTCCCGAACCGCCGCTACTTCGAGCTCGCCCACCGCGGCCGCGCGCTGGAGGCCGACCGCATCGGCACCACCTACGGCCTCGCCGTCGCCGACATCGACGACTTCAAGCGCGTGAACGACACCTTCGGCCACGCCAACGGCGACCGCGTGCTCCAGGCCGTCGCCCGCGCGCTCACCGCGCGGACCCGGCCGCAGGACGTCGTCGCCCGCTGGGGCGGCGAGGAGTTCGTGCTCCTGCTGGGCTGCAACAGCCCGCAGGAGCTCCGCGCGGCGCTGGAGTGGCGGCGCTCGCTCATCGCGGGGACCGAGGTGCCGCTGGAGTACGGCGAGATGCGCGTCACCGTGTCGATCGGCGGCCGCCTCGTCGCTCCGGGCGAAACCCCCGAGGAAGCGTTCCGTGACGCGGACGCCGCGCTCTACGCGGCCAAGCGGGCGGGAAAGGACCGGGTGGTGATTGGATAGGGGCACACCGGTGCCGCCCGTCGACGCGCAGGTCTTCGTCGACGCGCTCGAGGTCGCCGGCGTGGGCGTCTACTTCGTGGACCGCGACCGCCGCATCACCTACTGGTCGAGGGGCGCCGAGGCGATCGCCGGCTACGACGCCGACGCCGTGAGCGGCAACCGGTGCGCCGACGGCCTGCTCGAGCACGTCGACTCCCGGGGCGAGCCGATGTGCGGGGTCCAGTGCCCGCTCACCCGCGCGATGGCGACCGGCGAGCGCTGCCGCGAGGACGCCTTCATGCGCCACCGGGACGGGCATCGCGTCCCGGTGCACATCCGCGCGATGCCCATCCGCGACGCCGGCGGCGTGGTCGTGGGCGCGGTCGAGGTCTTCGCCGACGCGTCCGAGCGGCTCGCCGAGCTGGAGAAGCTCAAGCGGCTCGAGGCGGACGCCTACGTCGACCCGCTCACCGGCATCGCCAACCGCCGGTTCTTCGGGCTCGCGCTGAACGGGCGAGCGCAGGAGGCCGACCGGCTCGGCCTCACGTTCGGGATCGCGTTCGCCGACGTCGACCACTTCAAGAGGGTCAACGACGCACACGGTCACCCCGCCGGCGATCGCGTGCTCGCGGGGATCGCGCGGACGCTGTCTTCGGCGGCGCGCTCCAGCGACGTCGTCGCGCGGTGGGGCGGCGAGGAGTTCGCCATGCTGGTCGCGTGCCGCTCGCCCGAGGAGCTGCGCGTGGCGCTCGACCGGCGCCGGGCCCTCGTGGCCGCGACCGTCGCCCACGTCGACGGTGTCGATCTCCGCGTCACCGCCTCGTTCGGCGGCACGATCGCGCGCCCCGGCGAGCCCCCGGACGCGCTCTACGCGCGCGCGGACCTCGCGCTCTACGCCGCCAAGCGCGGGGGACGGGATCGGGTCGAGATCGCCTAGAAGGCGAGCGGGCCCCCGTACATGCCCACGTCGTTGCGCGAGCCGTCCACGTCGTCGTTCTGGGGGTTGCCCACGTCGACGAGCGGGCTGCCGGCGTCGAGGTGGAGGTCGTCCGGGAAGCTCACGAACGCGGGGTCGACCTCGTAGGTGACGGTGCCGCGGACGTCGCAGAGGTTGGTGTCGTTGTCCCAGAAGTCGCTGTAGGCGAGGTTGACGGCGCCGTCGCCGCGGACGCCGCACGCGCCGCCCGTGATCACGCTGCTGTCGACCTTCGTGGTCGCGCTGCACCCGATCAGCTCGACGGCGGCGTCGGTGCCGACGAGCACGCTGTTCTCGATCTGCGCGTCGACCCAGTGGCCGTAGAACCCGATGGCGCCGGAGAGGTAGCTGTTCGAGACTCGCTGGACCTCGCCCGGGTCGTCCTCCTCGTCCTCGGTGAAGATCGCCGCGAGGCCGCCCTCGAGCCGCGAGCGGACCACGTTCATCTCGCCGTGGTAGCTGTAGAGCGCGTAGCCGTTGCGGCAGACGATCTCGCTGTCGCTCATGATCGTCGCGTTGTGCTGCCAGATGCCGTAGGTGCCGGCGTCGCAGTCGAGCTGGAGGCGGGTGGCGGTGAAGCTGCCGCCGTCGCTGAAGATGGCCTGGGCGCCCTCGGGCACCTCGTTGTCGACGATCACGACGTCGCGCAGGTCCACCCACGCGCGGGAGAACCACAGGATCGCCAGCGAGCCCGACGTCCCCTTGATCACCACGTCCTCGAGCGCGAGCTCGGCCTCGTGGACCTCGATGGCGCCGCCCTCTGAGGCGTCGTAGCCGTCGTCGATGGTCACGCCGGCGAGGCGGGCGCCGATCTCGCCCGTCTCGACGTTGACCACGGTGCCCTCGGCGTCGCCGTCGATCTCGGTGACCTCCGAGCCCTCGATCCCGAACACGTCGATGGACTTGCCGAGAAAATCGATGCGCTCGTGGTACTCGCACGGCATCAGGCCGATGCGGTCGCCGGAGACGGAGGCGTCGATGGCCTCCTGGATGGTGGTGAAGTCGCCGTCGCCGTCGCAGTCGACCACGATGTCGGCGATCGGGGCGGTGGTGCCGGGGTCGCCGGTGTCGCCCGTGTCGGCGGTGTCGACGTCGGCGTCGGTGTCGGCGTCGGCGTCGGTGTCGGCGTCGGTCTCGCCGGCGGGCTTGTCGCCGAGGTCAACCGAGTTGCCGTTGCATGCGGCGAGGAGCCAGAGGGGGAGCGCGCGCATCTACCACCCCCCGCCGAGGCTGCGGATCCCGCCGTACACGCCGATGTCGTTGGGGCTGCCGTCGACGTCGTCGCGCTCGTCCTCGGGGGGGCCGGCGTCCTCGCACGGGCTCCCGCGCGAGAGCGTGTAGTCGCCGCCCTCGAAGTCGACGAACGCGCAGTCGTCGTCGATGTTGCCGTCGACGCCGATCAGATCGGGGCCCTGGCACAGCGGCGTCGTGTCCCAGAAGTCGTTGTAGCGGATGGCGAGGCCCTCGACGTCGGTGGTGATCGCGCAGCGCCCGCTGGTGAAGACGTTGCCCTCGAGCACGGTGTAGTCGGCGGAGATCAGCGACAGCGAGGTGGCGCCGACGACGAGGCTGTTGCGCATCACGATCGCGCCGTACTGCGCCATCACGTCGCCGGTGATCACGTCGTTCTCGACGTAGACCGCGTCGTCGTAGTGGTCCTCCTCCTGGTAGCTGTAGAGGCCGCCCTCGTGGTGGGTGCGCATGACGCGGCCGATGGCGTGCTCCCACGCGGTCGCGTAGGCGCCGTCGCAGTGGAAGGTGCTCCAGTCGACCGCGGCCGAGCCGTGGCTGGCGTACATGCCGTAGGAGCTGCCGTCGCAGGAGATCGTGCTGTTCGTGATCACGAGCGAGCCGCGGGAGCCGTAGACCTCCGCGCCGCCGCGGGCGGAGTTGTCCTCGATCGTGACGCCGTCGAGCTCGACGTCGCCCGAGCTCGCGAAGACGGTGGCCCAGCCGGAGTTGTCGGTGAGGACGCTGTCCTCGACGCGCAGCGACGACAGGTCGACGAAGATCGCCGAGCCGTAGTCGTTGCTGCCGCCGGTGAGGGTGAAGCCGGAGAGCAGCGTGCCGTCGGTCTCGCCGGACTGGACGACCACGGTGGCGCTGCCCCGGTCGGCCTCGATCGTGGTGACGTCCGCGCCGGCGCCGTGGATCGCGAGCGACTTGCCCGCGAAGTCGACCGTCTCGGCGTAGGTGCAGGCGTGGACCGCGAGGACGTCGCCGTCGTCGGCGGCGGCGACGGCGTCGCCGATGGTCTCGAAGTCCTCGTCGCCCTCGCAGTCGACGACCCAGTCGGCGTCGCGGTCGGCGAGGGCCGGGGCGAGCCCGGGTCCGGCGGCGTCGGGGACCGCGGCGAGATCCCCGGGCGCGAGGGTGGCGGGCGCGCAGGCAAGGAGGGCGATCATGGGCGCAGCATAGGCTATGTTCGGGCGATGTGGCGCCTCCTCCTCGCGTGCGCGCAGCCGGACGACGGAAAGGAGCCCGAGCGCTACGAGCCGGCCCCCGGCGTCGAGGAGGTCACGCTCACGACCGAGGACGACGTGACGCTGGTCGCCGACTGGTACGGCGGCTGCGAGGACGGCGGCGTGCTGCTGCTGCACATGGTGCCGCCGACCTACGACCGCACCACGTGGGCCACGACCTTCATCGAGGGCCTGCGCGAGGACGGCTGGTGCGTGCTGGCGATCGACCGGCGCGGCGCCGGCGAGAGCGGGGGCGTCGCCGAGGAGGCGTACGACGGGCCCGACGGCAAGCTCGACGCCTACGCGGCCGTCGACTTCATGACCGGCGAGGGCGTCGCCCGGCTGGCGATCGTGGGGGCGTCCAACGGCACGGCGACCGCGCTGGACTACGCGGTGGACCCGGGCGGGCGGCCGTCGCCCGAGGTCATGAGCTGGATGAGCCCCGGGAGCTACACCAACGCGAACAGCGCGATGGACGACCTCGACCTCGCGCGGCTCTCGTTCCACTACCCGCCGGAGGAGGCGAGCTGGCCCGAGCGCCAGGAGTCGCGGAATCCGGGGGAGTGGGCGTGGTTCGAGTACGAAGGCGGCGACCACGGCACGTTCCTGTTCGAGACGAACCCCGAGGTGGAGGGGGACGTGCGGGGGTATCTGCTGGGCGGCTGAACGAGCCGGCGGCTCAAGGCACCCTCGGCGCCTCCCACGCCGCCGCCACCCGCGCCTCCGTGACGGCGACCAGCGCGCGGAAGCGAGCGGCGTCGCGCAGCGGGTCGAGCGCCGGGCAGCGGGCGAGCCAGGCGAGGTCGAAGAGCGCGAGCTCGGCGGCGGCCTCGACGTGCCGGAGCGCGGCGTCGGGCTCGCCGGCGAGCGCGCAGGACTCGGCGGCGAGCTGGTGCGCGAGCGTGAGGAAGCGCAGGTTCGTGTAGTGCGCGAGCAGCGGGGCGAGGCGCGCCTCCGCCTCGGCGAGCCCGATGCGCCCGCGCACCAGCGGCGCGTAGACGTCGGTCAGCGTCGGGACCGGCCGCCCCGAGAGGCGCAGCGCGCGCTCCTCCGCGGCGACCGCGTGCGCGTCGCCGCGCCACGCCGCGGCCCGCAGCGCGAGCTGGCTCACGTTGATGCTGCTGCCCCCCGCGCGACGCGTGGCCTCGGCCAGCGAGGCTTGCGCGGCGTCGCCCTCGCCGTGGAGGAGCTGGTCGCGGGCGAGGTCGACGAGCCCGCCGACGAGCAGCGGGTCGAGGTCGGCGGCGGCGCGCAGCCGGGCGCGCCCCTCGTCGGTCTGGCCGCACTCCACCTGCAGGCGGCCGAGGTACTCCTGCGCGGGCGCGCTCGCCGGCTGCAGCGTGATCGCGGCCACGAGGTGCTCGATCGCGGCGGGGTAGTCGCCGCACTGCGCCTCGTAGGTACCGGCGGCGAGGCGCGCCTCGGCGAGGTCGGGCGCCCGGACGAGCGCGTCGTGGACCGCGCGCCCGGCGACGCCCTGCCAGGGGCGGTCGGGCTCGCCGTCCGTGTAGAACCAGGCGGCGACGCAGGCCTGCGCGAGGGCGGCGCGCGCGGGCGCGAAGGAGGGGGCGCGGGCGACCACGCGCTCGAGCAGCCGCACGGCGCCCTCCTCGCCGACGACGTCGTTGCGGCGCAGCTTGCGGCGGGCGGCGAGGTAGTCGGCCATCGCGTCGTCGGGCTGGCCCGGCCAGCGGACCGCGTCGATCTCGCCGGCGAGCGCCCGGGCGACGGCGTGGGCGAGCTCGCCCTGCGCGCGGGCGAGGTCGCCGAGGCGAAGCGTGCGCCGGTCGACGAGGCGCACGAGTCCGTCGCGCTCGATCAGGCGCGTGGTCACGCGGACGCCGTCGGGCGTTCGGCGCACCGCCCCGGTCACCACCGCGTCGGCACCCAGCGCCGCCGCCGCCTCGTGCGGGTCGAGGCCCGCCGCGCGATCCCGCGCGGCGCCGCTGGCAACGACGCGGATGCCGCGCGTGCGCCCGAGCACCTCGGCGAGCGCCGCCGCGAGGTCCTCGCCGAGGGTCGCCACGTCGTCGCCGCCGCGGCCCTCCAGCGGGAGGACCGCGACCAGCGGGCCCCGCGACGGGATGGGCGCGTGGGGCCGCGGCGCGGAGGGGCCGGCGGAGTGGGGCTCCCAGCGATCGAGCGCATCGACGACGGCGCCGGCGCCCGCCGGGCGGAGGAGGGGCTCGCGGGCGAGCAGCGCGGCGAGCAACGGCTTCAGCCCCGAGGGGACGGCGGGCTGGGCGGCGACGTCGGGAGGCGGGCCCGTGACCCGCTGCGCGGGCTCGAGCGCGGAGCCGGCGAAGGCGAAGGGGCGCTCGCCCGTGAGCAGCTCGTAGAGAAGGAGCCCGAGCGCGTAGAGGTCGACCTCCGGCCCGCTCGCCTGCCCGAGGAGCTGCTCGGGCGCCATGTAGACGGGCGTGCCGGCGTAATGCGCGCTCGCCTCGCCGTCCTCGACGCGGACGCCGCGGGCGAGCCCGAAGTCCGCGATGGCGACGCGGCCCTTCGGCTCGATCATCACGTTGCAGGGCTTCAGGTCGGGTGGACGACCCCCGCCTCGTGCGCGGCGGCGAGCCCGCGCGCGACCTGCCGCGTGACGGCGACCGCCTCGCCGGGCGGCAGCGCCCCGCGCGCGCGGAGCAGGCCGCGGAGGGTGCCGCCGTCGACGTACTCCATCGTGACGAAGCGGACGCCCCCGTCGGCGCCGAGGTCGTAGGTGCGCACCACGTTCGGGTGCGAGACGCGGCGCGCGAGCCGGACCTCGCGGCGGAAGCGCTCGGCCGCCTCGGAGTCGCCGTCGAGGTCGCCGAGGGACTTGAGCGCGACGGTCTCGCCCAGCTCGAGGTCCTGCACGCGGTACACGCACCCGAACGCGCCGCGCCCCAGCACGGCCTCGACCACGTACCGCTCGGCGACCCAGGCGCCGGGCTCCCAGGGGGTGTGCTCGGGCATCGCGGGGACTCTACCAGCGCGTCACGCGCCCGTGTCCGCCCCGCACTCGAGCCCCTCGGCCGCGTCGGCGTCCTGCTGGTCGAGCAGGGCCTCCTCGCACTCGTCCTGCAGCGCGGGATCGGCGGAGCCGTACTCGGTGTAGCACCCGTCGCAGTCGAGCTCGGGGTGGCAGTCGCAGATGTAGTCGCAGTAGTCCTGGCAGGGACCGGACGCGCTGTAGCACGCGACGAAGAGCGCGAGGAGCATGGGGCGTTAGCTAGCGGCCATGCCGGATCCGGTCAAGGAGCGCGTCGTGCTGGTGACGGGGGCCACGAGCGGCATCGGGCTCGCCGCCGCCCGCGCGTTCGCCCGCGCGGGGGCCACGGTGGTGGGCACCGGGCGCGACGCCGCGCGCCTCGACGCGCTCGCCCGCGAGGTGGACCTCGCGCTCGTGCTCGACGTCACGAAGCCCGACGACGTCGAGATCGCCGTCGCGGCGGTCCTCGATCGGCACGGCGGCGTCGACGTGCTGGTGAACAACGCGGGCGTGGGCCTCTTCAAGGCGTGGGACGAGACGACGCCGCAGGACCTGCGCCGCGTGTTCGACGTCGACTTCTTCGGGCAGGTGGAGCTCACGCGGCGGCTCCTCCCCTCGCTGATCGCGCGGAAGGGCGCGATCGTGCAGGTGGCGAGCGTCGCCGCGAAGCGCGGCTATCCGCGGCACACCGCCTACTGCGCGGCGAAGCACGCCCTCGTCGGCTGGTCGGAGGCGCTGCGGCAGGACCTCGCCGGGACCGGCTGCGACGTGGTGGTGGTGTGCCCGCCCGCGGTGCGGACGCCGTTCTTCGAGAACGCCGGCTACACGACCTTCGACGCCGACCACCCGGGGCTCGCGCTCATGCGCGCCGAGGCCGTGGCCGACGCGATCGTCGAGGCGGCGCGGCGCCGCCCGCGCCAGGTCGTGCTCGGGGCGCGGGCGAAGGCCCTGTACGCGGCGTCGCTCGTCGCGCCCGGCCTCCTCGACCGTCTCCGCCGCCGGTAGACCTCGCGGCCGGGGAGGATGTATGCTCGCCGTGGACAGGTAGGGTCGACGCATGGCGATGTTCAAGTACGAGGGCCGGACGGCGACGGGGGAGAACCGCAAGGGCACCCTCGAGGCCCCCGACCAGAACGCCGCCCGCGCCAAGCTCCGCGAGATGCGGATCCAGCCCACGACCATCGCCGAGACGAAGAGCGCGTTCGACCGTCAGCTCAACATCCCGAAGCCGGCGTTCCTGAAGCCCGGCATCTCGATCCGCGACCTCGTCATCTTCACGCGCCAGTTCGCCACGATGATCGACTCGGGCCTCCCGCTCGTGCAGTGCCTGGACATCCAGGCCAGCCAGGCGGAGAACCCGACGATGCGCGACCAGCTGAAGGTCATCAAGGAGAAGGTCGAGTCGGGCTCCACCTTCGCCGACGCGCTGAAGACCTACCCCGACACCTTCGACGACCTCTACGTCAACCTCATCGCCGCCGGCGAGGTCGGCGGCATGCTCGACGGCATCATGAACCGTCTGGCGGCCTACCTCGAGAAGAACCAGAAGCTGATCCGGCAGGTGAAGGGCGCCATGACCTACCCGGTGATCGTCATCGCCGTCGCCGTCATCGTCGTCGCCCTCCTGCTCCTGAAGGTCGTGCCCCAGTTCGAGGACATGTTCTCCGACTTCGGCGCCGCGCTCCCCGCGCCGACGATGTTCGTCATCGCGCTGTCGAAGTGGCTGCAGGCCAACTTCCTCTACTGCGTGGTCGGCATCGTGGTGGGCATGTGGTCGATCCGCCGCTTCTACAAGACCCAGCGCGGCAAGCTCATCATCGACAGGCTGCTGCTGCAGGTCCCCGTGTTCGGCGATCTCATCAAGAAGGTCGCGGTCGCCCGCTTCACGCGGACGCTCGGCACGATGATCAGCTCGGGCGTGCCCATCCTCGAGGCGCTCGGCATCTGCGGCCGCACCGCGGGCAACAAGATCATCGAGAACGCGATCGGCCGGGTCGCCACGAGCATCAGCGAGGGCCGCACGATCGCCGAGCCGCTGATGGAGTCGAAGGTCTTCCCGCAGATGGTCTGCCAGATGATCAGCGTCGGCGAGGCCACCGGCGCGCTGGACACCATGCTCAACAAGATCGCCGACTTCTACGACGAGGAGGTCGATCAGGCGGTCGAGGCGCTGACGAGCATGATGGAGCCGCTCATCATGGCGTTCCTCGGCGTCGTCATCGGCGGCCTGGTCATCGCCATGTACATGCCCATCTTCGAGATGGCGGGGCACGTCGGCTAGCGAGTGACCGAGGGGCTCCAGCGCTACAACATCTTCCGTTTCCTCCTGTCGCTGGGCATCCTCGGGTGGGCGCTCGGCATCGCCTACGCGGGCGGGTGGGAGGACGTCGGGGTCACGAAGTTCTTCCGCGTGTGCGCGGTCGCCCTGTTCGCGCTCATCCTCACGACGTTGTGGACGCGCCGGCACGTGCCGACGCCCCGCTTCGTGATCCTGCAGCTCGCGCTCGACGTGGCGCTCGCGAGCGTGCTCTCCGCGCTCACGGGCGGTCGGCACTCGTTGTTCATCTACCTGTACTTCCCCGCGATCGCGGCCGGCGCGTGGCTGCTGCGCCTGCGCGGCGCCCTCGTCGTCGCCAGCATCTCGACCTGCGGGTTCGTCGCCGCGCTCGCGTTCCGCGGCGACCTTCCCCCCGAGCCCGCCGAGGCCCTGCTCGTCTACTCGGAGACGATGTTCCGCATCTTCGCGTTCTTCCTGATCGCGGGGCTCACGGGTCAGCTGGGCGAGTCGCTCGCCCGCGCGGGCCAGCAGCTGGAGGCCGAGCAGTTCAGCACACGCGTGCTCCAGGAGGAGCACGGGACGGTGCTCGACCGGGTCCGCGCCGGGGTGCTGACCACAGACGGCTCCGCCCGTGTCGTGTCGGTGAACCCGTTCGGAAGGCAGCTCGTCGGCGACGTTCGGGGGGCCTCGCTCGCCGAGGTGTTCCCCGCCCGCGTGGAGCAGGGGAATTGGGAGGAGAGCCGGCCGGACGGCGGGCGCTGGATCTGCAGCGAGGCGGCGCTCCCCGACGGGGGCAGCGTGGTGGTCGTGGACGACGTCACCGAGCTCACGCGGATGCGCGAGGTCGCCGCCCGGAACGAGCGCCTCGTCGCCGCCGGCCGGCTCGCCGCGGGCCTCGCCCACGAGATCCGCAACCCGCTGGCGAGCCTGTCCGGGTCGCTCCAGCTCCTGCGCGAGGAGAAGGCGTCGAGGCTCCTCGACCTCGCGCTGGGCGAGGCCGATCGCCTCAACCGCCTCGTGGACGACTTCCTCGGCGTCGCGTCCCGTCCCTCCATCATCCGGCAGCCCTGCGACCCCTTCGCGCTCGCGCGGGACGTCTGCGAGTCCTTCGCGCGCGATCCGCGGTACCAAGGGAAGACGAAGGTCCTCTGCGAGGGCCATTCGACGATGGTTCGGGCCGATCCGGACCGCCTGCGGCAGGCCCTCTGGAACCTCGTCCTCAACGGGGCCCAGGCGATGCCCCGCGGCGGCACCGTGACCGTCTCCGTCGAGGAGAGCGCCGCGCGACCGGACCGCCCGCGGGCCGTCGTCTTCCGGGTGGCCGACGAGGGGGTCGGTATTCCGCCCGGTGAGCACGAGCGCGTCTTCGACCCGTTCTACACCACGCGGAACGGCGGGACGGGCCTCGGGCTCGCGCTGGTCGACCGCGTGGTGCGGGGGCACGGTGGTACCATCGCCGCGTACCCCCGGCAGGCCGGTGGCACCGAATTCGTCTTCTGGATCCCCCTCGATGGTGCCTGATCGCGTCCTCGTCATCGACGACGAGCTCACCCTCTGCGAGATGCTGTCGCACCTGTTCGAGCGGGAGGGCTACGTCGTCCGGACGGCGCAGAGCGGCGAGGAGGGGCTCGACGTGTTCGAGATCTTCCGGCCGGACGTGGTGCTGACCGACCTGAACATGCCCGGGATCGACGGGCTCGAGCTCCTGCGCCAGATCCGGGCGCGGTCGGCGACCCGCAAGCAGGACGTCCCCGTCGTCGTCATCACCGCGTACAGCACCGTGGAGAGCGCGGTCGCCGCGATGCGCGAGGGGGCCTTCGACTACGTCGCGAAGCCCTTCCACAACGACGAGCTGCGCCTCGTCGTGAAGAAGGCGCTCGCCATGCGGGCGCTCGAGGCGGACAACGCGCGCCTGCGCGCCGAGCTGGGCGAGCGCTTCCAGCTCGGCCACTTCATCGGGACCTCGCCGCGCATGCAGGAGGTCTACGGGCTCGTCCGCCGGATCATGGCCACCCGCATCAATTGCCTCATCACCGGCGAGAGCGGCACCGGGAAGGAGCTGCTCGCCCGCGCGATCCACTACGGCAGCGAGCGTGCCCGCAAGCCCTTCGTCGCGGTCAACTGCGGCGCGATCCCCGAGAGCCTCTTCGAGAGCGAGCTCTTCGGCTACAAGAAGGGCGCGTTCACCGGCGCCACGCGCGACAAGGTCGGCATGTTCGAGGCGGCCGACGGCGGGACGCTCCTGCTCGACGAGGTGGGCGAGATGCCGCTCACGGCGCAGGTGAAGGTCCTGCGCGCGCTCGCCGAGCGCAAGATCACGCCCGTCGGGTACGCCGCCGAGGTGCCCGTTGACGTGCGCATCGTGTCCGCGACCAACCGGGACCTGCGCGCGGAGGTCGCCGCGGGCCGCTTCCGCGAGGACCTCTACTACCGGCTCAACGTCGTGCAGATCGACATGCCGCCCCTGCGCGAGCGCGTCGAGGACGTGCCGGTGCTGGTGCAGCACTTCGTGGAGCGCTTTGCGACCGAGTACGGGAAGCCCGTCCGGGGAGCGACGGCCGAGGCGATGCGGCTGCTGCACGCCTACGCCTACCCGGGCAACGTCCGCGAGCTGCAGAACATCGTGGAGCGCGCGGTCGCGCTCGAGCCGGGGCCCCTCATCACGCCCGCGTCGCTGCCGGAGCGGGTGCAGAGCGAGATCGCCCCCTCCCCCGGCGAGGTCGAGGACATCGAGGTTCCCGTGGAGGGGGTGGACCTCGAGGCGAGGCTCGCCGCCGTCGAGCGGCGCTACCTCGAGAAGGCGCTCGCGGCCTGCGGCGGCAACCGGACCCAGGCGGCCCGGCTCCTCGGCATCACGTTCCGCTCGCTGAGGTACCGCCTGGTGAAGTTCGGGATGGACGAGGGGACCGACGACGAGCGTCACGGGTGACGTTTTTCGTCACCGCCAGCTGACGCAAAATGTCACTTTCTGGGGAAAAAGGTCCCTGGAAGGGCGCCCGCCCCTCTGGCACGCGGGTTGCAATGTCTCGTCACGAACTGGCAGGCAGTTCCCCAACCCCCGGAGAGAACCACATGCGTCGGACCAACAAGGGCTTCTCGCTCGTCGAGCTCATGATCGTCGTCGCGATCATCGGCATCCTCGCCGCGATCGCCATCCCGAACTTCATCGCCATGCAGCACAAGGCGAAGCGGTCCGAGGTGCCGAGCAACGTCGACGGCATCAAGACGGCCGAGATCTCCTACGACGCGGCGTTCGACGCCTACGTCTCCGCCGCCGCCTCGCCGTCGGGGACCCCGAACAAGTCCTTCCGCGACTGGACGGGCAGCACCGACTGGACCACCCTCGGCTGGCGCCCGGACGGCCAGGTCCGCGGCAACTACGCCGTGGCCCAGTCGACGACCGACTTCACGGTCACCGGCTCGTGCGACGTGGACGGCGACACCTCCCTCGCCAACTACTCGGCCACGACCAGCATCAACGCCACGCTCGACTCGACCGACAACAACACCTTCTAGGGCCCACCGGCCACACGCGCGGGCGCCTTCCGGCGCCCGCATCCGTTTTTGGACGCGGTAGAATGTGCCCCGTGCGGACCGTCGCCCTCGCGCTCGTCGCCCTCGCCGGCGCCGCCTTCGTCGGGCTCGCCCAGCCTCGCGCGGACGCCACGCGCACGCGCCGCGCGATCGACGACGCGCTGGTGTTCGTGCCGGACGGACGGGCGCTCCGTGCCGCGGCCTCCGGCTTCGAGGAGCCCCTCGCCGACCTCTTGTGGGTGCGCACGGTCCTCATCTTCGGCGACCGCTTCCACCGCTCGTCCGGCGCCGGCTGGACGGAGTGGGTACGGCGGATGTTGCTCACCGTCTCGACGTTGGATCCGGTGTGGCGGACCCCCTACTTCTACGGCGGCGCCTTCCTCCGCGTGGTCGGGAACGTGGAGGCCGCCGACCAGGTGTACCTGCGGGCGATGGAGAACCTTCCGGACGATCCGTGGTTTCCGTTCGCTTACGGGATGAACCACTACCTGGAGCGCGAGGACGCGGCGACCGCGGCGGAGTGGATCGGACGGGCGTCCCGACTGCCCGGCGCGCCGTCCTGGTACGGAGCCGCGGCCGCGGCGATGCGCCAGGAGGCCGGCGACCGGCAGGCGGGCATCCGGTTCCTCGAGCAGATGCGCGCCGAGACGACCGACCCCGCGGTCCTCGAGGACACGGACCGGCAGCTGCGGCGCCTCTGGCACAACGAGTACGTGGCACGCTGGGAGGCCATCTGCCGCGACTTCCGCGCGCGCGAGGGCCGTCCGCTCCGGGACGTCGCCGAGCTCGAGCGCCTCGTCGGGCCGCTCCCGTCGAACCCGCGTGGAGACGCCTGGATGGTGGGGGGCGACGGCGTCGTGCGGTCGGAGTCCGCGGAGGCCGAGCGCCTGCGGCGCGCGCGGCGCGACGAGTGGCGCCTGATCGTGCGGTGAGGCCCCTCGCCGCGCTCGTTCGGAGCGACGGCGGAATACCGAGGGGGTGCATGTCCGCCCCCGTGTCATCGCGTCGGATCGCGCCCACCCGGGCGGAGGTCGCCCTCGCGCTGGGCAGCTCGCTCGGCGACCGCGCCGAGGCCCTTCGGCTCGCGTTGTCGGCGCTGGAGGTCACGCCGGGACTCCGCGTCGTCCGCGTGAGCCGGGTGCTCGCCACCGCCCCCGCCGGCGGCGTCGCGCGCGGGGTCTTCCTGAACGCGGTGGTGCGCGGGGTCGCCGCGCTCTCGCCCGCCGAGCTCCTCGCGACGTGCAAGCGGATCGAGCGCCTCCTGCGCCGCCGTCCCGCGCGCCGCTGGGCCGACCGCGTCGTCGACGTGGACGTGCTGCTCTACGACCGCGCGGTGATCGCCGAGCCCGACCTGCGCGTCCCGCACCCGCGCCTCGCCGAGCGCGACTTCCTGCTGCAGGCCCTCGCGGAGGTGTGGCCCGACGCCCCGAACCCGTGGACGGGCGAGCCCTGGCTCCGCGCGCGGCGCCTCGCGCCCGTCGTGGGCACGTTGCCGCAGCCATGAGACGGCTCCTCGTCGCGCTCGGCCTCGTCGCCGCCGCCTACTCCGGGCTCCCGCTCGCCGGCTACGTGTGGGACGACCACGCGCTCGTCGTCGCGAACCGCGTCCTGACGGAGCCGACGTTCGACGGCGTGTTCCGACAGGACCTCTGGTGCTGCACGGTGTCGAACACGTCCGGGTACTACCGGCCGCTCCTCACGGTGACCTTCCTCGTGGATCGCTGGCTGTTCGGCGTCGCGCCGGGGCCCGCGCACGTGCACAGCCTGCTCTGGCACCTCGCGTGCGTGACGCTCGCGTGGGCGCTCCTGCGGCCCCGCATCGGCGAGTGGCCCGCGGCGGCCGCGGCCCTGATCTTCGGGGTCCACCCGATCCAGTCCGAGGCGGTCGTCTGGATCGCCGCGCGCAACGACCTGATGGCGGCGGCAGGCGTGCTCGGCGCCCTGCTCGCGCTGGATCGCGGGCGGCCGGGGCTCGCCGGTGTGGCGGCGCTCGCCGGCTGCCTGTCGAAGGAGAACGCGTACCTCGTGCTCCCGATCGCGTGGGTGTGGCGGCGGGCGTGGGGCGAGCGCCTCGATCTGCGAGGCGGGATCGCAATTGCCGCCGGGCTCGCCGTCGCGCTGGCGGCGCGGACGCAGGCGGAGCTCGGGGGCTTCCGTGCCACCCACACGGGAGAGTTCGTGACCGTGGACGCCGCGAAGAACGCGGTCGTCACGCTGATGGGGTGGCTCGTGTACCCGTGGCCGCTCACGACTACGGCGTCGCTGCACATGCCCGCGCCTCGCCCGGGCGCATGGCCCGCGGCCGCCGTCGCGGCCGCCGGGCTCGCGTGGGTCGCGGTCCGGGGGGGCGCG
>JBMOQZ010000187.1:0-17711 GCA_049322475.1 Myxococcota bacterium | reverse complement strand
TGCCGCGACGCAGCCGGTCGGCCCTCGCGCAGGCGGACCTCGAGCGCGTCGTCGGGGTGCTGCTCGCCGAGCCGCCCTCCTGGCGGCGCACGCGGGACGGCACGCTCCTTCTCCTCTTCTTCTACACCGGCCTGCGGCTCACGGAGGCACACCGGCTCGACGTCGACCAGGTCGACCTCGGGGGCGGCGTGCTGCGCGCCGCGCTCCGCAAGGGCGGGGACGTCACGGACGTCGTCCTGCACCCCTGTCTTGCGGCCCAGCTCGCGGTCTGGCTGCAGGTCCGTCCCCGCGCACAGGCCGGCGCTTCATTCTCCCAGGAGAACGAAAGCACGCCCGCCGGCTGCCTCTTCCCGGCCGAGCGCGGCGCGCGGCTCTCCAAGCGCCAGATCCAGAAGCGGCTCAAGGCCCTCGGGGAGGCCGCGGGCCTCGGCGTTGCGCTGCACCCGCACCTCCTGCGGCACGCGCACGCGACCGGGCTCCTCCGCGAAGGGGTCGCGACCGCCGTCATCCAGCAGTCGATGAACCACCACGCGCTCGCCACGACCGAGCTCTACCTCCACGGCGACCTCGGGCTCGTGCGCCTCGCGATCGCGCGGCTGCCGGCCTTGCCGCTCGTGCCGCCCGGAGATCCGCCTCGTCGATGAGCACGTGCCCGTCGGCATCACAGGGGTATCCGTCCGTCTAAAGACGCCGGTGGGGCTTGCGAACGCGGGGGCGTCCTCCGTACGAACGTGCGAACCTCAGCCGCCGTAGCCGCGTCCACACGCACGGCGCCCGAGCTGCAGGGCGCTCCGAGCCTGCCTCTCCCCGAGCGGCTCTCCGCTCCCTGCCGCGCGAAGCTACATGCGTGCGCACGCGCGCACGCGCGTTAAGGGCGCGAGAACGCGTTTCGTCCCGCGGGCCCCCGCGAAAAAACAGAAATTTCGCTGCGACGCCGATGGGGACGCGCTGAACGAAGGTCAGGACCGCGGAAGCCGGTTGAGCTCGGAGCCGCGCGTCGGGTAGGCTGCTTGCGTACGGAGGCCCCCATGCTCATCAAGGTCACCCGGATCTTCGCGCTCTTCGCCCTACTTCTCGGCGTCATGTTCGCGTTCGCGCCCGACGCCGACTCGGCGACGCCGCGCCGCCCGCCCGGGGCCTACTACTTCGGGCCGGAAGTGGTCTACAGCAACGGCACGCAGGTGGACTTCTTCAACCCGATGAGCGACCCGATGCCCTCCCGGCAGCTCATGGCGGGCCGCGTCACGCTCGAGGTCACCGAGGTCACCAGCAGCAACATCAAGATGCACGCCGCCCTTCGGTGGAGCGCCGACGGGATCACCTGGGACACGCCGCAGGTGATCTACGCTGGGTACGTGACCGGGAACGGCAACCAGACCGCCGGGACGTTCACCGACTTCTCGGGCATGGGCACCCCGAAGCCGTTCGTGCAGTTCGGCGTGCTCACGCAGACCGTCTCTGGCGCGACCTTCGAGATCGCGCGCGCCACCCTCATCGTCGAGCCGAAGGCCGCCTCGCAGTGACGTGAACCCCGGTCCTCGCATCCACCGCAAGCCCGGAGGTTCGTCATGCTCGCCCTGCTCGCCCTCTCCTTGTCGGACCTTGCGCGTGCCGACACGATCGCCATACCCGAGCGCAAGGTCGTCCGCCTCGCCAACGCGCCGCGCCTCGCGGCCGCCGGGGCCGCGCACGCAGTCTGCATCGACGGGAAGCCCTGCTACACCTTCGCGCTCACGCCCTCGGTCCCCGTGACCTTCAGCAAGCTCGAGTTCAATCCGGACGGCACGAAGCGGATCGGCAGCGACATCGCGATCGGCGGCGGGGCGACCTTCCTCCTCGCGCGAGGAACGTACCGCACGGACTCCGATCCCTCCGGCGAGCGCACGTACACGATCGAGGACGCCGTGCCCTACCTCCTCTTCGGCATCGCGGGGCAGGCCGGGATGACGGAGGCGCTGTCAGGCGAGGTCGTCTACAGCGTGTCGGGCTCCGGGTTCGTCGGCACCCGGTTCTTCGCCCTCATGGGTGGGTACGACTTCATCAACAGCACGCCGTTCATCGGCGTGGCGGCGAACGTGACCGGGACCTCGATCAGCCCGAACGCGGCGGTGGTGTTCGATGCGTGGAGATAGGAGGGAGCCTCTGCGGCCGCCGCTCTTGGCAATGCTCGTTGTGCTCGGCGCCTGCGTCAACGAGACGGGGCTCAACAAGGACAATCCCGATGCAGAGGGCCCGGAAGACACGGACACGGCGGAGGTTCCGCCACCGTCGGACGACATCTGCTACGAGCTAGGCGACGGCGTATTTGGCCGCTCCGGCACCAACGGCTGGGACTCGAGCCAAGAGGTCTGCATGTTCTACGGGGCGGGCGGATCGGGCAGCCCTGAGGTATTCTTCCCGGACTGGGAGCTGTACCTAAAATCCTATTCTATCAAGGCAGAAAGCACGGGATACTTTCGCGCTGAGAGCCCGTTCGATGAGGAGACACCCATCCGGTTTGGCATGGGTGTGGATTCAGGGTATCGCCCCGGGAATGACGCGTTCGTCGGCATCGATCTGAATGACGCTGTGTCGACGCTGCGCGGCGGCGATGGATTCTGGGAAGTCACCGCTTCTCGTGATGATGGCACTCTAGGGCGCAGCGTAGACGAGCTCGACGACTGCACCGTTTGCAGCTTCTACCCTTTTGTCGAGATCGCGGACCATTCCGCGTCCGTGGCGAGCGCGAGCTCCACGAGCACGGATGACTGCGTACACAAATACGATGTCATTTCTTGGTGCCCAGTGTGGGAAGACGAGGGCTTTGATCCCCGCGACGAAGAGGCCACAGAGGAAAGCGCCTCTGACACCGGCATGGCCAAGGAGGCAGCGAGCATTACCGACGGGAGAAGGTTCAAGCGTCCTCAAGCAGGCGAGGGGGGTGGGCGCACTCTTTCGCCGGAAGCCCTCGCCCCCGACCGCACCCTTCCCGTGGACAAATGCAGACCCGGGAACGGCACTTTCGTCCTGTTTCAGATTCCAGAGGACCTTCGTGGAGACACGATCGAAACCGGATTTCTCTGGCCAATACAGACTGACGGGACGGGAACGCTCACTGACAGCGCCACGGTCAACCTTATGGACCTAGGAGACGACCAGGGGCTCGAACCTATTTCGGCGGCACAATCTGGAGAGGATGATACCCCCCTTTGGGGTTCGCGCTCGAGGCGCAACCTGACGGGTCGCTGGCGTGGTGACGTCCGGTTTTCCAAGAAGGGGCATGGACGGAGGTTTGCCGCTTCCGTCGACATGGAGTGGACCTGTCCGGGTGAGGATGAAGCCTATGAGAAAGCACCAGACACTGGCGAGGCCGCAGAAGGGCTTGCACTCAGTCCTTACTACCGATTTTCGCTCGCGGACATCGGATGCCCGCTTACTTGGCCGCAGGAGTTCTCCCTGCTCATCATCGATGGCCACACCGATTACTCCTCGGGTACGAACCAAGCCAACCTGGCCGGCAGTGCAGGTGTTCGGCCGCCCCTGATTCAGGTTGGCCTCTTCGGATCTCGGCAGGGCAGGGTGACAAAGCGGACCCTTGAGGCTCCTTCCCTGGCAGGGAACGCCCTTTCGGCCGAGCTGGGGCCGCTGACCGTGGACGCGACGCTGCTTTCGTACGACTCCGATGGAGCTCTTGTCTTCACCGAGGCAATCAGCCTCAACGGTGTCCCGATCTGCGAATCCGGGTATTACTACCTCCCGGCCCTCCGGTAGGATGTTCGCAACCCTTTCCTTTTCGCTCGTCGCCTGCAACACGCCCAGCACTACTCCGGTTGCGTCACGCCCGAGCTACGATGATATTGTTTCAGTCTGTTCCAACGGCGAGGAGGTCACGCTCGTTTGGGAGGAGTGGGAGGAGGCGCCAAGCGGTTCATGGTTTGGCGCGGCACCTATGCCGATAACCCTCTCGGAGGAGTGCATTTCGGAGCTGGGAGAATCCGTCGGATTGGACTGGGACGCCTTCGGACAGGAGCCCGCGGAGGTTACGTCGCCGAGCACCGTGACGGACCTGCTGCTCGCAGGCGTGGCCCAGCTTGTCCTGAGTGATTTTGGAACCAGCGAGGAAGTTTTTGCCGTCCTCATGCCGGATGAATTGCTGACGACCGCTCTTCCACCGGAAGGTGGGGTGCAGGAAGCAGTCGCCTCAGAGCTCTACTTCGACTTTCTGGCGGACAACGTGACTGGGGTCGTTCCGCAACCCGATGATTCCTGTTTGTTCCGGTACGAGGATGGAACCGTGCTCGTGTGCTTCGACGACTCTATCTTTGAGACTCCATACGACAGGTCGCTCGTGATCCCTCCATTCGTGGCCGCGCTCCTGATGCATGAGGCGGCGCATTCGATTGGCCCCAACCACGTCGATGCCGGTGGACGCTGGATGGACGAAGACTGCTCTGGCACTTACGGCCTCCAAGCTCGTGTGCTGACTCTCTGGCTCGACCAGCACCCCGACCTAGATGCACTCAACTACGATGTAATGGTTGATGATCTCGAGGACACTTGCGCACACATCATGAGTCGCGGTGACGGTTGCGCGTGTGACTATTTGGGATGGTGAGGGGCGAACCTATCTCGACGCGGTTCGCCACAGTCAAATGGTACGACAAGACCCCGCCTTTGCGGACGGGGTCCTGCTGGTGATGCGCCCTCTCGTTCGAGAATGCGACTCGTGGTGCAGCGGGGGAGACTCGTCGCGACCCGGGGTTCGCGTCACACGAACGCTTTCGAGAGGTAGCGGATCGAGCGAAGCGCCCACGGCCCGTTCGGGAGCGTGGCGAGCCCGGCGACGGCCTTCCGCGTGGCCTCGACGATGTCATCGGCAACGACGACGATGCGCCGCCGGCGGTCGTCCGCGGTGGCGATCACGCGAAAGGCGAGCGCGCTTCCGGGGTGAGTCTCGGACTCCGGACGCGTGGACTCCGTGTCGGAGGAGGTCGGACTGACCTCCGGTGCGGTTCGCGGCCGAGCACGCGCGGGTGCTCGCGCCCGAGTTTGACGGGTTTTGGGGTCCCGAGGCATACCGACCCTTCTACGATGCCGATGAACGCGTGATCGACCCTCCGCGCGGAGGCCAAAAAACCTAGTAAAACGGGCGGCCGCTTCCCCTCGCTGAGCCCGACCAGCTGGCGATACGGCATGGGCATGTTCCTCCGCTCGACCAGCCGCACCCTCGCTGACGGCTCGAAGGTGGCCTACTACCAGCTCGCCGAGAACGTCTGGGACTCCGCGCAGAAGAAGCCTGTCACGCGGATCGTTCACAACTTCGGACGCGCCGATGATGCGACGTGCGAGCGCCTTCGCGCTCTCGCGCGCAGCATCCTGTCCCGGGTCGGTACCGTCGAGGAGATGACGAAGGGCGGCGATCTCCGCCTCGTGGACAGCTTCGTGTACGGCGGGTTCCACGTCGTGCGCGAGCTGTGGAGGGCGTTCGGGCTGGAGGAGGCGGTGGCGAAGGCGGCGACGCGCCTCGGCACCGACATGCCGCTCGGCCCCGCCCTGTTCGCGATGGTCGCGAACCGGCTCCTCGCGCCGCGATCGAAGCTCTACTGCTACGAGCAGTGGCTCGCCGAGGAGGTGTACTTCCCCGAGGGCGAGGGGCTCGAGCTGCACCACCTCTACCGGGCGATGGACCTGCTTGAGCGCGAGCACGCGGCCATCGAGGAGGAGGTGTTCTGGAAGGTCGCCAGCCTCATCAACCTCGATGTGGACCTGATCTTCTACGACACGACGAGCCTGCACTTCGAGGTTGACGAGGCCGACGCGGGCGAGCGGCAGGGCAACGTCATGGCGGGGCGCCGGCAGTACCCGGCGTTGCGGAAGCGCGGCAAGTCGAAGAACGGACGCTCCGATGCGCCGCAGATCGTCGTCGGCCTCGCGGTCACCCGCGACGGGTTCCCGGTGCGCTGCTGGATCTTCCCGGGCAACACCGTCGATGTCACCACTGTGAAGAAGGTGAAGGCGGACCTCGGCGGCTGGAAGCTGGGGCGGTGTGTCTTCGTCGGCGACGCGGGCATGGTGAGCGCATCCAACCTTGTCGAGCTCTCTCGCGGCGGCGGGCGCTACCTGCTCGGCACCCCGATCGCGCGCGGCGACGAGGTCACGAAGGAGGTGATGACGCGCGCCGGCCGGTACCAGAAGGTCGACGACAACCTCCTCGTGAAGGAGGTCTGGGTGCCCGGGAAGGACGGCGGGGAGCGCCGGCGCCGGTACGTCGTCTGCTACAACCCCGACGAGGCCGAGCGCCAGCGGAAGCATCGCGCGGAGATCCTGCGGCAGATCGAGGCCGAGCTGGAGACCCTGCGTGTCCCCGACGCGGGGCACACCCACCGCATGTGTGATCTGCTCACGACCCCTCGCTTCCGGGCGTACCTCCGCGAGCTGCCCGATGGCGGCGTCGCCATCGATCGCGCGGCCATCCGCGACGCCGAGAAGTACGACGGCAAGTGGGTGGTCACGACCAACGACGACACGCTCACCGCCGCCGACATGGCACTCGGATACAAGCAGCTCCAGCGCGTCGAGGAGTGCTGGCGTTCGATGAAGAGCGGGCTCGAGCTCCGGCCCGTCTACCACCACACGCCCCATCGCATCTCGGCCCATGTCCGGCTCTGCGTTCTGGCCCTGCTCGTCGAGCGGATCGCCGAGACGCGCTGCGGAGACACCTGGCGCAACATCCGCGACGACCTGAACCAGATCAAGGTCGGCATCCTCACCGGCCCGAACGGCGAGGTCGTCCAGGTCACCGACCCCGGCGAGGCCGCCCGGAAGCGCCTCGCCGACCTCAAGATCGAGCCTCCGCCGCGGGTTCTCGCCGCTCGCTGACCGCCGCGCTCGACCTAGTACAAACGCCGTGCACAGGCGTTCCGTCGTTCCGTGCCTTCATCCGGCCAGACTCACGAAACACGTCGATCCCGCCCGTCAAACTCGGGTCGCGGGATGCCCCGCCGCGTTCGATAGAGCCGCACGGCCTCCGGGGTGACGCCCGCGCGTGCGGCAACCTCCGCGTCCGGGAGCTGCCCGACCAGGTCCAGGAAAGCGTCGAGCTTCGAGGCGCGTGGGGTGCGCGCGGGGGAGGCCTTCGCAGGCGTGACTAACGTGGGGGTCTTCGGTGCGTGCCGTTGCGCGGGCGCGATTCCCCGCCGGCGCCGGTACTGCTGCACGGCCGCGACCGAGGCGCCTGCGAGGACGGCGAGCTCTGCGTCTGGGGTCGTACCGAGCTGGGCAACGTATGCCTCGAGCGGGGAGCTGATCGGCGCGGGCGCGACGGGCGGGGGTGTCGGTTGGGCATCCGCCACGAGTTCCACGAAGGGGCGGTGGACCACCACCTCGACGGCCCCATCCTTGTGCGTTCGGCGGCGAAGAACGACCGTCCGGGCGGCCTCCGAGCGGACGGGTGGCGCAGTAACGCTCTCCGCCGGCGGCGAAGCCGGCAGGGGGCGCCGGTACGGCGCGATGCCGTGCGCGCGCCGGTACGCCTTCACGTCGGCGACCGAGACACCGGCCCGGTCCGCGACCTCGGCATCGGGGGAGTGGCCGACCTCGGCGCGAAATTGGTTCAGGCGCGCATCGGCGTCGCGGGGGCTGTCGGCCTCGGGCAAGGTGGCGTCTCCCGCGGCCACGCCTATCTCGTTCGCCACTGGCGCACAGGCAGGCCGCTGGCCACGTTGACAACCGGACGGCGGAGGCGGAGAGTTGGCACCTCGGAGCTGGTCATGCGTCTCGTTCTCCCGGTCCTCGTCTGCTTCTCCTTCGCACTCTCGGAGCCGGCGCTCGCGGAGGACGGCTGGGCGGAAAAGCCCGCTGGCCTCACCAACGCGGACGTCCTCGATCTCTACAGCAACATCCTCACCGCACGCATCAACGCAGAGATGGCGGATCCCCGAACCGGGACGCAGGCGCAGGTCATCCTGCTCGACAGGGATGGCAAGACCCACCTGCAGATGCTCATCCCGGAGGCGGCGATCGCGGAGGTGCAGAAGATGGCCCCGGGCCAGCAGACCGCGGAGATGCTCAAGATGCACCAGGGCCTCGTGAAGGCCGTGCGCGAGAGCGGCGAGCAGAAGATCGACCTGTTCGACAGCGTGAGCGCCTACCCCACCGCGGCGAGCCGACAGCTCGCCGAGTTCATGCGCTCCCGTACGGATGCGGACTGGGTGGTCACGATCGGCTTCAAGAAGGGCGGCAAGCACCACATCTACGCGAGCGTCTCCGGCGGGAGGGTCGACTTCAACCCGGAAGCGCCGGTCGCGAGCAAGTAGCCGACCGCAGCACATCCCGGCCGTTGATGCTGAGTCCTGAGACGCGCTACGGTGTTGTGGAGCCCGACGCCCATGTGGATGCTCATCGCCTGCGCGCCCAACGTCACCAATGAGACCGACACGCGTGACGTCGCGCCGAAGGACGACACGGCCGCGACGACGGACACGGGGGACGAGTGCACCGGCGGCTACGCCGGGCTCTTCGACGAGGTCTGGGACGTCTTCCAGGCCACCTACCCCTACTTCGAGCTCAAGGGGGTCGACTGGCACGCCCAGCGCGCTGCGTGCCGGCCCGACATGTGCGACCCCGACACCACCTACCGGAAGTTCGTCAACCAGGGGATGGACTGCCTCCTATCGCCCCTCGCCGACTACCACTCCTACGTGATCGACACGGACGACGAGGCCCACGGGTACGGGCTGGACGACTACACCCGGAACTACGATGATGCGCTCTCCGACACCTACCTGGAGGGCGGGGGCACGACCTTCGGGGAGACCGGGCACGTCGTCGCCGGCACGCTACTCGGCACGAACCACCTCTACGTGCGGGTTGAGTCCTGGTCGGACGTCGACGACGTCGACTTCGGGGACGTGCTCGCGCTCCTGCCGGAGGCCGACGGGTACGTCGTGGATGTTCGTGGAAACTCTGGCGGCAACGAGTCCGTCGCCCAGCGCCTCGGTGGACGCCTCGTCGGCAACGGAGGGGTCCCCTACGCGTGGGCGCAGTACCGCGACGAGCAGGACGGCGACCCGTACACCTACGAGATGACGGACCCGGCTGGCATCGCGATCGACGACGTTTATGCCAACCTGGCGGTCGAGCCTCGTCCCATCGCCCTCCTTCTGGGGGAGAAGTGCATGAGCTCCTGCGAAGGGTTCGTCTCGATGCTCGTGAATTCGACGCTGACGCGGTCCTTCGGCGCGACGACCCGCGGATCGACGGGCAACCCGACGCAGGCGGAGCTCTCCGACGGGACCATCGTGAGCGTGTCGCGCTGGTACCTGACGCGCGCCGACGGGGTCACCCCCGTGGAGTGGCACGGCATCCCCCCGGACGAGGACGTCGACTTCACCGGCGAAGAGCGCGACGAGGTGCTCGAGGCCGCGCTTGCCTGGCTGGCCGGTCAGTAAGAGAGGGTCTGACTCCCGGGCGTCTTGACGTCCCCTCCGGCGTGCTTACCCGCGGAGAACACGCGTTCGAACGCGTGCATGCTTCCCGAGGTCGCCTCCATGAATGCCTTCAACCTGCAGCCCGGAACCGTCGTCGCCATCGACACATCCTACGGCGTTGTGCCCGTCCGCCACTTCGGCGTGCTCTCGGATCGCACCGACCAGCACGGCGTACCGTTCGTGTTCAACGCCTCCCAGCGGTCCGGCCACACGCTCGAAGAGCACTGGAACGTGTTCCTCGACGGGCGCCAGGGCTTCCGGGTGGACCTCTGGGGCGGACTCCACAGCCACCAGGTCGTCGCGCGGGCCCGCCAGAAGCTCGGGCTTCCGTGGGACCTCCTCTCCTGGAACTGCGAGCACTACATCCGCTGGTGCCATGGCCTCGAGCCCGAGAGCCCGCAGGTGCAGGCCGGAGTCGGGATCGCGCTCCGCACCGCGGCGATCATCGGGATCGGGGTCGCCCTCGCTCGTGGGTAGACCGGACGAAGAGGGTGACGTCGCCGCCCCTGCAGAGCGTCTTCCTGCGCGGCGACTGAGCCTGCGAGTGTGGAGGCCCCTGGATTCTCGACGTCACTTCAGGACGGGGTAGTGAGCGTCGTCCTCTGGCAAATCCGGGAGCCCGAATTTTCGCAGCATGATGTACCTGAAGACCACGGTCCACGCGTTCTTGAGGAGGCCCGTCCTGTCCTCACCGGTCAGGTTCACGAGCGCACCATGACGACGAGGTAGGGCGAAGGTCTGGAGACGCTCGAAAAACGTGCGTTCGAGTCGAAGGGCCCTTCGCAGCGTGGTCCAGGAAGCGCCATCCCGCTTGTCCTGCTTGAGGTCGCAGTTCACGAACGCTTGCCGAATACTCTCCACAGCGCGGAAACAGAAGAACCCAGTGTCATCGGGAGACCGATTCCCTTCTCGAAGATCGGCGAGCGCGAGGTGCGCTGGCGTGTCGAACGTCAGGACCTGCAGCACGTCCAGCTCTGTGAGTCCCGAGGCAGAGAGGAGGGGCCTTCCGAAGGCCGTGAGATCGTCGTGTCCAACGCCAAAGACGACGAGCGTTCCGTCGGGCAGGATGGCGGACCGGATCTCCACGTCGTAAGAGGCGAAGTTGAAGAACCCCAACGTGTCCACGAACCTGCGTGCCACGGACTCGACCGAGTTCTTGAGCGTCCAGACGTCCAGACCCGTACCCTCGTCCTCCACGATCACCGCGAGCTGCGCGTTGCTGATCTCGACCCGAATCGAAACGCTCGCCTCCCCGACCAGCGGTTCGGAGTGGAGCGTGAAACCGCTGACGGTGCCGCTCTGGGCGCGTTCTGGAAGCACAACGCCATGAAACGTGTATCGCATCGACATTTACCAAGCGTAGCCCGGTTGCACGGGTTCGGGCAAGCGATGGAGCCCGGCCGCTAGACGCAGGTTGTTGCGCCTGCTATTCTGCGTTTGGGAGGGTGCATGTGTAACAGTTTCATCTTCATCGCGCCGCTGTCGGGCAGTATCCTGCTTCTCGACCTCTCGGCGGTGATGCTCGTGTTCGGCTACTGGGGGAAGGGCCGCATCTGGGAGAGCGCGGCGACGTTGCTTCGGTGGTCGGGGACGGTGCTTTTCCTGACCGCCATTCTCATGCTCAACGCTGGATACTTCTTGGAGCTCGCCCTGTGCGTGCTCCTTTTAGTTGCCGCATTCGCGGCGATACTGTGTCTCACGCTTCGCGATCTCCCGATCGAGCCATGACGTGAAGTCATCCTCGCCAATCTGTCGGTCGCGGGTTTCCCGGTCGGACCGGATCCGGCTCCAGAGCGCCCGGCAGGGGGCTTCGACCTCGTACAAGTCTGCATCCGGCCGGTCGCCGCCACCGTAGTAATTGTTGATGGACGTGGTGTTCACGATGGAGATCATCGGCGCCCCAGAAGCGGAGGTGGATGGCGGCGACGTCGCTGCCGAGTCTGCCGCTTCACGGACTTCGAGTTGCCTAAGCTGCTGGTTCTCCTCCTCCAGGACGTGTCCCCGATCTCGCTCGATGGCCCAGAGGCCCAGAACGGTGGCTCCGAAACCGAGCCCCGTACCGCCCACCGTGCATGTGACGGCGACGACGATCCCGATGATGCCGAAGACGACTGCCTCGTTCAGGGTCATCGGACCTCCGGGGCTCCGAGAAGTATAGACGCCTTTCCGCCGGCCCGCATCTCACGCCGCTCGCCTTTCAGTCTCAACGCTCAACCCGGTTCGAAGACTGTCCCATTTGCGGAACCAAGATGAACTGACCCCCTCGAAAGGGTCGGTTCTTCTTTGTGTTGAGCCACGTTTCGGAGGTTCGAAGGTGACGCTTTCCGTGACCGCGTCCCGGTAGAGCTCCGAGACGGTCAGGAGGGGCTTTTTCACGGAAATGTCGAGACATTTGCTCGAAAGCACGAGGTTCGAAGCCAGCGCCCGTACGAGGGTCGCGCGCTCCTCGGGGAAGGCGGCGAGGAAGCGTGCCTGCACGTCGCACGCGAACGTGAGCGCGTCCTCGGCAATCTTGCGCCAGGGGCCAGGGTCGCCGGAGGTCAGGGCTTCCCGGGCGCGTCGGAGGTCGCGCTCCGTCGCCGCGACCTTCGCGCGGAAGAGGTCCTCGCCGAGTTCGCCGTTCGCGCGCATGTCGACGAGCCGGTCGAGGCGGCGTTCGAGGTTCTCGACAGCCATCCGGCGCGCGGTCGCCTCGTCCTGGCGGGCGCCGCGGGTGCGACGGTCGATCTCGTCGATGCACCGGCGGCCCCAGGCGAGGAACGCGGGGGGGACCGAGACGGCCGCGAGCGTGTCGAGGACCTGGAGCTCGAGGACCTTCTCCTCGATGCTCCCCTCCGGGCAGTTCGGGTCCTTGCCGCGCGTGCAATGGTAGTAGACGTAGCGGCGAATGACGCCGTTGCGCTGGCGCTTGACCTTGTCCTCGGCGGTCACGCCGGCGCCACACGCGCCGCAACGCAGGAGGCCGCGGTAGGTGAAGCGGCGGCGGGTTCCGCGGGGCCGCCCACGCTCTCCGAGGGTGCGCTGGACCTGGTCGAAGTCGGCGAGCGAGACGAGGGGCTCGTGGGCGCCCTTGTGCCAGCTCCCGCTGCCGCGCGGGTACTCGAACTCGCCGGCGTAGAAGGGCCGGGTGAGGAGGTTGTAGAAGGTCGAGCGCGCGAGCAGGCGGCCGGCGTGCGTGCGGAAGCCCCAATCCCGGTTCGCCCGCCGGAGGATCTCCGCGGGCGGGGTCCCGGCGACCACGAGCTCGAACATCTTGCGGACGAGCGGCCCGCGGACAGGGTCGAGGATCACGACGCGGTCGCCCTTCTGCCGCTCCGGCGTGTTGAGGTAGCCGAGCGGTGCCGGCGACGGCTGAAGGCCGCGCTCGGCCTTCGCGCGCAGGCCGCGCTTCACGTTCACGCTCTTGTTGTCGTTCTCGAGCTTCGCCTGGCTGCACAGGAGCGAGAAGAGGAACTTGTCGTTGGGGGTGGCGCGGAAGGACTGGCTCGGCGTGATGATCTCCGCCAGCTTCCCGATGTCCATGAGGTGGACGAGCTGGCCGGCGTCGAGCGCGTTGCGGGAGAGGCGGTCGGGGTGCCAGGCGAGGATCGCGCTGGCCTCGCCGCGACGGATGCGCTCCACGACCGTCGTGAAGACCGGCCGGCCGGGCTGCTTCGCGCTCGCGGACTCCGCGCAGGTGTCGACGATGGACACGCCCGCGCGCACGGCGTAGTCGCGCAGCTCGCGGACCTGCGAGTCAATGCTCTGCACCTGCCGGTCCTCCTGCTCGCTCGACTTGCGGGCGTAGAGGATGGCACGAGGGATGGTTGGCTGTGTCATATGGGAAACAGACTACCCAGGGCACGGGGATCGCAAAAGTGGACAACCTGGAACCTCGCTATTCGGGGCTCGACGGCGCATGCGGCGGTTCGTACCGGTAGACGACACGCAGCAGGTTGACGAGCCGCATCGCGGCTACGCGGGCCTCGTCGGGCGTGAGCGTAGTGCCGAAGTGCTCCTGGTAGAGGGCGGTGAACTCGTTGAGGAGAGGGTCGGGGATCATAGGGGTGCCGGTTGAGGAGTCGCCACACTCATGGTCAAGCGCCGCGCAGAGACTGACCATGCCGGCGCGAGGTCGTACTCCATCGAGCCCACCGGTCGTCATCGAGTCCCGCCACGAGGGCCCCCACCGAACATGCAGGTGGAGTCGTAGCCGTGCACGGGTTATGCAGCGAAATGGGCACCATCTACCAAGTTTACTTCGCCGGAGGCCGTAGACGCTCCTCGACGCTTGGCAAGCGAAAACCTGCGGCGGAGGCTGCGAGTGACCGGTCGCGGGTAATCTACTCCAGTCCGTTCAGGCGGCTACAACAGAAGGCGCAGGTCTTCTCGCTCGAGGGCAATGCCGCGGTCCGTACTCGTCTGACGCATTCGCTAGAGGTTGCGGACGTTGGGCGCCTCATCGCTCGCAAGGCGGCCAGCTTGCTGGTGAACAAGAAGCACCTGGAAGAAAGCCTGGGTCCTGCCTTTGTCGATGTTGTGGAGACGGCCTGCTTGATGCACGACATCGGTAACCCTCCCTTTGGACACTTCGGCGAGGCGGCCATCGTGGACTGGTTCAGGAGAAATGCCACGTCGGCCCTTGAGGGGGTGAGCCGCGAGCAACTTTCGGATTTTCTGGAGTTCGACGGAAACCCTCAAGGCTTCCGCATGGTCACGCGTCTTCAGCGCAACATCGACCGATTCGGTCTGAATCTGACCCACGCTCAACTGCTTTGCCATCTGAAGTACGTCCGTGCTCCTCACGAACGCGACGCTCACGAGGCCGCAGAGACCCGCAAGGGAATTTTCAAGAAGGCAGGCTTCTTCCTATCCGAGGAGCAAATCGTAAAGGACGCGTTCGATGCAATGGGCTGGGACTACTCCGCACGTCGACGGTTTCCTTTGACCTACATCATGGAGGCCGCCGATGACATCGCCTACTGCATCAGCGACATCGAGGACGGTGTAGAGAAGGGAATCATCGACCCTCGCCGCGTACTGGACGAACTGAAGCAGCGATGGTCTGGAGTCGTCGACAAGGCAAGGTGGCGCGGGCTGCTTGGCCTGCTGCCGACCTCCCCGGTGAGCTCCCAAGAGGCGGCAGAACGATTCTGGAAGCTAAAAGCGGCGTACGCACGCGAGATGATTGCGCGTGCTGCCCAGACCTACGCCGACCTTCACGACGAGATGCTCGCCGGACAAAGGCCACAGCTGTTCGATGAGAAGGGTGAGGAACAGCGGGTCATCGATGAGCTCAAGACCGTAGCTCGGCGCGACCTGTTCACGTCCCCGGATGCTGAAAACATGGAGCTTGCTGGCTATCGAATCATCTATGGGCTCATGGAGCACTATGCCAAGCTGCTGGAGCTCAGCCGCGAGCAATTCCAGACGCTTCTCGACGCGCGGGGCAACCCTTCGCGCCGCTACGCATCGGAATTGGACATGCACTGGCGCCTCTTCAACAGGCTCCCGAAGAAGTATGTCGCAGCGTACGAGGATCAGCGCGAGGGCGTAGACGACCCCACAGAGCGCTTTCTGAGGGCCCATCTGGTGGTTGATTACATCGCTGGCATGACCGACATGTTCGCTCTCGAGACCTACCAGCTGCTCTCCGGGGTTCGGGTTGGGTGACGGTGTGAGCGAACTTGCTCGTCATCCCGTCGGTGTTGTTCGGCTTCTACGCCGCGAGCTTCGCGTCGAGTTTCAGTGCGAATTCAGCAGGTATGTGAGCGGGGGGCCGGGCCGAACTGAGCGACGCGAAGTGTTTCGCGTCCCATCGAGGCAGATCACCGAGGAGTGGGCGCGACGCCAATTGGTCCGGCTCGGAAGCAACGAGGAGCTGGCATTTCATTCGCGCGTGTACGCGGGCGATACGGTCTACCATGTGCCGCTTGTGGACTTCCTGGGCCCCTTCGACGCTCCGTTTGTGAAGGGGGTGCTTAAGCCTCTGATCGAGCAGGTGAGGAGCAAGATCTGCTTCTTTTCTAGCGGCAGGTCCCTGCACGCGTACATGTTGTCGATGTTCTTGCCTGACTACTGGACTCGATTCATGGGCGCGCTGCTGTTGGTGCAGACGAGCGACGGCCGGCCGGTAGTCGACTACCGATGGGTCGGTCACTCGCTGATCAACGGCTTCGGGGCTCTCCGCTGGAGTAGAAACACGAAGCTCTACCTTCAGGTTCCTGAGCTCGTCGGGGAATGGCCGCGGTAGCTGCCCGAGCGACAAATGGGCCCCTACTGGGGAGCCCACAGAGTCACGCGGCCTTCCTGAGCGCCCGGGCATCTCGCTCGAGCGCCACGACGCCCGCCGGGCCTACGAGCACCCAGTCGTGCACGACCACGCCGGCGAGTTCGCCGAGCTGGCGCAGACTCGCGAGCGCGTGTTCGAGGCCGGCGTCGACCGTGAGGACGTCGAGCGGTCGGAAGTCGACCACGTACACGGCCTCGGCGTCCTTGAGGATGGCGAGCCGGAGGAGCTTCTTGAGCGGCGGCAGCGCCGTCGTGCTCCCGCCCATGAGGACGAGCACCTCGTCCTTGACGCAGCCGCTCCCGTCGAGGACGACGAGCCACATCGTGCGCTCCGTGAGCGCCTCGCAGCGAGCGGTGAACCGCGCGACGACGTCGCCCACCTCGGCGACGTGGGCGGGCTCGTACCAGCGGGAGGGGTAGTAGAGCTGCATGAGGCGCACGAGCGCCCGCAGCCGCTGCACCTCCCACTCCGGCCAGTCGCGCACGCGCTCGTGCTTGGGGTCGACGCAGGCGGCGAGGAGCTCGCCCCAGGAGGCGTCGGCGATCCGCTTCGCCCGGTTGTCGGCGAAGAGGACCCGAAAGCAGGCGGCGCGGTCCATGTGCGTGAGGCTCATGCTGCCGCCTTGCGCTCGAGGGAGCGCTCGAGGCCGGAGACCGCGTACGCCCGTTCGCCGGTGAGGACGAGCCAGTCGAAGCGCGGGATGCCCGCGCGCCGGGCTTGCAGCCGCATGGCGCGGAACATGCGCAGCAGCCGCGGCGTGTGGTGCCCGGTATACGGGCGGTGGTCGACGACGAAGAGCGCGGCGGTGCCCTCGGGCGGCGGGGTGTTGCCCCAGATGCGCCGCGCGGAGGGGACCATCGACGCGCGCAGGCTCGACACGACGTGGCTCTCCTCGATGCGCCGGCCAACGTCGTTCACGGCCACGCGCAGCACCGTGTGGCGGTGCTCGTGGCGGAACTCGTCCTGGTACCACCGGACGACGTCGCCGGAATCGGCGAAGAGGTCCGGGCGGCGGTGGCGGGCGAAGAACGCGAGGTCGACGAGCCGGAACGCCGCCGCGAGGCGGGTCCGCTCCTCCTCGCTCCACGCGAGGGTGACGGGCGACCACGGGTTCCGGGCGATCTCGCGCAGCTCCTCGGGGCTGTAGTCGACGAGTTCGCCGGCGCGCTCGTCGCCGAGGAGCGTGATGAGTACCGCGGCGCGGTCCATCCGGTCGATGTGCATGGGGGTGTCCGGGAAGGAGGTTCCTGCGGAAAGGGCGAGCACCGTGCTCGTCCGCTCCGGCGGATGTTCTTCCCGTTTCCCCTTGTCGATCTCCGAGGCGTGCCTACGGTCCCGCGGCCCGCTCTTCCACAAGTTGGAGAACGCCCATGCCCAGCGCGCGAGCCACCCGTTTTGTTGTCACACGGGACCCATTCGACGCCGCGTGGGTCGTCGAGAGTGCGAACCTGCCGGGCTGTGTCGCGCGTGGGCGGACGCGTGACGAGGCGGTGGCCCTCATGCGCGAGGCAGAGGTGGTCTTCGCCGAGTGCGTGCGTGCGCCGCTGGTCCGCTCTCCTCGGAGAATGAAGCGCGGCCGGGAGGTTCAGTCCTTCGAACCTGCCCGACCGCAACGCTGAGCAACCTATCCGCTGCCCACGGAGCGGCTACCGCGGGACGTACACGAGCCGCGCAGCCTGCCGTTCGAGCTCCTCGCGAATGTTGACGCCCCAGAGGGGGTGCTCGTGGGCCGCGCGCGTGACCGCGTTGACCGCGTCGGCATAGCTGTCGCCGGGCTCCTTGCGGTACGCCGAGAGCAGGGCCTCGACGATGGCGTCGGCGTTGCGCTCGCCGGGGACCTGGAGCTCCTTCTCTTCGACCCACATGCGGATGAGCTTCTCCGGGTCGGTCTTGAGGGAACGCGCCTTGCCCCAGGCGTCGAGGAAGTCGCTGACCTTGCCGCGTGCCGCCTCGACCCCGTTCTTCACGGCGTC
>JBMOQZ010000186.1:0-17793 GCA_049322475.1 Myxococcota bacterium | reverse complement strand
GGCCTCGACAACTTCCCGCTCCTGTACGTGGCGATCGCCGCGTTCGTCGGGCTCGCGCTCGCGCGGTGGCCGTGGCTCGCCGTCGCCGGCTGGGTCGTGTTCGCCGGCGTCACCGCGGCGCACGACCTCGAGCCGAAGACGCGCCACGCCGACACCGTCGCGCGCCTGCTCGCCGAGGCGTGCCCCGGGCCGTGCCTCGTCGTCGCCGAGCCCTCGTTGTTCGCGCCCCACGCCGAGGAGCCCGGCCGGCTCGAGCTCTTCCTGCTCGGGCGGACCGACGTGCGCGTGGCGCGGCCCCCGGAGGTGCGCGGGGAGCGGCCCGTCGCGATGGCGACGTGGTCGTGCTTCGGCCAGCCGCCGCGCGGAAACCGCTTCGGGCTCGCCGAGACGTTCCGGGCCGACGTCGAGGGCTGCACCTTCGTCTGGTCGACGCGCTAACGGCGCGGCTTCGGCTTCTTGCGCGCGACGCCGGTGTCGCCCTCGGCCACCTCGATGGCGGGCGGGTCCTCGCAGGGCCACGACCAGGACGTCCCCGGCGCGGTCGGCGCGGCGCGGGCGACCCCGCTGCGCAACATCGCGATCGCCGTCGCCTCGGTGACGAGGGCCTCGCCGCGCCCGCGCAGGTGGAAGGAGTCCGCGAACATCCGCGCGGGGACGTCGAGGGTGTCGAGGCGCAACAGATCCACCGGCCCGCCGGCGGCGAGGTCGCCGAAGCCGGGCTGCAGCGTCCCCGGATCGCCGCACTTGCGACGCTGCTTCGGGTGGGTGGCGGCGAACGCGAGCACGAGCCGCGCGCCGTGGGCCTCGCACAGCTCGGCGAGCGCGGGCAGGAGGGACTCCGACACCTTCACCGGCTCGGGCGCGGGCCCCGTGGCGGCGGCCGGCTTCGGCTTGCGGTCCTCGGGCATCACCCCGAACACGACGGCCTCGGCCCGGCGCAGGCGCTCGCGCCCCGCGGAGAGGAGCCCGTCGCGCCCCCGGGGCTCGCCGACGCCGACCGCGCCGTGGACGACGAGGTCGGTGACGGCGTCGCGGAGCACGTAGCGCGCGCCCGCGCGGGCCCGGATCGCCGCGAGCGAGGCGCCGTCGGGGAACGCGCGCGAGGCCACGACCGGGTCGTCCGCGCCCTCCAGCATCGCGAACGCCGCCTGCTGGGCGTCCTCCTCGAGCCGCGTCGTCGTCATCGCGCCGGGGTTCGCGTACAGGACCACCAGCCGGGGGCGCGCGCCGCGGCCGAAGACGTAGCTCTTCAGCACGGCGTACCAGTGGGCGGGCAACGTGCCGTCGACGGCGAGGTCGGTGACCGTCACGCCGAGCCGCGCGCCCAGCGCGTCGCCGTCGAGCGCCTTGCCGCTGATCGAGTTGCCGACCAGCACGATCTCGCCGACGCCCCCGGCGACCCTCGCCTCCACGGCGTCGCCGACCTTCCCCGCGCTCGTGCGGGCGGTGTGGTCGAGCGCGAGCCACAGGCCCGCGGCCACGAGCAGCGGGGCGAGCGCGGCGAGGGCCCTAGAACTGGAAGTAGATGAACTCACTCGCCTTGTCCCGCGCGAACACGAACACTACCGCCGTCGCGACGCTCACCAGCGCGCTCTCCACCGCCGGCCAGCCGGGGCTCGCGCGCAGCCGCGGCAGCAGGTGGCGCTGCGCGAGGCCCCCGACGGCGAGCACGCCGCCGAACGCGACCGAGACGGCGAGCACGGCCCGCGCGACGACGGCGTGCTCCTCGCCGCCGGCGGGGAGCGTCGCGTAGAGCAGCAGGCGGTCGAGGCGCTGCTCGCGGAACAGGAGCCAGCCGAAGCAGGTGGCGACGAACATCCCGGCGATCTTCACCGCGGCGGGCACCCGCGGCGCGCTCGGCAGGTGGCGCCAGACCGTCAGGAGCGTCGCGTGGTAGCCGCCCCACAACACGAAGTTCCACGACGCGCCGTGCCAGAGCCCCGACAGGAGCATCGCGCCGTACGTCGCGAGCGCGGTGCGCACGGCCCCGAGCCGCGAGCCGCCGAGCGGCACGTAGAGGTACTCGTGGATCCAGCTCGAGAAGCTGACGTGCCAGCGGCGCCAGAAGTCCGACGGGCTCGTCGCGAGGTAGGGGCTCTTGAAGTTCTCGACGAGCTCGAAGCCGAGCATGCGCGCGGTGCCGCGGGCGATGTCGGTGTAGCCGGAGAAGTCGGCGAGGATCTGCACGGCGAAGCCCACGCTCCCGGCGGCGACCATCCCCGCGGAGGGGGCCTCGGCGGCGAACACGCGGTCGACGTACATGGCGACGGTGTCGGCGACCACGACCTTCTGGACGGCGCCCCACGCGGCGAGCAGAAGCCCGCTGCGCAGGCGGTCCGTCGACCACGCGCGCGGCGCCTCCACCTGCACGAGCAGGTTGCGCGCCCGCTCGACCGGCCCCGCGACCAGCTGCGGGAACAGGACGATGAACGTGGCGTAGTCGAGCGGGTCGTGCCGGGCGCGGAGCTTCCCGCGGTAGACGTCGATCGTGTAGGACAACGCCTGGAACGTGTAGAACGAGATGCCGACCGGCAGGAAGATACCGAGGGTGTGCAGGCTCGTCGGCAGGCCGATCGCCGCGAGCGCGGCGGCCACGTTCTCGATGAAGAAGTCGAGGTACTTGAAAGTGGCGAGCATGCCGAGGTTCGCGACGAGGCTCGCCGCCAGCGCGGCTTTCCGGCTCCTCGGTTGCCGCTCCATCTGTCGCGCCGCGAAGAAGTCGACGCCCGCGGTGAAGGCGAGGAGCGCGACGAACCAGGGGTGCACCCACCCGTAGAAGACCGCGCTCGCCACGACGAGGAGCAGGTTCTGCGCCCTCCGCTCGCGGATCGCCCAGTAGGCGGCGAACACGACCGCGAAGAAGACGAGGAACTCGACCTGGACGAAGGTCACGGCGCCGGGGAGCCTACCTCGATCTCGGTGCGCCACGCCTCGGCGGCGATCGGGTAGGTGCCGAGCAGATCGTGGTGCGCGGCCGCCTCCTCGGTCATGCGGTGGCGGCTCGCGACCACGCGCACCCGCGCCGCGCGGGCGGGCACGTCGACGCGGAACTCGCGGCGCTCGCGCGGGTGGAGCCGGTTGTCGGACTTCTTCACCGGCGCGGGCCACCACTCCCAGACCTGGCCGATGCGCTCCTCGTGGGTCGCCACGACGTCCCCGGCGGCGTCGAGGAACGCGATCTCCACGCGCACGAAGCGCTCGGGGTCGCCCGTCGGGACCATGTGGCCGGCGTTCGCGTTGGTGACGCCGACCACGACGACGAAGCCGTCGAGCTTCACGTCGTACGCGAAGCCCATGAGCGAGGGGGGCGTCTCGCCGGCCACCTTCCCGAGCCCGCCGCCGGGCCAGGCGTGGCCGTTCCGCTCGCCGTCGGCGGGCATGTGGCAGGTCTGGCACTGGACGCCGGCGGCGGCGTACGGCCCCGCCGCCCACTCCTCCCCCGTGTGGAACGTGCAGGTGAAGGTCTTGCCGGGGTACGTCGCGACGGCCTGGTGGCAGCGGAGGCAGAAGTCGGCTTTCCCGTAGGTGGGATCGGCCTTCGTGGGGTGCGCGGAGGTGGGCGCGCCGGTGGGCCCGACGAGGACGCCGTCGCGGACGTGGCAGGCGGCGCAGGTGATGCCCTCGGCCTGCAGCGCGGGGTCGAACGCGGGGTTGTCGACCCACGTGGGTCGCTCGACGTCCCCGTCGGCGAGCCCGACCGGCCAGCGCGGCTGCTGGATCATCAGCGGCGTGTGGCAGTTCTGGCACATCCAGCGGTTCTCGGACTTGGTCATCTCCGCCTGGAGCTGCGGGTCGACCCACGCGTGCGCGTGCGTGGACCGTCGCCAGTCGGCGTAGTGGTCCGGGTGGCACTCGCCGCAGGAGGCCGCCGAGAGCGACGCGAGCCCCGGCACGGGACCCCCCTCGGCGAGCGGGCGCTCGTACGGGGGGCGGGTCTCGAAGAAGGCGCGGGCGGCTTCGACGGGCTCGGGCGAGCGCGCGCAGTCGGAGATCAGCGCGAGGAGAATGCGCGCAACCCCTTCGCCAGCACGTCGATCGCGCGGCGCAGCTCCTTCTCCTCGCGGACGGCGGCGAGGCGGATCTCGTCGCGACCGGAGGCCGGGTCGGCGTAGAAGCCGGGGCCCGGGGCGACCACGACGCTCTCGGGGCGATCGCCCGAGGTGTCGCGGAACTCCTCGACGAGGAAGCGGGCGAACGCCTCGGTGTCCTTCACCGGCAGGCGCGCCATCGTGTAGAACGCGCCCTCCGGGCGGTGGTACGCGACGCCGGGCACCTCGGCGAGCGCGTCCATCAGCGCGTCGATGCGGGCCTTGTAGATGGCGCGCACCTCGCCGTAGTAGGCGTCCGGGAGCGCGAGGGCGGCGACCGCGGCGCGCTGGGCGCGGGGCTGCGGGCCGAGGCGGGCCTGGCCGAGGCGCTCGACGCGCTCCATGAGCTGGATGTTGCGCGAGAGCAGGAAACCGATGCGCAGGCCGCAGCTCGAGAAGGTCTTCGAGGTGCTGTCCACGACGATGACGTGGTCGCGGTGATCGTCGAGCTCCAGCGCGGAGAGCGGCGGGCGCTCGAACCAGATGGAGCGGTACACCTCGTCGGCGACGAGCCAGAGCCCGCGCCGCTTCGCCCACGCCGCCACCCGGCGCAGCATGTCGGCGCCGTAGACCGCGCCGGTCGGGTTGCCCGGGTTGGAGAAGAGGAACATGCGCGTGCGCGGCGTGACGAGCTTGTCCAGCTCCTCGTCGGAGGGGATGGCGAAGCCGTCGTCGAGGCGCGTGCGCACCGGCACCACCTTCGCGGCGGCGACCGTCGCGAAGCCGTTGTAGTTGGTGTAATACGGCTCGGGGACGAGGATCTCGTCGCCGGGGTCGCACAACGCGCACATCGCGAAGAGCAGGGCCTCGCTGCCGCCCTGGGTCACCACGACGTGCTCGGGCCCGAGGCCCGGCGAGGTGCGCGCGTGCCACGCGGCGGCGGCGGCGCGGCACTCGGCGGTGCCGGACGCGGGCCCGTACGCGAGCACCGCGGAGTCCTCCGTCGCGAGCGCCTCGAGCACCGGGCGCGGCGTCGGCACGTCCGGCTGCCCGATGTTCAGGCGGTGGAAGTGCGTGTCGCGCGCGCGGGCGACCGCCGCGTCGAGCTTGCGGATCGCCGACTCCTGGATGGCCTGGGCCCGACGGGAGAGCTGCATGGCGGGGCGACTAACCCACCCTTGACGACGCCCCCACGCGTCATACACTGTCATACATGCGACTCAACGCCCGAATCCCGGACGAGTTGTACCGGTCGATCGAGGATCTCGCGGAGAGGAAGGGGATGACCGTGTCGGAGATCGTGCGGGACGCCCTCGGCGAGTATCTGAAGCGCAACCCCGGCCCGCTCACGGCGTTCGACGCGCTCTCGGCGACGGGGTTCATCGGCTGCGGCGAAGGCCCGGAGGACCTCTCCGAGCGGTACAAGGACTACCTGACGGACAGCCTCGCGAAGAAGCATGGTCTCCGCTGACACGGGCTTCTGGGTGGCCCTCGCGAGCCCCCGGGACGCGGCGTACGCCCGCGCACACGAGGCGCTCCGACAGCTCGGGACCGAGCAGCTGATCGTGACCTGGCCGGTGATCGCCGAGACCTGTCACCTGCTGAGCAGCCGGGTCGGATGGCGCGCGACCAGCCGCTTCCTCGCTTCGCACGCCGCGGGCGCCTACACCATCGCCGACCCCGGCATCCACCCGCCCGAGCGAATGCTGCCGTTGATGGAGCGCTACCGTGACCTGCCGATGGACGTCGCGGACGCCTCGCTCGTCCTGCTCGCGCACCACCTCGGCCACGGCCGCATCCTCTCCACGGACCGGCGGGACTTCGAGACCTATCGGTGGAAGGAGAGGCACCCGTTCGACAACTTGATGGCAAGGTGAGCCGATGTCGGCGGGTGCTGCGCAGACACCGCTCGCTGATAGCGCCCTTCCGCGCCCCCACCGCGATGCCGAGCGTACGGCGCGTAGCCCCCCGAAAAAGCACTCGAGCTCACCCCAATCGCGTGCGCCCTGTCGCTCTCTCGGCGCTCTTGGCGACTCCTTGGCGTCTTGGCGGTTGCCTCTCCCCCTTCGCGCCTTCGCGCCTTCGTGCCTTCGTGGTCCCTCCTCCGTGCCTCCGTGCCTCCGTGCTCCCCCCGAGTGGACGCCTCAGTGCACGATCGGATGCCCGAACGCGCCCTCCCAGCGGGCGGCGGCGGCCTCGTCGGCGAGGCGCTCCTCCTCGGCCATGCGCTGCAGCCGACGCTGCGCGCGGGCGCGGCGCTTCCACCACCCGAGGACGAAGAGGCCGGCGGCGCCGCCCCAGAGCAGCTCCTCGCGGGCGAGCGCGCGGACCCACAACGACGGGTCGGACCACCGCGCCTGCCACGCGGCCTCGATCTCCGCGACGCCGGCGCCCGTCGCCGCGCGCAGGCCCTCGTCGAGCTCGCGGCCCGCCGCCATCTCGGCGAGCAGCCTGCGCACGGCGTCCTCGCCGTGCCGCCCCGCGACGAAGGCGAGCAGGTCGGCGGACGCGGCGTAGGCGCGGCGGGCCTCCAGCGGATCCCCGTGGAAGCCGCGCGTCACCGCGGCGAGCGACATCGGGCCGCCCATCGCGTCCACCGTCTCCGGGCCGAGCTCGCCCGTCGCGTACTGGGCGAGGCCCTCCTGGAGCCACCGCGGCGCGACGCGCGGGGCGAACGCGCGGCCCACCAGCACGTGCACGATCTCGTGGTCGAGCACCTGCTCGAGCGGCTCGGCGGTGCCGGGGCGGACGGACGGCGAGCGCAAGAACACGAGCCCGCGCAAGGGCCACGCGGTGCCGTCGGCCCAGTCGGGCGGCGCGCCGGGCTGGATGGCGTCGAACGCGGCCTGGTCCGGCGCGACGTAGATCTCGAGCAGGCCGCCCGCGGGCACGCCGAGGCGCTCGGCGAGCACCGGCACGCGCGCGTTCGCGTGATCGGCGAGGCGCCGCGCGGTGACGCGGTCGTCGTAGGACGCGTACACGCGCCCCCACACGCCGTCCTCCGTCCACCAGCCCCCCACCGGGGCGGCGACCTCCGGGCGCTCCGTCAACGGCAGCGGCGCCGCCTCGAGGGTGGCGCCACCGAACGCGAGCCGCGCGAGGACGAGGAGCATGCCGATCATCACGCTACCCCTAGACACGCGCGCTCGCCTGCCCAAACGAAGGCGGTCGACGACGCGGCGCTTATAGAGGGAGAAGCCTGCAAAGAGGAGTTGTCACCAGATGTCCAGCCCGTTCGTCACCGACCTGCAGACCCTCCGCCAGCGCGCCCGCGAGCACATCGAGCGCGGCGCGGTCACCGAGGGATACGGCGCGGACGTCGAGGTGGTGATCCGCCTCCTGAACGAGGCCCTCGCCACCGAGCTCGTGTGCGTGCTGCGCTACAAGCGGCACTACTACATGGCCGACGGCATCCACGCGAAACCCGTCCAGCAGGAGTTCCTCGAGCACGCCAACGAGGAGCAGCTCCACGCCGACCAGATCGCCGAGCGCATCGTGGAGCTGGGCGGCGCGCCCGACTTCTCGCCCGCGGGCCTGCTGTCGCGCAGCCACGCGGAGTACGTCGAGGGCAACGACCTCATCGAGATGATCACCGAGGACCTCGTCGCCGAGCGGATCGCCATCGACAGCTACCGCGAGATGATCGGCTACCTCGGCCCCCGCGACCCCACGACGCGCCGCATGCTCGAGGGCATCCTCGCCGTCGAGGAGCAACACGCGCACGACCTCGTGCAGATGCTCGAGGCCTACGCGGGCCAGGAGCCGATCGCTTCGCACTGACGCACGCGGGGGTTATCCCCCCGCGCGATGTGGAAGAGATGGGGCGCCGACGCCTGGCTCCGCGCCGCGGTCCTGATCGGCTTCACGCTGCGGGTGCTCCCGCTCGTGATCTGGATCTGGAAGCCGTGCGTGCGCGACGAGTGCACGTACGTCGAGCTCGCCGAGCACATCATGGCCGGCGACGGGATGCGCGGGACACACGGGTGGCTCTGGGCGCCCGCGTACCCGTGGCTCCTCGCGATCCACGGGTGGATCACCGGCTACCCGGGCACGGTCGAGGGCACGCAGCTCGTGCTGGCCACGCTCTCGATCGCGCTCGTCTACGAGCTCACCCACGGCGAGTTCGGCGAAGGGGCGGCGCGCGTGGCCGCGTGGATCTACGCGCTCAACCCGACGCTGGTCTTCTACACGTCGAGCGTCTGGAGCGAGACCATCTACTCCACGCTCCTGCTCGGCGCGTTGCTCTCGCTCCGGCACGCGCGCGAGGGCGGGCCGGCGCGCGCGCTCGTGCCCGGCGTGCTCGTCGGCCTGTGCGTGCTCTTCCGCGGCGTCGCGACGTACAGCCTGCCCATCTTCGTGCTCGCGCTCCTGTGGCGACGCTGGCGCCAGCGCGCGGCGTGGATCGGCGCGGTCCTGTGCGTGGCCGGCGCCGTCGCGACCGTCGCGCCGTACAGCGCCTGGGCCACCCAGCGCTTCGGCGGCTTCGTGATCAGCGACCGCACGCTCGGCCAGATGATGTGGCTCGGCAACAACGACTTCCCGCCGATGACCTTCGACTACGGCAACGGCGTGCTCACCGACCGCGACTACGACCGCGCGAAGGCGATGGGGCGACCGCACTGCCCCTACACGAAGGACCCGGTCCGTCAGGACGACTGCGAGATCGAGAACGGCAAGGCGTGGATCGCCGCCCACCCCCGGGAGTTCCTCGCGCGGGTGCCCGTGCGCGTGGCGCAGCTGCTCAACCCGCACAGCTTCCTCACGCGGCACCTTCGCTGGGGGAAGTGGGTGGGCACGCCGCCCTGGCTCGACGAGATCCTGATCGCGCTCGTCGTCGTGTTCTCGATGGTCACGATGATCGGCGGGACGATCGGCTGGGTGGCGCGCGGGAAGGGCTGGTACGGCCTCGCCGCGGGGCTGATCCTGCTCTACCACGTCGGCGCCATCGCGGTCCTCGCGGGGCTGACCCGCTACCGCGTCCCGCTCGAGCCGATCTGGCTCGTGTTCGCCGCCGGCTTCCTCGTGGACGCGCGCGCCACCCTGCGCACGCTCTTCGACGGGCGGCCCCGCACCGTCGCGGGGCTCGTGCTGATCGTGCTCGTCGTCGCCCACGTCCTGCGCTACCTCCCGGTGGGATGGCCGTCGTGGCGCTCCTGGTGACGTTGATGGGCGCGTGCGCGCGCCCGCCCTCGGCCCCCGACGTCGTGTTGATCAGCATCGACTCGCTCCGCGCCGACCACCTCGGCGCCTACGGGTACGCGCGCCCCACCTCGCCGTTCCTCGACCGGCTCGCCCGCGAGGGCCTCCGCTACACCGACGCGCGGACGGCCTCGCCGTGGACCCTGCCGTCGCACCTCACCATGCTCACCGGGATGTGGCCGACCGACCACCAGGTGGTGGAGGACGACCTCGCGCTGCGGTCGGACGTGCCGATGGTGCAGGAGCGCCTGCGGGAGGCCGGCTGGGCGACGGCCGGGTTCGTCTCGACCGTGTACGTCGCGCGGCCGTACGGCTTCGCGCGCGGCTTCGACGTGTACGAGGACTACGGCATCACCCAGCGCACCAACCTCGCCCACGCCGTCCGCGCCGACCGGCTCGTCGCCGACGCGCTGGCCTGGGGCAAGACGCTGGAGTCGTCGCGACCCGCGTTCCTGTTCGTCCACGTTTACGACACCCACTACCCGTACCTGCCGCCCAAGCCGTGGGACACGCGCTTCGACCGCGCGGGGAGCGCGGCGGAGGCGCGCTACCGGACGTACGCCTGGTACGCCGAGCACCCGCTCCCGAAGGCGCGGATGGACCACCAGGTCGCCCAGTACGACGAGAGCATCGCCTTCGTGGACGACGAGCTCCGGCGCCTCGCGGAGGGCTGGAAGGCGCTCGGGCGCGACGCCACCTTCGTCGTCACCGCCGACCACGGCGAGGAGCTCGGGGAGCGCGGCAGCTGGGGCCACGCCCACACGCTCTACGCGGAGGCGATGCGCGTCCCGCTGATCGTGTCCGGCGCGCGCGTGTCGCCGGGAGTGCGCGACGAGCGCGTGGGCACCGTCGACCTCGCCGCGACGATCGCGGCGATGGCGGGCCTCCCCTGGGACGGGCCCGGCGTGGACGTGCGCGGGGCCGTGCCTGCACGCCCGATGCTCGCCGAGACGAGCCGCTTCTCGAGCGCGCGCCTCTCGCTGCTGGACGGGCGCTGGCGGCTCGACCTGAACCTCGTGGCCGGGACGCGGGAGCTCTACGACGTCGTCGCCGACCCGGGCGAGGCCGCGGCGTCGGCGGACGCGGCCACCGCCGACTCGATGGAGCGCGCGCTCTGGGCCGCCCTCGGCGAGCCCTGGACGCTGAACGAGGGCGCCGTCGCGACGAGCGGGTTCCTCTGGCGCGACGGCGCGCTCGCCGGCAAGCGGCTCGACACCCCCGGCCCGTTCGGGATGTACCCGCCCGACGCCACCGTCAACGGCGCGATCCGCGGGGTGGTCGAGGCCGGCTCGCGCGGCGACGTGACCTACGGCGGCCCGCGGCGGGCGGCGATCACCACGATCCCGGACGCGACGCGGCAGCAGCTCGAGGAGCTCGGGTACCTGCAGGGGCCCGAGTGACCCCCGCCCTCGCCGACGTGAGCGAGGGCGACCTCCGCTGGTGGCGGGGCGATCGGGGCGGCGCGGTCGCCGAGTACCGCGCGGCGCTCGCCGCGGCCGACGGCTCGCCGGAGGGGCTCGCGGCGGAGACGATGGCGCGGATCCGGCTGCTCCAGCTCTCCGGGAACCTCGCCCCGTTCGTCCACGAGCCGAAGCTCGACCGCGCGCTCGCCGCGTGCCCGCGGACCTCCGCGTGGTGCCGCCTCGCCGAGGCCGACGCCGAGCTCTTCCTGCCCGCGTTCACGGGCGCCGACCCCGGGCGCGTCGCCGCGCTCCTCCGGGGCGACGACGGCGGCCCCGCGCGGGCCCGTCGCGTGGCCGCGGGCGAGGACCCGACGCTCCTGCGAGACCGCGACGACCTCGACGGGATGGGCCTCGGCATCCGCGAGACCGGGCGCCTGCGGCCCGCGTCGCCGGGGACCTGGGTCTTGAACCTCGGGGTGGGCGGCGCGCCGGGCGCCGGCGTCGGCGGGCTCGTGCGCTTCGTGCACCCCGACGTGGGCTGGCGCGCCGACCGGCTCGACGTGCTGGCGGGGGGCGACACACGCGGCGGCGCCTTCGTGTCCGGCGCGTTCGCCCGCCCCGGCCGCTGGTCGGCCACGGCGACGGCCGCGCGCGCGGTCGGCGACGCCTGGCTCGCCGGCGAGCCCTACCGCTACGAGGTCGGCACCCTGCGGGCCAGCGCGGCGTGGATCCCCGCGCGCAGGGGCGTTTCGGCGCAGGTGGGGGCGAGCGCGCGCGCGGACCGCTACGGCGAGGCCTGGTACGCCGTCGCGGGGCCGCTCGCGTCGGTCACGATCGGCGACCGCGTCGCGTACACGCGGCTCGGCGCGGACGTCGGCTTCGGCGACTACACCCACCTCGCGGTCAGCTCGGACACACGGGCCTACCCGGCGGTGTTGGGTGGCACGCTGGCGACGCGCGCGCTGCTGACACACGTCCCCACGCGGGAGACCCCGTTCTTCCGGCTTCCCAGCGCGGGAGGCACCGACCTGCTCCGCGGCGAGCCGGCCGGGCGCTACCGCGACGACACGGTGTTCGGCGGGCAGGCGGAGTACCGCCGCGTCGTCCACGATCCCGTCGGCGTCGCGGTGTTCGCCGACGTCGCCTGGGTGGACGCGTGGCACGCGACGCTCGGCGGCGGCGTGCGCCTCGTCCTGCCGCCCGCCGAGACCAACACCACGCGGTTGGACGTGGGGTGGTCGCCCGAGACCGGCGCCTGGGGCGTCGTGGCGGCCTGGGGGGAGGCCTTCTGAGAGGTCGGGCCCGTGGGGCCCGCCGCGCACCAGCTACCGATGTCGACGCGGCGGAGCCCCCGGGCCCGAGAGGTGGATCACTGGATGGACTGGATGTTGATCTTCCGCGGCTGGGCCTGCGCCGTCTTGGGGAGGCGCACGCGCAGCACGCCGTTGCGCAGCTCGGCGCTGATGGCGTCGCCGTCGATGCCCTTCGGCACGAGGAAGGTCCTCCGGTACTGGACGTTGCCGAACTCAAGCGCGAGGGGCTCGCCCTCGGCCTGCGGGAGATCGGTGTTGGCCTCGAGCAACAGCTCGTCGCGCTCGAGCGTCAGCCGCACGGCGTCCTCCTGGACGCCGGGGACGTCGGCCGTGAGCACGATGTCCTGCTCGGACTCCCAGATGTCGCAACGCGGCGCCACGACCTGCCGGCCGGGCGTCTCGCCGGTCTGCTGGAACCCACGCGGGGTGATCTGGTTCTGCATGGCTGCCCTCACGCGCTCGTGGTGATCTTGATCTGCCGCGGCTGGACCTCCGGCGCCTTCGGCAACGTGACCGAGAGGACGCCGTTCTTCACGATGGCCGTCGCCTTGTCGACGTCCACCTTGATGCCCAGCCGGACGCTGCGGGAGAACCTGGCCGCCGCGCGCTCGCGGCGGTGCGCGACGTAGCCCTCGGGCACGTCGTGCGTGCGCTCGCCGGAGATGGTGAGCACGTCGCGGTTCATGGTGACCTGGATGTCCTTCTCGGCCATCCCGGGCACCTCCGCCCAGACGACGACGTTGGGCCCCGCGTCCCAGATGTTGAGCCGGGTGAAGTTGCCGAAGGGGGTGGGCGCGTAGACGTCGGTGTCCTCGAACAGGTGCGCGACGCGACGCCCGAAGCCCCCGAGCCCGAAGAAGGTGCGCTCGAGATCGGTGAATGGCGATGCCATCGGGGACCGCCTCCGTTGGTTGGGGTGGATTTGGCGTGGCGTAAAGGACCACCACACCGGACAGCCCCAAGTTGTACACGCCTCGCGGGGCGTCAAGCCTCAGGGCAGCAGGAGCCTCAGCCGCGGCCCGACGGTCACCTCCAGCGACTGGCCGCCGACGTGGAAGTCGCCGTCCACCATGTAGGGGAGCGGGCGGTCGCCGCGCAGGATCAGCCGATCGACGACGGCCTGGCCCACGTCCGGCGCGGTGAAGGGCTTGCCGAGGCGCACGCGAGGCAGGTCGAGGATGAAGTCCCTCGCGCTGCAGGCGATGCCGAGCGCGTGCATGTGGCCGGGGTGGCTGCTGGCGCGGAAGAAGGGCTTGAAGCCGAGGCCGATGTTGTCGGCCGTGCCCGCCGCGACGGTGAGGTAGCTCCGCCACGGCCAGGTCTCGCCGCCGGCGACCACCTCGACCTCCGCGCGGCGCGTCAGCCGCTGGATCAGCTCGCCTCCGACCAGCGCGGACAGGATGCCCTTCGCCAGCACGAGCGCGGCCTTCGCCGGGGAGGGCTCGCTCCCCTCGTAGTAGACCTCGAGGTAGTTCGAGATGAGCCCGTTGCCGAAGAGGAAGCCGTACTGCGGCACGTCGCCGGACACGCGCAAGAGGTTGCGCTCCACGAAGCCGATGGGCTCGCCGGCGTGGTACTGCGCGACGAGGCGGCCGAGCAGCTCGGCGGGCGAGCCGCGGATGCCGATGCCCGTCGCGACGGTGTTCATCGTGCCGCCGCGCAGGAGCGCCACCGACGGGAGCGGGGCGTCGCCCCAGACCTGCATCAGCGCGGTCAGGATCGTGTGGGTGGTGCCGTCGCCGCCGTTGACGGCGAGCACGTCGACGCCGGCGTCGCGGAAGCGGCGGCAGGTGTCGGTGAGCTCCTCGCGGTCCTTCGGCTGCGCGACCTCGCCCTTCGAGCCGAGCACGTAGGCGAGCTGGCCGGCGAGGCGGGGATCCCGGAGGTTGCGGCGGGAGCGGGGGTTGGTGACGACGGCGATGCCGGGCATGGGCGCGGGAGTGTCTCACACCGGGCGCGCGCCCGCCCGTTCGTGCGAGAATCCGCCGCGGTCATGCTCGGCTTCCTGCTCGCCTGCGCGCGCGAAGAGGTGGTGGCGGTCACGCCCGACCACGGGCCGTCGTCCGGCTACTACCGCGTCGCCGTCGACGTCGCCGCGGCGGGCATCGCCCCGGAGGACGTCGCCGCCGTGACGGTCGGGGGGATCGCCGCCTACGACCTCGCGGCCGAGGACGGGCTCCTCGCGATGACCGTGCAGGGCGCGCCGTCGCCGGGGCCCGCGGCGATCGTGGTCGACGGCACGCCGGTGGTCGCGTTCACCTACGACCCGCCGATCGACGCCGTGTTCGACCGGATGGTCGCGACCGGGGCGAGCCTCACGCAGGGCATCCAGTCGGGCGTCCCGAGCGACCACGGCGCGCTCGCGAGCCCCGGCGCCGTCGTGGCGCGGCAGGCGGGGGGTGTGGCTGCCGCTGCCGATCCTCGTGCCGGACCTCTTCCCGCTGGTGACGCCGGAGATGCTCGGTCCCCCGCCCGACTGCGCCGTGCCGGACATCGCGGAGTTCGTCTACGACGCCGCGCAGGACGTGGTGCTGCGGCTCGTCGACCCGGAGACGGGTGAGTTCTCGTACCGACTCGCGCGGGTGGACCCCGACCTCGCGCCCGGGGACGTCGCCGTCGGCGGCACCCACGTCGCGGAGCTGCTCGACGGGCCCACGGAGCTCGCCACGACGATCCTCGCCCACCTCGTCTACGACCCCGACGGCGGGCTCGCCGACCCGCCGCCGTACGCGCAGATCGAGCTGGTCGAGGCGGCGTCGCCCACGATCGTCCTGAGCACGGACCTGCTCGGCAACGACGTCATCAACGCGATCCTCATGGGCGAGCGCATCGATCCGGCGGCGGTGACGCCCTACGAGGAGGTGGAGCCCGACCTGCGCGAGGCGCTCGCGCGGCTCGCCGGGACCGGCGCCGAGGTGTTCGTCGCGAACCTGCCCCGGCCCTCCACCCTGCCGGCGACGGCGGAGCGCAAGCGCGCGGAGGTGGAGGCCGGGACGGCGACGGAGGCGGAGGTCGACGCGCGCATCGCCGAGATCGACGCCGCCGGCGAGCGGCTCAACGCCTTGCTCGCGGACGAGGCGGCGGCGTACCCCAACGTGCACGTGGTCGACCTGTACGCGCACACGGCCGACGTGGCGGCCAACGGCATGGAGGTCGGCGGCGAGCAGCTCCACAGCGGGAAGCTCGGGGGCCTCTTGAGCCTCGACGGCGTGCACTTCAGCGACGTCGGCTACGCCGCGGTGGGCGCGCTGTTCGTGCGCGCGATCAACGCGGAGCTCGGGACCGAGGTGCCGGAGCCGGACCTCGCCGCGATCATGGAGACGGATCCGTACGCGCTCGCGGCGTTGAGGGAGGCGGGGATCGAGCCGGACGACTGCCAGTGACGGCGCGGGGCGGGCGAGACGCCCGCCCCCACGATCATCTTCGGCGGCTCGCCCGCGCCATGCGCCGTTAAGGGGCCGGCGTGAAGCCTCTCGTCGCCGTCACCTGCGATCGCCGCGACGGCGGGCCCGCGCCCGAGGGGCCGCGGGTCCGGCCGAAGCGCGCGGAGGTGTTCGTCGGCGAGGTCGTGGTGCAGCGTCTCCGCGCCGCCGGCGCGCACGTCGTGCTCCTCCCGCCGGGAGATCCGGGGGCGCTGGACGCGCTCCGGCCCGCCGGCGTGGTGATCACGGGCGGGCACTTCGACATCCACCCGCGCCACTACGGGCAGGCCGTGACCGCGCGCCTCGACCGCGTCGAGGAGGACCGCACCGCGCTCGAGCTCGCGCTGGCGCGCCGCTGCGTGGAGCGCGGGACGCCGGTGCTCGGCGTGTGCGGCGGCATGCAGGCGCTCGCGGTCGCGCTGGGCGGCACGCTGCACCAGGACATCTTCGGCCACGAGCAGCTCGCCGACCCCGCGACGCCCGCGCACGCGATCCTCGCCGACCCCGCGTGGGCCGCCCTCTTCGGCGACGCCGTCAACTCGACCCACCACCAGGCCGTCGACGCGACCGGTCCGCTACAGGTGGTCGCCCGCGCGCCCGACGGCGTGGTGGAGGCCGTCGCGCTCGCCGGCCACCCCTTCTGCGTCGGCGTGCAGTGGCACCCCGAGCTGCTCGACGGAAGGCTCTTCTCCGCGCTGGTGTCCGCATGTACTGGATGATCCCCCTCGCGTACGCCGGCCCCGAGCTCGAGGCGGGGCTCGCCGCCCTGAAGTCCAAGCAGCCCGACGCCGCGATCGCGGCGCTGGCGACGTGCGCCGAGGCCGAGCCCGAGTGCCGCTGGCAGCTGGGGTGGGCCTACTGGCTCAAGGGCGACTGGGGCAAGGTGGTCGCGACGTGGGAGAAGCTCGAGCCCACCTACGAGAGCGTGTCTTCGCAGCTCCCCATCGCGCGCGGCCAGCTCGAGATCCAGAAGATGGCCGCGGCGATGCGGCTCGCCGCGCCGAAGACGTTCGTGTCGAACGCGCCCCCGGGCGCCACCGTCCGGCTGCGCGCCGTCGGCGACATGATGATCGGGACGGACTTCCCGACGGGCTACCTCCCGCCGGACGGCGGCGCCGGCACGTTCGCCGCGGTCGACGCGCTGCTGGAGGACGCCGACTTCACCTTCGGCAACCTCGAGGGGCCGCTCTGCGACACCGGCGAGACCGAGAAGTGCAGGCCCGACGCCCCCGCCGGGAGCTGCTACGCGTTCCGCACGCCGACGTCGTACGCGCGCTGGTACGACGAGGCGGGCTTCGACGTCGTGAGCACCGCGAACAACCACAGCGGCGACTTCGGCGAGGCCTGCCGCCTCGAGACGGAGAAGGCGCTCGACGGCGTGGGCATCCTGTATTCGGGCCGGCCCGGCACGATCGCGAAGTGGACCCAGAACGGCCTGAAGATCGCGCTGATCGGCTTCCACACCAACGCCGCCTGTCACTGGCTCAACGACGTCCCCACCGCGAAGGCCCTCGTCGAGGGGCTCGCCGCCGACAACGACCTCGTGATCGTGAGCTTCCACGGCGGCGCGGAGGGGTCGAAGGCGCTGCACGTGCCCGTCGGCCCCGAGACCTTCTACGGCGAGGACCGCGGCGACCTGCGGCTCTTCACCCACGCGGTGATCGACGCCGGCGCGGACCTCGTGCTCGGGCACGGCCCGCACGTCCTGCGCGCGATGGAGGTCTACCGCGGCCGGCTGATCGCCTACTCGCTGGGCAACTTCGCGACGTACGGCAGGTTCAACGTGTCGGGCAACCAGGGGCTCGGCGCCATCCTCGACGTCACGCTCGCCGCCGACGGCGCGCTCGTCGGCGCGAAGATCCTCGGGACTCGCCAGGTGGGCGAGGGCATCCCGGAGCCCGATCCCGCCAACGCGGCCGCGGACCTCGTGCGCGTGCTCACGTCGCAGGACTTCCCGGAGACGGGCGTGGCGATCGCGCAGGACGGGAGCATCCGGGCGCCGGGGAAGTAGCCGGGCGAAGGAGCCGGCCCCTTCAGGGGGCGTCTAAATCCTCCCCCCTCACGCTCGCAGTGCTCGCACCGGTCGCTCCGCGAGAGTCTCAAGCCGCCCCTTCGGGGCGTCTCAATCCTCTCCGTCGTCCTCGAAGTCGGGCACGTTGCCGCCCCCGCCGCCGCCGCCGCGACCGAAGTCGTCCTCGTCGTCCGGGAGCTTCTTCTTCTTGCCGCCCTTGCGACGCTCCCACTCCTGGGCCTTGCGCGTACGCTCTTCGTCGACGTCCGGCTCGACACGACGGCGACCGAAGCCGCCTCCGCCGCCACCTCCGCCGGGGCGCCGATCGCCCCAGTTGCCGCCGCCGCCGCCGCCGGGGCGATCGCCCCAGCTGCCGCCGCCCGGTCGCGGAGCCCCGCCGCCCCCGCCATAGCCGCC
>JBMOQZ010000185.1:0-18049 GCA_049322475.1 Myxococcota bacterium | reverse complement strand
CAGACCTCGGCGACGGCGGGGCTGACCTCGGCGGTGGTGTCGTCGCAGTCGTCGGCGAGCGCATAGCCGTCGCCGTCCTGGTCGTCGTCGTTGCCGTCGCAGTCCTGGTCCACCCCGTCGTACCAGACCTCGACGCCGGCGGGGCTCACGTCGGCGGCGGTGTCGTCGCAGTCCGCGGCGTACACGTAGCCGTCGCCGTCCTGGTCGTCGTCGCGCTCGTCGCAGTCCTGATCGACGCCGTCGTACCAGACCTCGGTCTCGCCCGGGTTGATCGCGGGGTCGCCCTCGTCGCAGTCGCCGTCCCAGTAGCCCCAGCCGTCGCGGTCGGCGTCGAGGTCGCCGTACGCGCCGCCGTACGCGCCGCCGTCGCCGACGGAGCCGTCGACGTCGGTGCCGCTCGCCCAGCGGTCGACGAGCCGCGAGCCGATCACGGGGGCGACGTCGTCGCCGAGCGCGCTGCCGTCGCAGACCACACCGCGGAAGCCGGGGTCGAAGTTCTCGTTGTCGTTGGAGCCGACGGGGCTCCCCACGCCGTCCCAGCCGAGGTGGCCGTTGGAGTAGGCGATCGTGTCGTACGCGGTGAGCGAGCCGCCGATCCAGTAGCCGTCGCCGCCCACGTTGTTGGCGGAGACGGTGGCGTCGAGGCGGATGGTGGTCGCGGACAAATGGAAGCCGGCGCCGTCGCGGGAGGCGGTGTTGCACGCGGCGGTGACGTTGCGCGCCTCCACGGAGCTCGCGCCGCTCACGTAGAGGCCGCCGCCGGGGCCGCCGCCGTCGTTCTCGACGAGGAGCACGCCGTCGAGCGTGACGGAGCTGTCGGTGGACCCGATGCCGCCCGCGCCGACGCCTGCGTAGTTCTCGCTCACGACCGCGCTCGCGACCTCGAGGTCGGCGCCGTACTGGGTCCAGAGGCCGCCGCCGTAGCTCCCGGCGCGGTTGCCCACGAGGTACACGCCGGCGATCCGCGTCGTGAGCGAGTAGTTGCCGTGGACGAAGAGCCCGCCGCCGTAGCCGGAGGAGACGTTGTCCTCGAACACGGCGCCGTCGATCTCGACGGGCTCGTAGTCGTTGACGTACAGGCCGCCGCCGTCCGCGCCGGAGGTGTTGCCGGCGATCTCGCCGCCGGAGACGACGAGCCCGTAGGCGTGCGCGCCGGAGAAGTAGCCGCCGCCGCCGTAGTCGCCGGCGTGGTTGCCGGAAAGCTCTACGTCGGTGAGGGTGACGTCGCCGGTCGCGTAGATCCCGCCGCCGGACTCGCCGGCCGCGTTGTCGGAGATCTCGACGCCGTCGAGCGAGAGCGTGGTGGCCGCCGAGTAGACGGCGCCGCCGCCGGAGGTGGCGACGTTGCCGCGGAAGGTGGAGGTCGTGACGTCGACGGTGGCGCCGTCGGCGTAGAGCGCGCAGCCGGCGTCGCAGCTGCCGTCCTCGACGGTGACGCCGTCGACCGTCAGCGTCGCGCCCTCGACCCGCATCGCCCGCGCGCACCCGTCGAAGGTCAGGCCGCGGACGACCACGCTCCCGCCGGTGACGTCGAGGCAGGGGTCGCCGGTCGCGCCCGCGATCACGCCGCCGGTGGAGCTGTAGGTGAGGCTCCGGCCCGCGGGGCGGAGGTCCTCGTACCAGGTGAGCGCCTCGAGCTCCAGCACGTCGCCGTCGGCGGTGGCGGCCTCGGCGTCGGCGATGGTGGCGTACGTCCCCGAGGGCCCGACGGTGAGGGTGGCGGCCTGTGAGAACGTTGCCAGGAGCAGCATCGCGGGCGCAATTCCTCGGTCGGGAGTCTACGCCTGGCGCCCTTCGATCGCGAGCAGGAGCACGACCGCGGCCACGCCGAGGCGGGGGTCGAGCCCGTCCAGACGCACGTCGTAGGCGAGCTGGAAGGGGTTGAAGCGCTGCTTGACCTGGCCGAGCGAGGCGCCGTCGGTGGACGCGATCGTGAAGGTCTGGGGCAGCCAGACCTTGAGGAAGAAGCGGCGCAGGAGCGCCATGAGCATGCTGTCTTCCTTCAGGGTGCCGATCGCCTCGTCCGACGCGCCGAGGAGCGACCACTCGTCGCGCAGCATCGACTTGAGCGCCTCGCGGCGGCAGGCGCCGACCTTCTCGCCGGACGACGCGTCCGTGACGTCGTAGGTGGCGCCCAGATCGAGCACGCTGCGCGCGCGGATCCGCAGCATCGGCTTCGTCTGGCCCTCGTCGGCGAAGACCACCATCTCCTCCTTCAGGCGGAAGGCCTTCTGCTTCACGTAGAAGGCGAGCTGCCCGTCGGGGCCGTAGAGCCGGAACGCGGCGCCGAGGAAGTTGAACATCTGCCGGCGGGCGACGTACTCGCGCTGCCAGGGGACGAGGGCGGTGGACATCGCGCGGTTGTACCACGCATGCGCCCGCGCGATAGGTACGCGGGGTGATTCGCCGCCTCGACCACATCGCCGTCGCCGTGCCCGACCTGGACGCGGCCATCCGCCGCTTCGCCGAGGACCTCGGCGTGCCCTTCGACGGGCGCGAGGACGTCCCCACCGAGCAGACGTCCACCGCCTTCTTCCCCATCCGCGGGACACGGATCGAGCTGGTCCACCCGATGGAAGGGCAGGGCCCGATCCAGAAGTTCCTCGAGAAGCGCGGGCCGGGCCTCCACCACCTCTGCTTCGAGACGGACGACCTCGACGGCGACGTCCGGCGCCTCCGCGAGAAGGGCTACGTCTTCCTGAGCGACCTGCCGCGCCCCGGCGCGCACGGCACGCGCGTGATCTTCATCCACCCCAAGTCCTGCGACGGTGTGCTGATCGAGCTGGCCGAGCACCCATGAACGTGATCGGGCTCACGACCTCGACGGCGGACCGCAAGCGCCGCGCCGGGCAGCGGCTCGTCATCGGCCTCGCCGGGTCCTCGATCACCGCCGAGGAGCGGGCGTGGATCCGCGAGTGCCAGCCCGGCGGCTTCGTGCTCTTCGCGCGCAACGTCGAGGAGCCCGCGCAGGTCCTCGAGCTCAACCGGGAGCTCGCGAGCCTGCTCGACCCGGCGCTGCCGCCGCTGCGCACGGTCGACCAGGAAGGGGGCCGCGTGCAGCGCGTGAAGGCCCCCGCCACCGTGTGGCCGCCCATGCGCTGGGTGGGGAACGTCGGCGACCCCCGGTTCACCTACGAGGTCGGCCGCGCGCTCGGCCGCGAGGTGCGCGCGCTCGGCTTCGATCTCGACTTCGCGCCCGACGCCGACGTCGACAGCAACCCGAAGAACCCCGTCATCGGCGACCGCGCCTTCGCCGCCCGCCCCGTCGACGCCGCGCGCCACGCCGCCGCGTTCGTGCGCGGGATGCAGGAGGAGGGGTGCATCGCCTGCGCGAAGCACTTCCCCGGCCACGGCGACACCGCGGTCGACAGCCACCTCGACCTGCCGAAGGTGGAGAAGGAGCCGCCCGAGCTCGAGGAGTGCGAGCTCGTGCCGTTCCGCGCGTGTGTCGAGGCCGGCGTCGGCAGCGTGATGACGGCGCACGTCGTGTACCCCGCGTGGGACGAGGACGTGCCGGCCACGATGTCGCCGAAGGTGATCGGGATCCTCCGCAAGGGGTACGGCGGCGTCGTGTTCAGCGACGACATGGAGATGAAGGCGGTGCGCGGGCGCTACCCCCTCGAGAAGCAGCTCCGCGAGGCCACCGAGGCCACCGTCGACGTGTTCCTCGCCTGCAAGGAGATCGGCCTGCAGGTCGAGGCGTTCGAGACGATGGTGCGGCTGCAGGAGGAGTCGAAGCGGCAGGAGGACGCGGCGATCGACGCCGTGAAGCGCTGGCACGCGCTCCGCGAGCGCTTCCTCAAGGACCCTCCGCCGCGCCCGGAGCTCGACGTGCTCGGGTGCGCCGCGCACCAGGACCTCGCGATGCGCGCCCGCGCGCTCGGGATGGCGTGATGGACTGCGGCGAGCTGCAGACGCCGCCGGAGCGCTTCCAGGTGGCGTGGGTGTCGCCCGTGCGCGCCACGGTCGGGGCGGGCGCCGCGCTCGACGTCGTGCGCGTCGCCGACCTGCGCAAGCTGATCGAGGCGCGCCGGGCCGACCCGCTCGCCGTGCTGCAGGCGCTCGGCCTCGCCGGCAAGCGCGACGCGCGCGAGTGGAAGGTGACCGTGTTCGACGTCGAGCGCGCGTGGCTGTGTCGCCCCGTTGACGCCGTCGCCGGCGACGACGTGGCGGGCGTACGCGCCTGCGACGAGGGCTGGCAGCGGCCCGGGCGGGGCACGCGCGAGAAGGCCTGGACCGGGTGCGGGTGGCTGAAGGACACGCAGACGGGCGAGCGGACGCTGGACGTGTACCGGCTCGACTGGGAGGCGGCCGTGCGGTGGGGGTTCTGCGTGTTGCCGATGGGGAGGTTTCTGGGGGGGAGTTGAGAGGGCCGCTGGTCGCGTTCGTGTTCGGGATCGCCGTGTTCGCCGCCCGCGGGGGCGCCGCGGTCGCCGATCCGCGCGACGCCGCGTGGATGTCGGGCGACGTGGCGTGGCACCACCTCGGCTGGCTCTTCTACAGGGCCGAGGCGTGGACGTGGCCGCTCGGGCGGACCGCCCACTTCCCCGAGCCCGTCGGCACCGCGATCGGCTTCGTCGACGCCGTTCCCCTCGCCGCGCTGCTGTTCAAGGCGCTCGATCCGCTCCTGCCCGCCGGCTTCCAGTACCTCGGCCCGTGGCTGGCGCTGTCGTTCGGGCTGCAGGCCTTCTTCGGGGCGCGGATCGCCTCGCTGTACAGCGGCTCGCCCGTGACGCAGGCGCTGGGCGGGGCGGTGTTCGCGGTGGCGCCGCCCCTGCTCGAGCGGATGGGGCACGTCGCCCTCGCCTCGCACTGGCTCCTGCTCGCGGCGCTCGAGGTGGCGCTCGACCCCCGGTCGCCTCGATGGCGGGCGCTCGCGGTGGTGGGGGTCGCCGCGGGGGTCCACCCCTACCTGCTGGCGATGGCGTTCGCGCTGTGCGCACCGCGCCTCGGGCTCGCGGGGATCGCCGGGGCGGGGCTCCTCGTCGCGCTGGAGGGGTGGGCGTTCGGCTACCTCGACGGCGCCGACTGGGCCGTCGACGGCTGGGGCCGGTACGGCGCCGACGTCCTCGCGCTGGTCAACCCGATGGCGCGCTCGCGGTTGCCCGTCGGGTGGGACGCCGAGGCCGAGGGCTTCGCGTGGCTCGGCCCCGGCGTCCTCCTGGCCGTCCCGCTCGCGGCGCGCCCCCCGCGTAGGGTCGCGGCGGTCTGCGTCCTGCTCGCGGCCTTCTCGATCTCGGACCAGGTGCGGGTGGGCGGGCGGCAGGTGCTGTCCGGCGACTTCGACTGGTTCGGGTTCGGGGGGCCGTTCCAGACCTCGGGCCGCTTCGTCTGGCCGCTGCACTACCTCGTGGTCGCCGCCGCGATCGCCGGCGTGTGCCGCTTCCGGCACGGCGGACTCGCGCTGGCCGTCGTGCTCGCCCTGCAGGTGGCGGACCGGCCCGTCTGGCGCTGGGACCCGGGCCCCCCGACCCACCACTTGCGCGCGCCGGCGTGGGACCTGGCGGTCGGGAGCTATCGCCACCTCGCGCTCGACCCGCCCCAGCTCGGGTGCTGCCCCTCGGAGGATCGGATCGACCCGGTCCCGTTCGGCTATCTCGCCGCGCGGCTCGGCCTGACCGTCGACAGCGCGCGCCTCGCGCGCGACCGCTGCGCCGCCGAGGTGGCCTACTGCGCGTCGCCCGTCCGCGAGGCCGACACCGTGTGGGTCCTCGGCCCCTCCCGGCGTGGCCGCCGCCCCGACCTCACCTGCGGTCGCCTCGACGGCTGGGAGGTCTGCGTGCAGCGCGGGAGGGACGACGCGTTCGCGCGGGCCCTCCGTTGAACCCTACAGAGCCCGCGACTGCAAGGCGCGGCGCCGACAGTCGGGTTGAGTGCAAGAGTCCGGCAACCCGGAGCGAGCGCCAAGCGGAATTGTCGGCGTTCGTTCGTAACGGCGAGGACGAATCTTGCATTCGAGGCGTCTGTCGGCGCCGTGGGTTGCACTCGGGCCATCTGTAGCCTTCAGCCCCGCCGCCGCCGCGCCGCCATCGCCGCCATCAGAACCCCGATCACGCTGGCGCTCGCGGGCGTCCCGCAGATCCCGCGGCGGCCCGGCTCGTCGTCGTCCTCGTCGTCCGGGGGGATGGTGAGCGTGCCGTCGCAGAAGGTCTCGACGCAGCCGTAGTTCATCTCGGCGTCGTCGGCGTAGGAGGTGACCTCGGGCTCGTAGACGCCGGAGCCGTAGAGCATCAGGTCGACGTCGGCCTGCTCGGGCGTGTAGCGCATGCGGATGCGCGTGAGGTGGTGGGACCACGGGTCGCCGGCGAAGCCGAGCGCGAGCACGTCCTCTTCGGAGATGTACACGCCCGTGCACGGGTTGCAGTCGTAGGGGGCGCCGGCGAACTCGCGCGTCCAGCCGGCGTCGCCCACCTCCGTCCAGGCGGCCGTGAACTGCTGGTGGTAGAAGGCGGCGAAGTCGTCGGCGGCGGGGTCGCCCCAGACGCAGCGGTCGGGGACGTCGAACTCCGGGTAGCTCGCGATGCCGACCTGCCCGTCGGCGACGTCGCCGATCGCGTAGATCACCATGTCCTGCTCGCCGGGGGAGTTGAGCGTGGCGAGGCGGATGGGGATCGAGAAGACGTCGCTCGTGTAGGAGATCTGGAGCGGCGAGAGCGACGCGCCGTTGGCGAGGGCGGCGTCGGCGGCCACCTTCGCGGCGAGGAAGTAGCTGCCGGCCTCGATGTACTCGGCGAGCCGCGGCTCGGCGCCCTCGGGGAGGTAGTAGCCGTTCGCGTCGAGCCAGTCCTGCAGCCCGGCGGACTCCTCGGCGGAGAGGATGACGATCTGGTACTCGCCGACGAGGTACTCGGCCTCGACGTCGACGCCGCCGTCGTCGTCGCCGCCGCCGCTCTCCGAGTCGGCGTCGTCGGACAGCGAATAGGTGTTGCCGCCGCGGCGGGGGCAGCCGGCGTCGGCGACGTGGCGGGGCGCCGAGTAGCCGTCGAGCCGCGCGAAGATCTGCGGGTCGAGCGTCGCGATCTCGTCCTCGGCGAGGACCGTCGGGACCGGGAGCACGAGCGCGAACTCCTGCGGGTCGCCCGCGGGGTTGACCGACACGGAGAACGTGGTGCGCTCGCCCTGGCGGACGATGGCCACCTGCGCCACGTCGAAGGACAGGGGCGAGGGCGTGCCCGTCGCGATGGTGGGGCAGGCGAGGGCGGCGGCGACGGACAACAGCATCGGGGCTCCGGGGACGCCACAGTTTAGCCGCCGGTTCCTCGCCCGCGCGCCGTATACTGCAAACGTGCCATGGCTGGGGACGCCCGCGTACGCCGCCGAGGACGCGAGCCGCGACGTGGAGCTCGTCCGGCCCGAGTTCTCCGAGGGCGCCGTGGCGGGCGTGGACACGCCGCGGATCGGCGAGCGGGGCTCGGTCCGCGCCGGCACGCTCGTGATGTACGAGCGGCAGCCCGTGGTGTACGTCGCGGACGGCGCGTACGCGGGCGACGTCGTCCGCGACCGCCTGATCGCGACGACCGGCGTGACGGCCGCGGTGTCGCGGCGCGTCGCGGCGCAGCTCGTCTTGCCGCTCGCCACGCAGGGCGGCGGGACGGGCGATCTCGCCCCTGCCGGCCCCGCGCTCGGCGACCTCGAGGCGGGCGTCCGGGTGCTCGCCTTCCGCTCCGACACGCTCGCGGTGGGTCCGAAGGCCAGCCTCGCGCTGCCGCTGGGGACCGCGGACGCGTGGATGGGCGAGCCCTACCCGCGCCTCACCGTCGGCGGGCTCGCGGAGGTCGAGATCGGGACGGTCTCCGTGCTGGTGGACGTCGCCCCGGTGCTGCGGGCGGACCTCGGCCCGGTCGCCGACTACACGACCGCGGCGACGCTCGACCTCGGCGTGGCCGTCCGCTACGAGCCGCCGTCGAGCGACCTCGCGTTCGCGACCGCGCTGGTAGGGCGGACCGGCCTCGGCCCCACGCTGGGAGGGGTCGCCGAGACACCCGCCGAGATGCTCGCGACGCTGCTCGCGGGCCGCGACGCCGCCATCTCGGGCACCGTGGGCCTCGGGGTCGGCCTCACCGGCGGCGTGGGCGCCGCGCGCTGGCGGGCGCTCGCCGGGGTGAGCTGGGCGCCCCCGCGGCAGCCGGAGCGGTGGCGGGTGGTGGTCCCCGACGACGTGGAGGAGGACACCTGCGCGCCCGCCGTGGTCGTCGAGGAGGAGGAGGAGGGCGAGCGCACCTGGGACGAGGACGAGCTCGTCCGCGCCGAGCGCGAGGAGATCGTGGTGCGCGACCCCATCCTGTTCCGGCTCGGCACCGACGAGATCCTCCCCGAGTCCTTGCCGACGCTCGTGGCGATGGCGAAGCTCCTGCGCGAGGACGCCGACATCCGCGGCGTGCTCGTGGAAGGGCACGCGAGCGAGGACGGGAGCCACGCGTACAACTTCGACCTCTCCGACCGCCGGGCGCGCGCGATCTTCCGGGCGCTGGTGGAGGGCGGCGTCCAGCCGGAGCGGCTCAGCTACCGGGGCATGGGCGAGGTCGCGCCCGCGGGGGGCGGCGGATCCGCCGACCGACGCGTGATCTTCCGCATCGTGGCGCGCTCGCTGACGGGCGTGCCCGCGGCGCCCGGGCCCGTGGACGTGGTGGTGCCCTGGACCGGCGAGACCGTGCACTTCGACGGGCCCGCGCCGCCGCCGCCCTTCACGCTCGAGGAAGAGGAATGATCGGGCTGGTCGCGACGGCGGCGTGGCCCTGCGAGGACCTGCCTTCGCAGGACCTGAACTGCAACGGCATCGACGTCGCCGACGAGATCGCCGTGGACCTCGACGACGAGACGTGCGCGGCCAACCCGACGTGGACGACCGCGGACTGGTACTTCGACTACGCCTCGTACGGCTGCGGCGTGCCGGTGACCGCGTGGGACGTCGACCTCGACGGGTTCTCGGCGGGCGTGTTCAGCGTCGAGGGCGTCGCCGTCGTGCTCGCCTGCGACAACTGCCCCGTCCTGCCCAACCCGGACCAGGCCGACGCCGAGTGCGACGGCTGGGGCGACGCCTGCGACAACTGCCCGGCCCTCGAGAACGCGGACCAGGCCGACTACGAGGCCGACGGCGTCGGCGACGTGTGCGACCTCTGCCCGAAGGACGAGGATCCCGGACAGGCCGAGACCGACGGCGACGGCGTGGGCGACGCCTGCGACAACTGCCCCGACCTCGCGAACGCGGAGCAGCAGGACGAGGACTACGACGACGTCGGCGACGCCTGCGACCTCTGCCCCGACGACGTGGACCCCGCCCAGGCGGAGTCCGACGGCGACGGCCTCGGCGACGCCTGCGACAACTGCCCCGACGACGCCAACGTGGACCAGGCCGATCGCGAGCAGGACGGCGTGGGCGACCCCTGCGACAATTGCCCGGACGACGACAACGGTGGGCAGGCCGACTCGGACGACGACGGCCTCGGCGACGCGTGCGACCCCTGCCCCACCTCGCCCGACAACGACGGCGACGGCGACGGCGACGGCGTCGCGGACGCATGCGACGCCTGCCCCGAGGAGGTGGACGACCAGGGCGACCGCGACGGCGACGGGCTCGGCGACGCCTGCGACCGCTGTCCCGGCGACGACGATCCACGCCAGGAGGACGGCGACGGCGACGACGTCGGCGACGCCTGCGACAACTGCCCCACCGTCGCCAACCCCTGGCAGTCCGACGAGGACGAAGACGGCACCGGCGACGCCTGCGAGATCGAGGATGGCTTGCGGGGCGGCCCGGCGGCGTGCGCGATCGCGGGCGGCGCGAGTTGGGTGCTGGTGGTGACGGGGATGGGCATCGCGGTGGGGCGGCGACGAAGGTAGGCGCGACATCGCTCGTGGGGGCGGGCGTCCCGCCCGCCCGAGTACCCACGTGGTTTGCGCCACGACGTCCGCGCGGCCTTCGGGAGGGGCCGCGCGCCCACGAGCTTCTGGACGTCCGACCGGCCCGTTCCAAGGGGGAGGGACACCCGCCCCCGCGGGTGTCGTCGCGCTCTCGTCGCGGCGGGCGTGGGCCGCCGCTCGCCGTCACCAGCGCAAGCGCCCCGTCGCCGTCACCAGCGTGTGCACGCCGCCGCCGAGGTCCGCCGACGCGATCAGGTGGCCGCCCTGCACGAGCAGGGCCGGGCGCGTCGTGACGCCGCGCGTCTTCAGCTCGGCGTCGCCGACGGTGACCGCCCAGTCGAGCTCGGCGCCGAGCCAGTAGCCGCTCGTGGGCTCGCCGAGGTGGTTCGCCGGCACGCCGCCGTTCCGGTAGGTCGCGAACGACTGCGAGATCGGGGCGGTGCTCCACGCGAGCGTGGTCCCCGCGTTGACGTCGAGCCACTTCGTCGGGTTCACGCCCAGCACCGGCTGGACGAAGGTGGCGCCGCGAAGGGCGCCCTCGCCGACGAGGGCCTCGGCGCCGTCGGGCGCGCCGCCGCTGTGCGCGGGGTCGGTGAGCTGCGCGTAGGTCGCGGCGTCCACCGCGCCCTGGACCTCGTCGAAGAGCACCATGCCGGCGTCGAAGTCGCGGTCGAAGGCGAAGGCGTTGGACGCGCCGTCGTCGGGGTCGCCGTCGCCGCTCGCCCAGCCCGCGCGCAAGAGCACGCGCCCGGGCGACTTCGCGTGGCGCGCCTCGGCGAGCCCGGTGACGCCGGCGCTGGCGACGGCGAGCCCGTCGCGCGCGTTGTAGGACTGCGCGCGGTCGGTGCGCCCGAGGATGCCGGCGCCCTCGAGCGCGACGCGCAGCGTCGCGTCGCCCGTGCCGAGCGTGGCGTCGCCGTAGAGATCGAGCACGCCCACGTCGGTCGTGCGCTCGCCGTCGGCCTCGACCTGGTGGCGGTAGACGCCGTACAAGCCGAGCTTGCGACGCTCCTCCGCCCACAGGACGCTGGCGATGCCCTGCCAGGCCTCCTCGCCGCCGGCGAGCGGGCCCCAGTCGGCGGTGTCGTCCTCGACGACGCGGTCGCCGGCGAGCACGAAGACGAGCGGCGACTTCTCGGCCGGGCGCGTCGCGAGCCGCAGGCGGATCACGCGGTCGCCGAAGTCGGCGCGGCCGAACACCGGGTCGTGCGCGCCGTCGTTGGCGACCATGCCGAGGCCCCAGTGCGAGGTCACGAGCCCGGCTTCGATGCCGACGGGCCCGGCCTTCCCGTCCACCGCGAGGCGGCGCGCGGAGAACGAGTCCGCGTCGGTCACGCCGACCTGCTGGCGGTCGCGGGCGTCCTCCTCGCCGCGGACGTCCCAGGGGTCGCCGGCGAGCTGGCCGTCGAAGAGGTCCCACTCGGTGGAGAGGCGCCAGCCCTTCAGCCGCCCCGCGAGCCCGAGCCGCAGGCGGCTGTCGAGGACGAAGTCCTGCCCGAGGGTGTGGCCCTCGGTGTCGAGGACCAGCTCGGGCGGCAGGCTGCCCAGGAGGCGGACCTCGCCGGCGGTGGCGACGCCGTCGTGATCGAGGGTGAGCGGCATCAGTTCGTCCCCCCGGCGGTGTCGCCGCTGTCGGACGGCGGCGTGGTCGTGCCGGAGTCCGTCGGCCCCGTGTCGCCCGAGTCCTTCGGCCCGGTGTCGCCCGAGTCCTTCGGGCCCGTGTCGCCCGAGTCCTTCGGGCCCGTGTCGTCGGGGACGTCGCCGGGGAGCGGCGGGATCCACGCGCACGAGGCGTCCTCGAGGCAGGCGTCGTCCTTCACCTCGGCCCCGTCCATCGCGAAGTACGAGCCGATCTGCATCACCGCGAAGGTCGACATGTCGAAGGCGCGGTCGGGCTCGGGGATGGCGAAGCCGTGGGTGCCGGTGGTGCGCACGTACGGCAGGCGCAGGGCGCTCGTGCCGGACGAGGTGGGGACGACGAGGCGGAGCGGCGCCTCGGAGGGCGCGCCGGTGCCGTCGGTGCCGTCGTCGAGGTCGTCGGCGTCGAAGAGGCAGGGGCTCCCGTCGGCACCCGTGTAGGGGCCGTACTCCTCGAGGCCCTGCACGACGCGCTTCTCGACGAGCCAGCGGTCGACGGACGTGCCGTAGCGATCGTCCACCTGCGAGTCGTCGATCCACCCGGCCGCGCGGGCGAGCGCGATGCCGGTGTTGATGCTGACGATGCTGTCGCCGGGCGTGGGCACGAGCAGCACGTTGCGGGGCTCGCCCGAGAGCGGCTCCTCGGTGAGGTGGGGGGCGTAGGCGATGGGGTCGCCCGCCTCGAGGATGGCGGCGAACGTGAAGCCGATCCGGCGGACGTCGGGCGTGGCGCGGATGTGGCCGAGGCCCTCCGCGGCGGCGACGAGCGGGCTGCCCATCGGGTAGGTGACGCCCTGGAAGACGACGTCCTCGCCGAAGGTCTCGACGATGTCGGTGACCTCGCCGGCGGCGTCGTGGAAGGTGACGCGCAGGGCGTCGCCCGCCTCGGTGGTGTCGGGGAGGACGTAGGTCGCCAGCGGGTCGGGACCGTCGGCGGGGATGCCGGCGAGCCCGCGCTTCTCCCACGCGCTCGCGGCGTCGGCGGCGATGCCCACGCGGAAGGTGCCGTCCTGCGGGACGTAGCCGTCGCGCGACTCGCCGGTGACGAGGTTCTCGACCACCACGCGGCCGCCGGCCGGGTAGGTCGGGAGCGTCGCGACCGGCACCTCGACCATGTCGGTCACCGAGTTGACCACCTGCACGACGCGCAGCCCGCCGTCGCCGGTGGGGTAGCCGACGAAGAGCGGGCTCATGAGCCGCCCGTGCATCGCCTCGACGGCGCCGCCGATCTCGGTGCGGAAGGCGACGTCGAGGAGCCCGCCGCCCGGCACGACCGGCGCCCACGCCTCCACCTCGTCGATGACCGCGGCGGCGACGGCGGTGTCGATGCCGCCGAGCGATCCGCCCATCTGGTAGAGCTTCGTGTCGGGCCCGCCGATGTCGGGCGTGCCGTCGCCGTCCCAGTCGCACGACACGGCCTCGCCGCCGCCGGGCAGGGCCATCGTGCCGGTGCCGCAGGCGCGGAGGCTGTCGATGAACTGGGCGTGGTCGATCGCGGCCTGGCGCACGACGTCGCGGGTGTGGAAGGCGTCGGCCGTCCACTGGTCGCCGCCGGAGTCGGGCGTGCCGTCGTTGTTCAGGTCGCGGTAGCGGCTGTCCAGCAGGTGCTCGTAGAACTCGAACAGGCCGAGGTTGCCGAGCACCGCCTCGATCAGCTCCTCCTCGTCGGCGCCGACGGAGGGCCCGTGCCCGAAGTAGTCGAAGGCGCACGCGGCCATGCCGAAGCGCGCGGTGGCCCACGCGAACCCGAGGAAGTCGAAGCGCGACGAGCCGTAGCCGTGGCCGAACACGACCACCGGCGCGGGCTGTTGCACGCCCTTCGGCACGACACAGGTGAACGGGACGCGCTCGCCGCGGGCCGCGTACGTGCCGTTGAAGCCGTCGACCTGCCACCAGTCGTCGGAGTCGTCGGCCTCGGGCCAGGCCTTCGGCGTGACCTCGCCGGCCTCGCCGAGGAAGTTGGGCGTCACGAACGCGCCGCCGACCACCGAGTCGGCGAAGGCCTCGTAGTTGGCGACGAGCACGTCGGCGCCGGCGCCCGAGAAGAGCCCGAGGTCGACGAGCGTGCTCACCAGCACGTCCGCCGGGAGGAGCCAGGAGTCGACGCCGTCGAGGTCGTGGAGCTCCGCGGCCTCGGTGATGCCCTCGGGGTACGCGTCGTCGAGCCGGGCGAGCGGGCCCTCGCCGAGCAGGCCCTGCCGGGCGTCGACGAGGTCGCCCGTGACGCGCCCGGTGGTGAACACCCAGGCGAACGCGACGTCGTCGATCGAGAGCCCGAGCTCGCCGAGGGCGTCGGGCAGAGGCGAGAGCGCCTCGGTCTGGCGCAGGTGGTGGACGAACGCCCAGGGCGACCGCACGGGCGAGCCGTCCTCGCCGACGAGGCGGTTCGTGAGCACGACCGCGTAGGTGGTCTCCTCGCGCAAGGGCCGCACGGGCCGCACGATCAGCGTGTCCGTCTGCTTCTCGTACCAGGAGAGCAGGTCCGCCCGCGCGTCGCCGCCCTCAGGCCAGACGTTGGGGTGGTCGAGCACGCCGTCGTTGTCGGTGTCCTCGCCCCAGTCGAGCACGCCGTCGCCGTCGAGGTCCTCCTCGACGGTGTCGAACACCACGCTCGGGCTCGCCGCGCGGGTGTCGTTGGGGAAGTAGCGATCGCCCCGCGCGGCGTCCATCGGGTAGCGCCCGTGCCCCACGTCGAGGGCGACCGCCTGCAGGTAGGTGGGCGAGTCCGGGTCGACGTCGATCACGTAGACGGCGTCGTCGTCGAGCTGCTCGGCGCCGAGCCGCGCGTCGCCCGCGTGGCGGTCGTGCACGTCCTGGAGGTCGAGCGGCGCCTCGAAGCCGACGGAGATCGGCGCGTAGATGCCGAAGCCCGTGAGCGTGTTGAGCTTCTCGCGCGCCTCGCGCTCCATGTGCGTGGGCGCGTCGGTCGGCACGTTGACGCGCAGCCCGGTGGGGCTCTTGCGGTCGACCACCGTGGCGAGGTCGGTCGGGTAGGGGACGTTGGGCAAGGGCCGCGCGTCCCAGTCGACCGTGACGAGGGGGCCGTCGCCGGCGGGCGTGGCGCGGAGCCCCTCGGGGTAGGGGGCGCAGGCGAAGAGGGCGACGATCACGCGGGCCTCGGAGCGGCCGCCAGTCTACTCCGTCTCCGGCTCCTCCCCCATCCACGGGGTGTACTTGACCTCGATGCCCATCCCCGGGCGCGGCACGGCGCGGCCGTGGAACACGATCGCGTTCTCGCCGACGTCGTAGGTCCACCCGTCGTCTTCGCGCTCGGGGATGCGCACGTCCTCCACCAGCACCTCGAGCGTGTCGGGCGAAGGGAGCCGCGTGAGGTAGAACGTGTCGCTGATGCCCGTGACGTCGAGGCCGACGCGCGTGAGCAGCGAGGAGTAGTCCTCGGCGCAGATCGACTCGGCGAGGCCCGCCGACATCTCGGTGGCCTCGAGGTAGCGGGTGCCGGCGTCGGCGGCGGAGGTGCCGGACGCGCAGCCCATCGGGAGGTCGCCCACGAGCGCGTGGGCGGCGAACCCTTCCTCGCCCGCCACGCCGGCGAGCCGCTCGACGTAGCTCTCGACCGCGCCCTGGGAGTGGTCGTCCTCGTCGGAGATGAACACCGCGTTGAGCTTGCTGTCCTCGCGCACGAAGCCGGGGTTGGTCTCCGGGCGCGTTGCGAGGACCGCCGCGGCGAGCCCCTCCTCGTCGCGCGAGCCGCCCGTGCCGGCGATCACCGCGTCGCGGAAGGCCTGCTCGAGCGCGGGGGTGTCGGGGGTGAGGATGCCGCCGCGGAGGACACCCGCGTCCTCGGCGCTGACGTCGGTGGTGACGACGCCGAGCTGGTAGTCGGCGGCGGTCTCGGCGAGGACCTCCATGAAGCGCTGGAAGTTCTCGGCGAGGCGCTCCTGCTCCTCGGCCATCGACGAGCTGTCGTCGATCACGAAGAGCACGTCGGCCTTCACGTTGACGTCGGGCTGCACCCAGCTGTCGAACGTGCCGAGCGAGGCGAGGCCCTGCTCGGAGCAGGCCGCGAGGCACAGGAACGGGATCGCTCGGCGCATCGGCTGCTATCATACCGCGGATGCTCCCCCTGCTCATCGCTTGCGAAGGGGGCGACTCCTCCGACGGCGAGGAGGCGCCCGCCGTCCACGTCACCGCGCTGGAGGTCTCGCCCGCGGAGGCCTCGCTCGTCACGGGGCCGGGCGGCGGCGAGCCCCTCCAGTACGAGGTCGTCGCCACCTTCGAGGACGGGAAGACCGGCAAGCTCGAGACCGCCGAGTGGAGCGTGTCCAACCGCTCGTCGGGGACCATCGACGAGGCCGGCCTGTTCACGCCGTCGACCGAGAACGGCGGCGTCACCTACGTGACCGCCGCGTTCGACGGCGTCGAGGCGCAGGCGCTGCTCACGGTCGTCTACGAGGACGAGCTCGTCGACGGCGACGTCGACACGCGCGGCTTCGAGGGCACCGAGGTGCCCACCGACCTCTGGCTCTACCCCGAGCACGACGTCAACTTCCCGCGCAACACGCCGAGCATCGAGTTCCAGTGGCAGGACGTGGGCGCGCAGGCGTACCGGCTGCGCTTCCACGCCGACGTCACCGAGCTGACCGTCTACACGGCCTCCACGAGCTGGACCGCCGACGAGACCACGTGGGCCAACATCGTGGCGACCAACGCCGGCGGGAGCGTCGAGGTCGAGCTCTCAGCGGTCGTGGGCCGCGAGGTGTGGGCGGACGAGCCCATCACGCTGAACGTCAACCGCATGGACGGCGTGGGCTCGATCTACTACTGGTGCACGAGCACGTCGGGGGTGATGTCGATCCCCTACGGCGGCACGGCGAGCGAGTACCTGACGGCCACCACGACGGGCCACTGCGTGGGATGTCACGACATCTCGTCGACGGGCCTCATCGCCTTCACCTACGACGGCGGCGACCAGCCGATGGGGGTCAAGCGCATGTCGGACGGCTCCGACGTCGTGGGGTTCGGCGTGAAGTACGCCAACTTCCACACGTTCTCGCCGGACGGCGTGTACCTGCTCTCCTCGTTCCAGGGCGCGCTGATCCTGTCCGACGCCGAGTCGGGCGCCACGTTGTGGGAGGTCGCGGTCGACGGCTGGGCGACCCAGCCGGACTGGTCGCCCGACGGCGACCGCGTGGTGTACGTGAACGCCGGCTCGCCGAGCGCGGACTGGGTCTTCACCGGCGGCGTCATCTACGTGATGGACCACGTCGGCGGCGGGCAGTTCGGCACGCCGCGCGCCATCTACACACCCCCCGCCGGCTACAACGCCTACTACCCGACGTTCTCGCCCGACGGCGAGTGGATCGCCTTCGACCTCTCCACGGAGGACGCCTACGACGACGCGAGCGCGCTCGTCTACGTGATGGACGCCGAGGGCGGCACACCCGTGGAGCTGACCGCGGCCAACCAGACGGCGGGCCTCTCCAACTCCTGGCCGCGCTGGGCGCCGCTCCCGGACGACGACGTGTTGTGGCTCGCGTTCTCGTCCAAGCGGGCGTACGGCCGTTACACCTCCGGGTGGCCGCAGATCTGGGTCGCCGCGTTCGACCCCGAGCGCGCGGGGCGCGGCGTGGACCCGAGCTGGCCGGCGTTCTGGCTGCCGGGGCAGGACGCGGCGCAGTCCAATCACATCCCCGTGTGGACCGAGTGATCTGGCTCCTGGCCTGTGGCGAGGAGCCGCAGAGCACCGGCGCCTCCGCGGAGCAGTACGCCGGGCCGGTGGGGGCCACGCTCTGGTACGCGCCGCTCGCCGAGCCCGACGGCGCGCCCCGGATGTTGCGGGTCGCCGAGGAGAGCTGGGAGGTGCGCGGCGGCGAGGCGTGGGAGGACGGCGCCGTCGTCGCGACGTGGACGCGGGAATTGCCGGACGAGCTCCTCGTCGGCGACGTCGTGTTGCTCCCGCCGAAGCTCTACGAGGGCGCCTCGAAGGGCGCCGCCACCGTGGAGAGCGAGGGCGAGTGGACGGTCTGGTACGGCACGTTCCCGCAGGCCTTCGAGCTGACGATCGGCGAGGGCGACTTCGCCGGCACGGCCGTGTTCGCGGAGGGGGTGGGGCCGATCCAGCTGACGCTCTCCGGCGAGGAGCTGGAGCTCACGTACTACGAGCTGGAGAGCTACGAGTAGGGGTCAGGCGGCGGCGGCGCGGGCGGGGAAGAGCACCGTGACGCCACAGTGCGGGCAGGGTGCGATGGGCATGGGGGGATTCTACCGCTCGACGGCTACAGACACGGTGACTGCAACGCGCGGCGCCGACAGACGGACCGAGTGCAAGATTCGCCCTCGGCGCGACGAACGAACGCCGGTTTTCGTGTGGCCTCAGCCGGCCCGAGCGCGGTTTCCTTGCACTCACACCCTCTCTCGGCGTCGGGCGTTGCATTCGGAGGCTCTGTCGCCGATACGCTCACTCGAGAGTCTCGGAGCGGCCGCTCGTCGCGAACCCCTCGTCCTGCCTTCGGCCACCCTCACGCTCGGCCCGTCCGGGGCCGAGGTCCGGGGGCGGGCTACGGGGCCCGGGGCGACGTCCTGTCGCCCC
>JBMOQZ010000184.1:0-18204 GCA_049322475.1 Myxococcota bacterium | reverse complement strand
GGGCGACCGCGTGGAGATGGAGATCGAGCTCATCACGCCGATCGCCATCGAGAAGGCGCTGCGCTTCGCGATCCGCGAAGGCGGCCGTACCGTCGGCGCCGGCGTCGTCGCCGAGATCATCAAGTAGACGGACGAACGGGCACCGGGCCGCCCGCGTGGCGGCCCGGTCCTCTTTTTGCTTGCACGTTTCGTGCCGGGGGTTAAATCCCGCCGGCTTTTCTGCGCCCCCTCTTTCCGGGGCCGGGTGGATTGTGGAGAACCAGCGCGCCGTCACATTGCTGTTCATCGTCGGGGCAGTCCTGCTGGGCGTGTTTCTACGCTCGCTGGTCGCCGCGGTGATGGGGTACGCCGTGCTGGAGGACCCCATCGTCGGCGGCGTGCTCCCGCTGTCCACGCTCCTCGGCGTGGTCGGGGGCATCGCCGGGTTCTTCGTCGGCCTGCGCGTCGAGAAGGCGGTGACGTTCGTGGACTCGGTCGTGTCCGAGCTCAAGAAGGTCAGCTGGCCCTCCCGCGAGGAGACGACGAGCAACACCACGATCGTGCTGGGCGCGTCCGTCTTCTTCGCCAGCCTGCTCGCCGTCTACGACTTCGCCTGGGCGAAGGTGACGGGCCTGTTCCTCTTCACCGGCGGGTAGTCCCCCTCGTACGCCGGTCTTCCTTCGGAGTTCTTCCACCTATGGCCATGGCCTGGTACGTCGTTCACACCTACTCGGGCTTCGAGAACAAGGCGAAGCAGGCGCTGGAGGAGCGGATCAAGCTCTTCGGGCTCCAGCCGCGCTTTGGTCGCGTGCTCGTGCCGACCGAGAAGGTCGTCGAGGTGAAGAACGGCCAGAAGAAGGAGAGCACCCGCAAGTTCTTCCCCGGGTACATCCTCGTCGAGATGGAGATGGACAACCAGACCTGGCACGTCGTCAAGGAGACGCCGAAGGTCACGGGGTTCGTCGGCGCGGGTCGCAACCCGCCCCCCATGCCGGACGTCGAGGTGTCGCGGCTCATGGGCCAGCTCGGGGGCGAGGGGACGGAGCGGCCGAAGCTCGCCGTCTCGTTCGAGCGCGGCGAGGAGGTCCGGGTCGTCGACGGCCCGCTCGCGCCGGTGGTCGGCAAGGTCGAGGAGGTCAATGCGGCGCGTGCGCGCGTGCGGGTGACCGTCACCATCTTCGGGCGTCCCACGAGTGTGGAGCTCGATTTCTCTCAGGTCGAAAAGGTCGGGTAGCACCCGGCCCAAGCGGAGCAGGTCATGGCCAAGAAGATCGTCAACCAGATCAAGCTGCAGATCCCGGCGGGCAAGGCGACGCCGTCCCCCCCGGTCGGTCCGGCGCTCGGTCAGGCCGGCGTCAACATCCCGATGTTCGTGAAGGAGTTCAACGCCCGGACGGCCGCGATGGCCGCGGACAACGTGGTGGTGCCCACCATCATCACGGTCTACTCCGACAAGTCCTTCACCTTCATCACCAAGCCCCCTCCGACCTCGATGCTGCTGCTCAAGGCGGCGCGCGCGGAGAAGGGCTCCGGTGAGCCGAACAAGAAGAAGGTGGGCTCCGTGACCCGTTCCCAGGTCGAGGAGATCGCGAAGACGAAGATCGCCGACATGAACACCGCCTCCCTCGCCTCGGCGATGAAGTCGGTGGAGGGCACCGCCCGCTCCATGGGCATCGACGTCAACAAGTAGGCAGAGAGCAACCCGAGTCGCGTCGGGACTGGGGAGGAGCCATCCGGCTCCGTCGGAACCCGTCGGCGCGGAGGAGAGAGACGTGGCATCACGCGGAAAGCGTTGGGACAACGCTCGGAAGCTCGTGGACCCGAACTCGCGCTACACGCTCGAGCAGGCCTGCGAGATTCTGCAGCAGGTTCCCAAGGCGAAGTTCGACGAGACCGTCGACGTGGCCGTGCGCCTCGGGGTCGACCCGAAGCACGCGGACCAGATGGTGCGAGGCGCTTGCGCGCTCCCGCACGGCACGGGCAAGACCGTGCGCATCGCCGTCTTCGCGCAGGGCGACGCCGCCCGTGCCGCGAAGGAGGCCGGGGCCGACTTCGTCGGCGGCGACGAGCTCATCGACAAGGTCAACAACGAGAACTGGGTCGACTTCGACAAGGCGGTCGCCACCCGGGACATGATGGGCAAGGTCGGCAAGCTCGGCCGCGTCCTCGGTCCCCGTGGCCTCATGCCGAACCCGAAGATCGGCACCGTGGTCGGTCCCGAGCAGATCGCCGAGACGGTGCGCGAGCTCAAGGGCGGCAAGATCGACTTCCGCGTCGAGAAGGCGGGCGTGGTCCACGCCGCCGTCGGCAAGGCGTCGATGTCCCCCGAGCAGATCCGCGACAACGTCGTGGCGCTCCTGACGGTGCTCCTGCGGCTCAAGCCGTCGACGGCGAAGGGCACGTACCTCCGGGGCGTGGCCATCAGCACGACGATGGGCCCCGGGATCCGCCTCGACGTCAACGACCTGGCCCGCCTGGCCGAGGCGTAGGAGGAATCCATGAACAAGGCAGAGAAGGCCGCCGTGGTCGAGGCGTTCGGCGCCCGCGCCGCGAAGGCTCCGTTCATCGTGCTCGCCGAGTACAAGGGCACCACCGTCGCCGACATCAACCAGTTCCGTCGGGATCTGGAGAAGAACGGGATGGGCTTCAAGGTCCTCAAGAACACGCTCGCGAAGCGCGCCTTCGCGGACGTGGGCGTGAAGGGCCTCGACGCCGACCTGAAGGGCATGACCGGCATCATCCTGTCCGGCCCCGACGGCATCGCGTCCGCCAAGGTCCTCAAGGACCTGCTGAAGAACCTGCAGACGCTGCAGGTGCGCGCCGGCGTCTACGACGGCGAGGTCTTTTCGGCCGACGCCGTCAAGACGGTCGCCGAGCTCCCGAGCCGCGAGGACATCCTCGCGCAGATGCTGGCCACCCTCCAGGAGGGCCCGCGTCAGCTCGTCAGCGTCATCCAGGCCCCCGCGCGGGACCTCGTCCAGTTGCTCAAGAACTACGAACAGAAGCTCGAGGCCGGTCAGGCCTCCTGATCCTCAACCCCTTCCGAACAAGACACGGAGTATCCAATGACCCAGGCTGAAGTCGTCGACTACATCAAGAACCTCAAGCTCTCCGAGGTGAAGGCGCTCGTCGAGACCCTCGAGAACGAGCTCGGCGTGAAGGCCGGCGCGCCCATGATGATGGGCGCCATGCCCGCCGCCGGTGGCGCGGCTCCCGCGGCGGCCGCGCCCGCCGAGGAGCAGACCGAGTTCGACGTCATCCTCGCCGCCGCCGGCGACAAGAAGATCGACGTCATCAAGGTCGTCCGCCAGCTCACGAACCTCGGCCTCAAGGAGGCCAAGGAGCTCGTCGAGGGCGCGCCCAAGACCGTCAAGACGGGCGTCTCGAAGGACGACGCCGCGGCGGCCCGCAAGGCCCTCGAGGAAGTCGGCGCCAAGGTCGAGGTCAAGTAGCTCGACCCGCGTTCGGGTAGCCCCCGGGCAACCCGCCCCAGAGAAGGGGGCCCCGCGAGAGCGGGGTCCCCTCTTCCCTTCTGTACCGCTTCCCCCCATCCGCGCGCGCGGACATGCCCGCTGTGCGCGAACCACACCGAGGTACCCCGATGGCCAACCTGCTGGCGAACAACTTCAAGTTCCGGCGCAGCTTCACCAAGACGCCGCACGTCCCGGTCTCGAACCTCATCTCGGTCCAGAAGGAGTCCTACGACCTGTTCCTGCAGACCGCCACGCCCGCCGACGAGCGGAAGAACGTGGGTCTCCAGGCGGTCTTCCGGAGCGTCTTCCCCATCAAGGACTTCTCCGGCAAGGCGGAGCTCCAGTTCGTGTCCTACGAGCTCGAGCAGCCCAAGTACGACGTGGACGAGTGCCGCGAGCGCGGCATGACGTTCAGCGCGCCGCTGAAGGTCACGGTCCGCCTCGTCGTGTGGGAGGTCGACCCCGAGTCCGGCCGCCGCAAGGTCTACGACATGAAGGAGTCGGACGTCTACTTCGGCGAGATCCCGCTCATGACGGAGAACGGCACGTTCATCGTCAACGGGACCGAGCGCGTCGTCGTCTCGCAGCTCCACCGCAGCCCCGGCATCTTCTTCGACGAGAACCCGTCGAAGACCGGCGGCGCGGGCAAGACCATCTTCTCCGCGCGCATCATCCCGAACCGCGGCTCGTGGATCGACTTCGAGTTCGACACGAAGGACATCCTCTACGTCCGCATCGACCGCCGCCGCAAGCTCCCGGCGACCGTTCTGTTGCGCGCCCTCGGCTACACCACCGAGGACCTCCTCAACCACTTCTACCAGCGCGAGCGGTACTTCCGCGAGGGCGGCGGCTGGAAGAAGGAGTCCTCGATCGACCTGCTGAACATCCAGGTGGCCTCGCTCGACGTGGTCAACCCGGAGAACAACGAGGTCCTGATCCGCAAGGGCGGCAAGTTCAACAAGCAGGTCCAGCGCAAGATGCGCTCCGCGAACCTGATGCGGAACGCCGTCCAGATCGTCGACGGCCGCGAGCAGCAGGTCGAGGTCGGCGTGGTGCCCGTCGAGGAGTCCGAGCTCATCGGCAAGGTCAGCGCCTACGACGTGGTCGACATGGAGTCGGGCGAGATCCTCATCGAGTGCAACGAGGAGATCTCCCGCGAGGCGCTCGACCGCGTGTTCGAGCGCGGCATCGACGAGATCGAGGTGTTGTACATCGACGGCAAGTTCGTCGGCAGCTTCCTCCGCGACACCCTCGCCGTCGACAAGATCAGCACGAAGGAAGAGGCGGTCATCGAGATCTACCGCCGCCTCCGCCCGGGCGATCCCCCCACCTACGACGCGGCCGACGCGCACTTCCACAACCTCTTCTTCAACGCCGAGCGCTACGACCTCTCGCAGGTCGGCCGCCTCAAGCTCAACCACAAGCTCGGGCTCGAGTACCCGCTCGATCAGGTCACGCTCACGCGCGACGACATCCTCAAGGTCGTCCAGTACCTGATCAACCTCAAGAACAAGAAGGGCGAGGTCGACGACATCGACCACCTCGGCAACCGCCGCGTCCGCGCCGTCGGCGAGCTCCTCGAGAACCAGTACCGCGTCGGCCTCGTCCGCATGGAGAAGGCGATCAAGGAGCGCATGTCGCTCTCCGAGATCGAGGCGCTCACGCCGGCCGACCTCATCAACGCGAAGCCCGTCTCCGCGGTGGTGAAGGAGTTCTTCGGCTCCTCGCAGCTCTCGCAGTTCATGGACCAGACCAACCCGCTCTCCGAGGTCACGCACAAGCGTCGTCTCTCGGCCCTCGGGCCCGGCGGTCTGACCCGCGAGCGCGCCGGCTTCGACGTCCGCGACGTGCACCCCACGCACTACGGCCGCATCTGCCCGATCGAGACGCCGGAAGGCCCGAACATCGGCCTCATCGCGTCGCTCTCGACCTACGCGCGCGTCAACCACTTCGGCTTCATCGAGACGCCGTACCGCATCGTCGACGCGAGCAAGCCGACCGAGGAGATCCGCTACTTCTCCGCGCTCGAGGAGGAGGAGAAGGTCATCGCCCAGGCGACGGTCCCCGTCGACGACACGGGCGCGATGGCCGACGACCTCATCTCCGCCCGCAAGGACGGCGAGTTCGCGATGGTCCCGCGCGAGCAGGTCACGCTCATGGACGTGAGCCCGAACCAGCTGGTGTCCGTGGCCGCCTCGCTCGTGCCGTTCCTCGAGAACGACGACGCGAACCGCGCGCTCATGGGCAGCAACATGCAGCGCCAGGCGGTCCCGCTCATCCGGACCGAGGCGCCGCTCGTCGGCACCGGCATGGAGGTCCCCGTCGCGCGCGACTCCGGCGTCACGACGACGGCCCGCCGCTCCGGCACCGTCGAGCACGTCGACGCGGGCCGCATCGTCATCAAGACCGACGACGAGGCGAGCGAGGGCATCGGCGAGGACGTGGACATCTACAACCTCACGAAGTTCACGCGCAGCAACCAGAACACCTGCATCAACAGCCGCCCCGTTGTGCGCCCGGGCGACCACGTGATGAAGGGCGAGGTCATCGCCGACGGTCCCGCGACGGACACGGGCGAGCTCGCGCTCGGCCAGAACGCGGTCGTCGCGTTCATGCCGTGGCAGGGCTACAACTTCGAGGACTCCATCCTCATCAGCGAGCGGCTCGTCGCCGAGGACTACTTCACCTCGATCCACATCGAGGAGTTCGAGGTCTCCGCGCGCGACACGAAGCTCGGCAAGGAGGAGATCACCCGCGACATCCCGAACGTCGGCGAGGAGGCGCTCGCCAACCTCGACGACTCGGGCATCATCCGCATCGGCGCGGAGGTGAAGCCGGGCGACATCCTCGTCGGCAAGATCACGCCGAAGGGCGAGACCCAGCTCTCCCCCGAAGAGAAGCTCCTCCGGGCGATCTTCGGCGAGAAGGCCGGCGACGTCCGCGACACCTCGCTCCGGGTGCCCCCCGGCGTCGAGGGCACCGTCATCGGCGCCCAGATCTTCGCCCGCGAGGGCGTCGAGAAGGACCAGCGGTCCATCGAGATCGAGGCCTACTCCGTGGCCCGCATCAACCGCGACCGCGACGAGAAGCTCCGCACCGTGCGCGAGTCCGCCGCCCGCAACCTCGGCCGCCTGCTCAAGGGCTTTTCGGCCGCGGGTCGCATCCTCGACGACGTCACCGGCGCCGAGGTGGTCGCGAAGGGCGAGACGCTCTCGCCCGAGGTCATCCGCCGCCTGACGCTCGACCAGTACGAGCGCATCCAGGTCGAGGGCGACCACGCCGTGCAGGACCAGATCTTCGCGCTGGTCGACAAGGTCCGCGAGAAGGAGGACGAGATCCGCAGCCGCTTCGCGGCGAAGATCGAGCGCCTCACGAAGGGCGACGAGCTCCCGCCGGGCGTCATCAAGATGGTGAAGGTCTACGTCGCCATCAAGCGCAAGCTGTCCGTCGGCGACAAGATGGCGGGCCGCCACGGGAACAAGGGCGTCATCTCGAAGGTGCTCCCGATCGAGGACATGCCGTACCTCGAGGACGGCACCCCCGTGGACATCGTGCTGAACCCGCTCGGCGTGCCTTCCCGCATGAACGTGGGCCAGATCCTCGAGACCCACCTCGGGTGGGCCGCGAAGGGCATGGGCGCCGCGATCGGCAAGATGCTCGACGAGAAGTACAAGATCGCCGACCTGAAGGGCTATCTCAAGGAGTCCTTCGCCGGTCAGCCCGACGTCCACGCCTTCCTCGACAAGGCCTCCGACGACGAGGTCAAGCAGTTCGCGGGCAAGTACCGGAAGGGCGTCACCACCGCCACGCCGGTGTTCGCCGGCGCCTCCGAGAAGGAGATCAAGGACGCGCTCGAGGTCGGCGGTCGCGATCGCGGCGGCCAGACGGTGCTCTACGACGGGCGCACGGGCGAGGCCTTCGCGAACAAGGTCACCGTCGGCGTGATGTACATGCTCAAGCTGCACCACCTCGTCGACGACAAGATCCACGCGCGGAGCATCGGGCCCTACTCGCTGGTCACGCAGCAGCCGCTCGGCGGCAAGGCCCAGTTCGGCGGCCAGCGCCTCGGCGAGATGGAGGTCTGGGCGCTGGAGGCCTACGGCGCCGCCTACTCGCTGCAGGAGTTCCTCACCGTCAAGAGCGACGACGTGCTCGGGCGCACCCGCATGTACGAGTCGATCGTGAAGGGCGAGAACATCCTCGAGGCCGGCCTGCCCGAGTCGTTCAACGTGCTCGTGAAGGAGCTCCAGAGCCTCGCGCTCGACGTCGAGCTCATCGAGGACAAGGAAGTCCTGCGCCAGTAGCCTCGCGCAGGACCCCGCCTCAAACAGACATTTTCTCCCTGTACCCCTGATCCCGGAGCTTCCAGTGAAGGACGTCTACAACCTCTTCGAGAAGCCCAAGAACCCCCTCCAGTACGTCGCCGTCCGCATCTCGCTGGCGTCGCCCGAGAAGATCCGCAGCTGGTCGCACGGCGAGGTCAAGAAGCCGGAGACCATCAACTACCGCACCTTCAAGCCCGAGAAGGACGGCCTCTTCTGCGCCAAGATTTTCGGCCCGGTCAAGGACTACGAGTGCCTCTGCGGCAAGTACAAGCGCATGAAGCACCGCGGGATCACCTGCGAGAAGTGCGGCGTGGAGGTCATCCAGGCGAAGGTCCGCCGCGAGCGCCTCGGCCACATCGAGCTCGCCACGCCCGTCGCCCACATCTGGTTCCTCAAGAGCCTGCCCTCGCGCATCGGCAACCTCCTCGACGTCTCGCTGAAGGACCTCGAGAAGGTGCTGTACTGCGAGAGCTACATGGTCACGAACCCCGGCGAGTCCACCCTCAAGGAGGGTGAGATCCTGTCCGAGGAGGACTACCAGGAGGCCATCCGCACCTACGGGTACGGCAGCTTCGACGTCGGCATGGGCGGCGAGGTCGTCCGCGACATGCTCCAGAAGATGGACATCCAGGCCCTCGGCGAGCAGCTCCGCACCGACATGCGGAACACCTCGTCGGAGGCGATGCGTCGCAAGCACGCCAAGCGCCTCAAGATCGTCGAGGCCTTCCGCGAGTCGGGCAACAAGCCCGAGTGGATGATGATGGAGGTCGTCCCCGTCATCCCGCCGGACCTCCGCCCCCTCGTGCCGCTCGACGGCGGCCGCTTCGCTACGTCCGATCTGAACGACCTCTACCGCCGCGTGATCAACCGCAACAACCGCCTCAAGCGGCTGCAGGACCTGAACGCGCCGGAGATCATCATCCGCAACGAGAAGCGGATGCTCCAGGAGGCCGTCGACGCGCTCTTCGACAATGGCCGCCGCGGCAAGATCTTCACCGGTCCGAACAAGCGCCCGCTCCGGTCGCTCTCCGACATGCTGAAGGGCAAGCACGGCCGCTTCCGTCAGAACCTCCTCGGCAAGCGCGTCGACTACTCCGGCCGCTCCGTCATCGTCGTCGGCCCCGAGCTGCGCCTGCACCAGTGCGGCCTGCCGAAGAAGATGGCGCTCGAGCTCTTCAAGCCGTTCATCTACGCGAAGCTCGAGGAGCGCGGCCTCGTCACGACGATCAAGGCCGCCAAGAAGATGGTCGAGCGCGAGGAGGAGGAGGTCTGGGACGTCCTCGACAACGTGATCAAGGAGCACCCCGTGCTCCTGAACCGCGCCCCGACGCTGCACCGCCTCGGCATCCAGGCCTTCGAGCCGGTGCTCATCGAGGGCAAGGCCATCCAGCTCCACCCGCTCGTCTGCACCGCGTTCAACGCTGACTTCGACGGCGACCAGATGGCCGTGCACGTCCCGCTCTCGATCGAGGCGCAGATCGAGGCGCGCGTGCTCATGATGTCGACCAACAACATCCTGAGCCCCGCGAACGGCAAGCCGATCATCCAGCCGTCGCAGGACGTCGTTCTCGGTTGCTACTACATGACGCGCGAGCGCAAGTGGTCGAAGGGCCACGGCCGCGTGTTCGAGAGCCCGGCCGAGGTCGAGGTCGCCTACGACAACCTCGAGGTCCACCTCCAGGCCCCGGTGGCCGTGCGCATGCCCGCGCCCACGCTCGAGCAGCGTGTGCCGGAGCGCATCCCCGAGCTGAAGGACAGCCACCTCGTGGTGGGCGTGGACATCGCCGCGGACAAGTCCGAGGCGTGGCACTACCACCGCGGCATCGCGACCCGCTACGCCGCGGCCAGCGTCATCCCCGACGTGGCCGCGCTCGGCGGCGACGTGGGCGTGGGCATCGACGGCACCGCCGGCGCGGGCTTCGCGTCGATCACCCTGTCGCACACCGGCCCCTCCGCGTTCGCGACGAAGGACCCCACCGAGGAGGTGGCCATCGACGTGCCGGGCCTGAAGGTCCGCGCGCTGGTGCTGCCGAAGCTCCGCGGCAACGGCCGCGTGGTCGGCGTGATCGAGACCGAGGACGCCACCGACAAGAAGGGCGAGAAGCTCGTCGACGCGCGGCTCAACACCGCGCGCCGCCTCGCGCTGCTCCGTAAGGGCGTCGCCGCCCTGCGTGCCCGCTTCGAGGACGACCTCGTCATGGTCGTCGCCCCGGCCGGCTTCTTCGGCTGGAAGGGGCAGGTCCCGCTCGTCACCGCCGACAGCAAGGCGGGTCTCGAGGCCCGCGGCGAGATGGTCAACACCACGGTCGGCCGCGTGCTCTTCTCGAGCATCGTGCCCTCCGAGCTGCCGTTCTCGCTCGTGAATCGCCCTCTCGGCAAGAAGGCCCTCGGCGAGCTCATCGACCGCTGCTACCGCGTCGCCGGCGCCAAGAAGACGGTCCTCATGGCCGACGCGCTCATGCAGATGGGCTTCAAGAACTCGACCGCGGCCGGCATCTCGATCTGCATCGACGACATGAAGATCCCGTCGGTGAAGGCCACGATGCTGGAGAAGGCCGTCGCCGAGGCGCGCGAGACCGAGAACCAGTACAACGACGGCCTCATCACGGTGAAGGAGCGCTACAACAAGGTGGTCGACCTCTGGTCGAAGGTCACCGACGACATCAGCCAGTCGCTCATCCGCGAGATCAAGGTCGACAAGGTCAAGAACGACAAGGGCGAGACCGTTGACCACGACTCGTTCAACAGCATCTGGATGATGGTCGACTCCGGCGCCCGCGGCTCCACCACGCAGATCCGCCAGCTCGCCGGCATGCGCGGCCTGATGGCCAAGCCCTCCGGCGAGATCATCGAGCAGCCCATCACGGCGAACTTCCGCGAGGGTCTGACCGTCCTCCAGTACTTCATCTCGACGCACGGCGCGCGCAAGGGCCTCGCGGACACGGCGCTCAAGACCGCCAACTCCGGGTACCTGACCCGCCGCCTCGTCGACGTCGTGCAGGACACGATCATCACCGCGAAGGACTGCGGCACGCGCGTCGGCATGGAGATCACGTCGCTGATCGAGGGCGGCGAGGTCATCGAGCACGTCGGCGAGCGCGTCCTCGGGCGCGTCGCGGCCGAGGACATCCTCGACCCGTACTCCGACGAGGTGCTCGTCGCGCGCAACGACCTCATCGACGAGGCGCGCGTCGAGAAGATCGTCCAGTCGGGCGTGGACCGCGTCCGCATCCGCAGCGTCATGTCCTGCGACATGCGCTGGGGCGTGTGCGCGATGTGCTACGGGCGTGACCTCGCCCGCGGCAAGCTCGTCAACGTCGGCGAGGCCATCGGCGTCATCGCGGCGCAGTCCATCGGCGAGCCGGGCACCCAGCTCACGATGCGCACCTTCCACATCGGTGGTGCGGCGTCCAGCAAGGCGACCGAGTCCTACCTCGAGCTCAAGACCAGCGGGAACATCAAGTTCTCCGACGCCATGCAGACCGTGCAGAACCGGCACGGCCAGCAGGTGGCGATGTCGCGCAACGGCGAGCTCTTCGTCGTGGACGACAAGGGCCGCGAGCGCGAGAAGTACGCCATCCCGTACGGCGCGCGCCTGCTCGTCAAGAACGGCGAGAAGGTCTCCGCCAAGACGCGCGTGGCGGAGTGGGACGGCTTCAACACGCCGATCCTCGCCACGGACGTGGGCGTCGTCGTCTACGAGGACTTCGAGGGCGTCGTGAAGGAGACGAGCGACCCGCTCACGGGCCGCAAGATCCGCGAGGTGGAAGACTTCCGCGACACCGACAAGCGCCCGCGCATCGTGATCACGGCGCCGGGGGCGAAGGGCAAGCAGAAGGTCCGGCTGTTCCTCGCCGCCCAGACCAAGATCGAGGTCGAGGAGGGCGACGAGGTCGTGACGGGCGACGTGCTCGCCCGCATCCCGCGCGAGACCACCAAGACGAAGGACATCACCGGCGGTCTGCCGCGTGTCGCCGAGCTCTTCTAGGCCCGCAAGCCGAAGGAGGTGGCGATCATCACGGAGATCGACGGCGTGGTGAGCTTCGGCAAGGAGACGAAGGGCAAGCGCCGCGTGGTCATCACGCCCGAGTCGGGGGACGTGCAGGAGTACCTGATCCCGAAGGGCAAGAACATCATCGTGAACGAGGGCGACTTCGTGCGCGCCGGCGACCCCCTCATGGACGGCGCCGCCAACCCGCACGACATCCTCAAGATCCGCGGTGAGGGCGAGCTGGCGAACTACCTGGTCGACGAGATCCAGGAGGTCTACCGGCTCCAGGGCGTGAAGATCAACGACAAGCACATCGAGGTGATCGTTCGCCAGATGCTGCGTCGCGTGAAGGTCCGCACCCCGGGCGACACCGACTTCCTCGTCGACGAGGCGGTCGAGAAGCACAAGGTGGACGAGGCCAACGAGCGCGCGCTGTCGAACGACGGCAAGCCCGCGGTCACGGAGCCGCTGCTCCTCGGCATCACGAAGGCGTCGCTCTCCACGGACAGCTTCCTCTCGGCGGCGTCCTTCCAGGAGACGACCCGCGTGCTCACCGAGGCCGCCATCCACGGCCGCGTCGACAAGCTGCGCGGCCTGAAGGAGAACATCCTCATGGGCCGCCTCATCCCGGCGGGTACCGGCTTCGCCGCGTACCAGAAGCTCGGGATGGCGATCCGGGATCGCGCGATGGCGATCCACGAGGAAGAGGCGGTCTAGGCCTCACGTTCGCGAAAGAAGGGCTGCCCTCGGGAGATCCGGGGGCGGCCCTTCGTACGTCATCCGCAGCCGAGCGGGGCGGCCGTCGCAGGACCGTTGGGGGTCCAGCGAAACGCACGGACCGGTGGTATGCTCGTCGGGCCCCCGGAGTAACCCCTGCCTCTGCTCCTGCTCCTCGCGATCACGGCGAAAGCTTGGGCCGTCTGCGACGCCGATGCCGACGGCTACGAGAACTCCGGCTCCGGATGCGCGAGCAGCCAGGCCTACACCGATTGCGACGACGCCGACGCGAACCGCAACCCGGGCGAGTCCGAGGTAGGGGGCGACCAGTACGACTCCGACTGTGACAACCACGACGGCGTGGCCCGGCGCTACGTCAACGACTTCACGAGCAACGCGTCGAACTGGAACGTGCTCGGCACGGCAAGCTGGTCGGACAGCGACACCGTCTCGATCAGCGCCTCCTCGTCCATCTCGCTCAACGGCGGGGTCGCCCACGAGCGTGGCGTGCCGCACCTCGTCGTCGACGTCGCGGCGGTCACGGGCACGGCCTGCGAAGTCACGCTGAAGACGCAGCCCTTCCCGTCGGGCACCGAGTACACCCAGACCCACTCGATCACGAGCGCCGGCATCCAGGAGTTCTCCTTCTCGTCGTCGGTGCCGCCCCCGCTGATGATCCAGCAGGTCAAGTTCGCCTGCGGCGCAAGCAGCACGCTTCAGCTCGACTGGCTGTCCATCCAGAACGGCACCTCGTCCTACCAATGGCCCCCGGCGGCGGACCTCGACCTCGCCTGGGAGGACGTCGGTCTCGCCGCGGGCGGCGCCTCGAACTTCGTGGTCACGATGACGTGGACCGCGACGGGGCCCGAGCTCTACGCCGCCAGCGACGAGGGGGGCGTGTTCTGGTGGGACGGCACCGTCTGGACGACCCTGAACGGCGACGACATCGATCTCTGGTCTCAGTACGACGAAGCGGTGTGGGACGTGCTCCCCGTCGAGACGGCCACCGAGGATCTCCTTTTCGCGCTCTCCGGCGATCCATACGAATCCACGCTGTACGGCGGCCTCTGGGTCTCGGACGACTTCGGCTCGACCTGGTCGCTCCTGTACACCGAGGTTGACGACATCTCGGCTTACGGGCGCATCCACGAGTGTGACGACACTTACCCGGCCCGCGCCGGTGGGCACCTCCTCGCGTGGGACGCCGACAACGAGGTGGTCTTCGCCGGAAGCCACACACCGGGCTCCGAGGGCGTCTACCTCGTGGACCCCGCTGGCGGCGGGACGTGCCTCCTCGACGGCCTCACCGCCGGCGCAGGCTACCCTTCGTCGCTGGTGGTCACGGACGACGGCTCGACCAACCACGTGCTCCTCTTCGGGTACAAGGGGAGCGCCTCGACCGACGACAGCCTGTACGTATGCGACATCCCGACCTCGCCGAACTGCACGACGAACACGGTGAGCTGCTCCCCTGTGGCCTCGGGCGCTTCGGACGGCATCGACGTCCGCGACATCGAGCTGGACCCCGCCGACCCGACCATCGCCTGGGTCGCCGACGGAGGACGCTACACCTCCGCCGGTACCTGCACGTACGACGACGGCAACGTGTGGAAGTGGGACGTCGACAACGACACGGTCCTGGACGTCACCGAGAACCTCGACGGCCCGGAGACGAGCACGGGGGGCGACGACACGACCGAGAAGGAGGTCGTCGGCCTCACTGCGGGCGAGGACTACCTGTTCGCCTTCTTCCCCGCGAGCCAGGATCGGGCGTCCGGTCGTCGACCGTGGCGAACCCGAAGGTCTGGCGTGTCACGTACACGAGCGCCAATGGCGTGGGCTCCAGCTGGGAAGGGTTGTCAGGCACGGACGAGACGAGCCGGAATTCGGGGGTGCACAGCGAGGGGTACTACCTCGCGACCCCCGACGCGGCCGACCTCTGGATCGACGACCAGCCCTACCGCCACACCTGGGCGCCGGCCTACGGTGTCGACGGCGTGTTCTACGACGACGACGACGACACGGGCACGGCGGACGTGCTCATGGTTTCGGACGGCTTCGGCGTCTGGCTCGTCGACGGTGCCGAGGACGGCTGGTCGAGCTCGACGGTCGACGGGAGCGTCGACTGGACCTTCTGGTTCGACTCGGACAACGGCAGCGTGAACCTGCCCGAAACGACGGTGGTGAACGACGTCGCCGCCGGCTCGGAGCGCATGTACGCGGCCGTGTCCGACCTCGGCGTGGCGTGGTGGGACCCGGCGGGCTCTCGAGGCGCCGAGGTCTACTGCGTGTGGGACAAGTTCAACGCCCACGGGCGCGCGATGGACGTCCCGGGGCAGACCGGCGCGGGCGACGACATCGCCTGGCTTGCGATGGGGAGCACCGAGGACACGACCGGGATCTTCCACACGGACGACGGCGGAGCGACGTGATGCGTGCAGACGACCTCGGATGCCCGGGGGCAGAACCGCGTCTACACCGACTATGGGGCCTGGTGCAAGAACAGCACCGTCTCACTCTCGACGTGGCCGGTGTGCGGCGGGTCCGGCTTCGAGGCCGCGCTGGACGACTTCGGCACCCCGATGGACATCGTCGGCCTCCCCGTAGAAAGCGACTCCTCGGGCACCGACAATTTGGGGACCGGTGCCGTGGCCTTCGCGACCTTCGACACCGACTCCTGCGGTGCGAACGCCGACACGGCCTGCGCCGACGGTGGCTTGAAGGTCACGCTGGACGGCGGGGCGACCTGGTACCCGGTCGTCGAGAGCGGAACACCGAGCACGAGCCTCGGGGGCGGCACCTGCGACTACGACGACTTCTTCTCCGTCCGATCGGAGGTCGCGATCGATCCCCGCGCGAGCAGCTACGACGACACCGGGACCTACAACTTCCGCCTCTTCATCACGGGTGAGTCCAACAGCAACGGCACCTGTGGCCTGGTGGAGGTCGAGTTCGACCAAGGCGACCTGGTTTCCGGCGCCTTCGAGGCCACTTGGACCACCGTCGCCATCCCCAGCGCCTGCAAGATCGACGGCGGCAACCTCTCGGGGGTGTTGGTCAACCCCTGGCTATGGACCTCCACGGAGGCCGAGCGCGTGATTGTCTGGGGCGCGTGGCAGAACCGGAGCGGCACCCCTTGGGGTGGCGCCTGCTCCATCAAGACGGACGGGACCAACCCGCTCTTCGTGCTCGACCCGGCCAACACCGCCCACTACTTCGACGTCGACGACGTCGTTCCGCACCCGTGGATTGACCGCGTGTTCGTCGTGCAGCCGAGCGTCAAGGCGGTCACGCGCGTCGAATGCGGGGCCTCGTGCTCCAAGCCGGTCCCGTTCCTCGCGGAGCGCCTCCGCGCGCTGGGGGCGTCCGACTACGGCTGGGTGGAGACCGACCTGTCGACGACGGGGCTCCAAGGGCTTCGGGGGGCCGCGGCCGACGTGGACTGGTACGCGGGCGACCCGACGCTCTACTACGCGACCTCCGGGAGCGGTGTGCACAGCACGGCGATCACGTGGTGATCCTGCTCGGGTTGCTGACCGCGTGCGGTGGCCGGTTCGCCGACACCGCGGGAGGCGGGGAGCGTGTCGACGAGGGCGGCACGAACAACGACCACACCGACATTGGTGACTCCGAAACGGTCAACACCGAATCCGGGAACACCGACAGCGGCGACAGCGATGCCGACAGCGGTGACAGCGACGCCGACAGCGGCGACACAAACGCGAATGAGACCGGTAACCGGGACAGCGGGCGGATCGACACGGGCGGCGAAGTCGACGACACGGCCTCGCCGGACTCCGGAAACAAGGACACGGCCGCGGTGGACACGGGGGCGAGCGGAGGTGACACGGGGCTCTCCGACACGGACGACTCGACCTTGCCGATCGACACGGGCGCGTCGGTGGACACGGGACCTGACTCCGGCGCGGACTCCGCGGCCGCAACGGATACCGGGCACGACACCGGTTCGCGCGCGGACACCGCCACACCGGACACCGTGCCCGCGACGGACACGGGTTCGGCCCTCGCCGACACCGGCGACGCCGACGGCGACGGGTCTCTCAACCTTGATGATTGCGACGACGTAGACCCGGAAGCCCATCCAGGCGCCACCGAGTACTGCGATGACGAGGATCAGGACTGCGATGGCGACAATTGGGACACGGGGGGCTGCGCCGAGACACAGGATCTCGGCGTTGTTTCGGATGGGATCTGGGAGGGGGACACAGGATTTGCTGGCAACCTGAATACGTATTGCCCCGCGTTCGTAGGCGATCTGGACGGCGACGGAACCGACGACTTGGCGATGAGTGGCGGCCACGAATCCACGGATTCGCCAGGCTCGAACTTCGGAGGGATCTTCTACGTGCCGGGCGGTCAGACGCTCTCTGGCGCGATGTCGAGGTACGACTCCTCGACAGCTTGGTGGGTTGGCGACGCCTACTATCAGTCACTCATGCTCGCCTGGCCTGCCGGCGACGTCGATGGTGACGGCTCAGACGATCTCTGGCTAGGCACCAGCGGCTACCAGGGCGTGGCCACCCTCCTGCGCGGTCCGCCGTCTGCGTGGACAACCGGCGAGGAGGCAATCGACGCTGGGGACGTGAGCTGGTACGGGGAGGCGTGGGAGGACTCCTTCGTCGGGGCCAGCGCGGCTACCGACGTCGACTTCGATGCGGATGGATTCGCGGACGCGGTATTCCTGTCGATCAGTGCCGGCTCTTCGACGACCGGTCCGGGCAACGTGTATGTAGTCTTCGGCCGCGGGGACGTCGCCGACTCCGCGGCTCGCAGCATCGCGGACGAGGTACGCATCACGGGGGACGAGTGGCAGGCCCATGTGGCGAGTGGGGACCTCGACGCAGATGGAACGGCGGACCTTTTGGTGAGTCAGGACGACGACGTGATGGTCCTGGACGGGCTCGACCTTCCGACGGCCGATGGGGCCGCGCTGCTCGACTTGGCGGGGGCGGTCGTATCGCCTGACACGACGCTCGGGCCTTCACAATTTGCCAATCAATTCTGCTTCGTCGGCGACTGGGACGGGGACGGCTTCGACGATTGGGTTGCTGCTGACTACAAGCGTCCTTCCTACCGACTGATGGAAGGCGAAATCTACCTGTTCCCCGGAGGCTCAAGCGAGCTTTCTCGCGGATCGGTGATCGTCGACGACCTTGCGGTTGCTTCGGTGATTGGTGACGGCACACGCGCCGACCTGGGTGGCGACGCTGTGTCCTGCCTCGATGACCTGGACGGGGATGGAGTTGGCGAGTTCGCCGCCTCCACGTACCGGACGGTCGACAGCGTGGGGGACCTTGACGTCGTCGTCTTCTCATCGGTCGAGGGTATTGCGGGAACGGAGTCGAGCATTCCCGATCGAGCCTTGCGCGTTCGGGGAGACGTCCCCGTCGAGGGAATCGGGTATCTCGGGGCATTTTCCGGCGACTTCGACGGAGATGGTGAGCCGGACCTCGGCTTCGCCTCCATCGGGAGTGGTTCCCAGCCCGGCCGCACCTACCTCATCCTCGGCGGCTCGATCCCGTGGACTGATTCCGCCGCCTGGTGAAGGCGTTCACGGTCAGCTTCTGGGAAGGCATCTCGATCTGCATCGACGACATGAAGATCCCGTCGGTGAAGGCCACGATGCTGGAGAAGGCCGTCGCCGAGGCGCGCGAGACCGAGAACCAGTACAACGACGGCCTCATCACGGTGAAGGAGC
>JBMOQZ010000183.1:0-18286 GCA_049322475.1 Myxococcota bacterium | reverse complement strand
CCGGCGACGCCCCCGAGCCCCCCGCCGGGCAGCGGCACGCCCCAGCCCGAGAGCGAGGCGGCGAACGCGGGCGACAGGAGGGCGAGCACCGGAAGAGCGTACTCCTCCCGACCGCTCCTACCAGGTCACCCACCCCAACGACACGTTCGTCCGCCACGGCGGGTCCTGCGGCGGCAGGGGCGCGCCCGTGTCGATCGCGCGGGCGACGTGTACGCGGACGACGAGCGGGCCGAGGGCCATGTTGCCGCCCAGCGCGACGTCGAGCACGCGGCGGTCCCAGAGCTGGAGCGGGTCGTCGGCGGTCGCGCCGAGGTCGAGGCCGGCGATGGCCTCCACCCCGGTGAGGAACACGACGCGCACGAGCGAGTCGAGGGGCACCTGCAGCTCGGCGCGCCCGAACCAGTAGTGGCGGCCGAGCAGGAAGTCGACGTCGTAGTAGGGCACCGCGCGCAGCGTCTCGTGCGAGAGCAGCCAGAAGCTCGGGGCGAGGTCGCCGCCGAAGGCGGTGCCGGCCGCGCCGCGGAAGCCGAGGTTGGCGCCGTCGCCGAGAGGCACCGGCACGTACCGCTCGGCGTCGAGCCGGAGCATCCCGTACGCCGCGGGGGTGGGCCGGGCGCCGAGCGTCGCCGCCAGCATGGCCGACCCGCCCGTGAGCGGCCCGGTGGTCGGGTGGTAGGTGATCGTGTCGACGCCGACGCGCGCGGTGGTCTCCGACTGGAGCGCGGCGTCGCCCTCCGCCTCCTGCCAGTCGCCGAAGAAGCCCCAGCTCCCGAGGTACGCGCCCGTCAGGCTGAAGCGCCGGCTCCCGCCGATCGCCTCGTCGAGCTGCACGTGCACGAACTGGTCGAACGGCCACCGCCAGCTCGCGAGCCCGCCGTAGAAGCGCTCGCCGACCTGGAAGACCTCGCCGTTCGCCGAGGCGTGGAAGCGCAGCAGGTGGAACGCCCCCGCGCCCCACGTGGAGCGGCCCGACTGGTTCACGTAGAGCAGCGTCCCGTCGGTGAGGCGGGGATCGCCGTAGGTCGCGGCGTCGACCACGACGAGGTGATCGCGCAGCGTGTCGCTCGCCGTGAGGAAGACCTGCCCGAAGACGTAGCCGCCGCCGGCCCCGACGAGCCCGAACAGGTCCTCGACGTGCCAGTTGCCGGCCTTGTCGGGCCGGTAGGCGGCGGCGCCGTCCAGCGCGACGACCTCGGGCGCGGCCGGCGGGTGGTCCGGCTCGGGGGGCAGCGTCGGCCCGGGCGAGCCGACGACCCGGACGGGCACGTCGGTCCCGCTCGCGCGGTGCATCGCCCAGATCTCGCCGTCCGGCCCGGGCGACGGGTCCGTCAGCGCCGTGTCCACCGCCGTGAGCGGGCGGACGCCCTCGGCGACGCGCTCCCACAGGTCGGCGTGCCCGTCGGTCCACGCGACGAACACGGTGCGCCCGTCCGGGAGCGCGACGGGATCGAAGTGATCGCGCGGCTCGGACGTGAGACGCTCGGGCGCCTCGCCCACCCGCACGCGGAACAGGTTGAGCTTCCGGTGCCCCGTCGCGTCCGAGGCGTACACGACGCCGTCCGGTCCCCAGCTGGGCGACGCCTCGGCGTACGCGTCGTCGGTGAGCCGCGTCGCCTCGCCGTCCTCGAGCGAGAGCGCCCAGAGGTCGCGGGCGCCGCCCGGGGCGAGCCCCACGAACGCGACGGAGCGCCCGTCCGGCGAGAGCGTCGGCGAGTACGCCGCGACGAGGCCCCACGCGTCCACCGGGAACGCGCGCTCCTCGCCGAGGCGGAAGCGGGTGACGTGCGCGTCGCCGTCGGGCTCGCCGGGGCGCGTCCGGCGCTCCTTCGTCCGGGCGTTGACGGCGCGCCAGTACAGGACGTCGCGCCCGCGCGCCTCGGCGACGTAGACGAGCGCGTCGGCGCCGAGGTCGAAGCTGCGCGGGTCGACGGGGTGGAGGGTCTCGGTCCCCGGTCGCGCGTCGGAGGTGACGATCCGCGTCGAGCGCGGCGCCTTCGCGTCGGCGAGCACGAGGCGCACGCGCCCCGTGTGCGGGTCGACGCTGCGGTACAGGAGGAAGCGCCCGTCGGGCGAGGCGTCCAGCGCCTGCGGCCGGCCGCGGACGGCGTCGACGGGCGCGAGGTCGCCGGCGTGCTGGCGGGCCTCGAGCCAGGCCCCGTAGGCGCCGACTTTCACCCAGTCGCGGAACCGCCGGGCGATCGCGTCCTCCGCGGCGCCGGTCACCTCCTCGACGGCGCGCACGAACGGCACGCCCGTGGTGAAGCGCGTCGTCGGGAGGTCGGCCATCTCCTCCAGCACCCGCACCGACGTCCCCGCCCCGTAGACCTCCTCGAGGAACGCGACGCGCGCGTGCCCGACGTTGTAGGTCCAGAGCACGCTCTGCGGGATGTCGTACCAGAAGTCCACGAGGCCGTACCCCGCCTCGAGGTCCGGGTTGGCGGCGAGGTCGGCGAGCACCATCCGCTGCTCGGGCTCGAGCGCCCCGCGCGCGGCGAACTCGGCGACCCCCTCGTGGAACCAGAGCGGCAGCGCCTGCGACGGGTCCGCGCGCGACGACCCCGCGCGTACCCGCTGGAGCAGGAAGGCGTGGGCGAGCTCGTGGCGGGCGACGTGCTCGAACTGCCGCGCGTCGCCGAACCACGGGAGCGTCGTCGCGAGCGTCTGCGTGCTGGTGACGCCGAGCACGCCCTCCTGGATGGGGAAGAGGTTCGTGCGCTGGAACGCCTGGTAGCTGCCGTAGAGGATGTACGGCGCGCGCTGGGGGGGCGTGAACCCGAAGGTCGCGACGTGGTCGTCCCACGCCTCCTCGAGCACCGCCGCGGCCTGGGCCGCCGCGGGGGCCTCGCGGGCGTCGTACCAGAGCCGGATGCCGCCGCCGGCGACGTCGACGTGGCGCCAGTCGTGTTTCCAGTAGCGCACGACGCTCTTGCCGGGCCGGCGCGGCGCGACGAGGACCTGCGCCTCCGCGGGCTCGGGCAGCAGCGCGAGGAGCGCGAGGAAGAGGCAGGCCCAACGAGCCATCCGAAGGAGGTTCACCCCGCCGGACGCGCGGCAACTACTCGCGCAGGAAGGGGCGGACCTGCTTGACGACGAGGCGCCCGTCGCCGAGCACCTTCTGCTCGGTGTCCCACATGAACGTGCCGCTCGTGACGGCGTCGTCGCGGGGCATCACCGCGTCCACCTCGGCGAGCAGCGCGCCGATCTCCTCGAGCCGGGCGTCGGAGAGCACCCGCTCGCCCGGGTCGACCTCGCTGGAGGCGTCGACGCGGTCGATGTCGGTGACCTCGCCGTCCTCGACCGTGAGGTAGGTGCGCTCCGGCGTGACGCCGGGCTCCGCGCTGACGACGTCGAGGTCGCCGGCCTGGGCCTCCACCAGCCAGCGCGCGGAGTCCGCCACGGGGTCGCCCGTGAACGCGACCACGTTGCTCTCCTCGTCCTCGGACTGCTCGTTGACGAGGAGCCCCATCGCGACCTCGGTGTGGTCGATGCCGTACCAGTCGCGCTCCTCCCACGCGCCGTCCGACCAGAGCGAGGCCCACACCGCCCGCAGCGCGTCCTCGACCGTGCGCTCGTCGTCCTTGTCCGGGTCGCAGCGGCTGGGCCCCTCGCCGTCGCCGTCGAGCGAGTCGGCGAGGCAGGCGCTGGCGCTCTCGTAGAGCCCCGCGCCGCTGAACTCGAGGCCGTCCTCGGCGTTGCTGGAGCTGCGGACGCGCATCATCCGCTCGGCCGGGAGGTGCGCGGTCACGAGCGCGAGGTCGGCGGGGTCGACCTCGCCGGCGAGGAAGGCCTCGCGCAGCGCGGCGAGTCGGGCCTCGCGCAGCGTCGCGTCGGCGCCAAAGTCGGGGTCGGCGTGCCACGCGACGATCGTGTCGGCGAGCGAGACGCCGTCGAGCGTGTTGGCGCGCGTGAAGCGGTCGTACAGCGCGAAGGGGACGACGAAGCCGTCGAGCTGCAGGTCGGCGTCGATCCGCTGGTAGAGCGTGGCGAGGTTCGCGCCCTTCGCGCCGTAGCGGGCGAGCGCGGCGTCGCGCTCGGCGAGGGTGTCGGTGGGGACGGCGAGCAGGTCGAGCACGGTGTCGTCGGCGAGGTCGGGGGAGGGGATCTCGACGGGATCGGGCCGGTAGCCGTCCCACCACGCCTCCGCCTCCTCGGCGGTGGCCTCGCCGATCTCGAGGGCGGCCTCCCCGCACGCGATCCGGACGAGCCTCCCCTCCCACGCCGCGAGCGCCTCGAAGGGATCGGCGAGGTAGCAGTTCGGCGTACCGCGCGCGGACATGCGCACGTTCAGGTGCGACAGCGCGGCCTGGCGGGTCCCGGTCACGATCCCGCTCACGACGCGCTCGAGGTCCATGGGCGCCTCGTCGAGCACGACGACGTCCTGCCAGCCGACCTGCGTGGGGTCGTCGGCGAGCTCGTCGAGCGTTACGAAGCGGACCGTCCCGTAGCCCTCGACGGGGTTGTAGGCCTCGTAGGTGAGGTCGGACTCGCCGCGCACGTCGAAGGGCGCCCCGTCCCAGAGCTCGGCGGCGTCGCGCTGCTGGACGCTGGACGGCACGAACATCAGCTCGCCGAGCGCGAACCGCTCGGACAGCGCCTCCCAGACGGCGAGCACCTCGGCGTAGGTGGGCAGGGTGGCGGGGTCGGCGGGGTCGTCCCAGACGATGAACCCGAAGCGGTGGGCGCCGTCGGCCTCGACGTACTCGGAGACGTCGCCGCCCCAGTACACCCGGGCGTCGGGGTCGATGACCATCGCGACGTACGCGTCCCAGGAGAGCGTCGCGTACTCGGCCGGGAAGGCCTCGCGGAGGAAGTCGTAGTGGAGCGCGTACCGCTCGGAGTTCACGAACACGGCCGGCAGGGGCGCGTCGGCCCGCGCGGGCACGAGGTACTTGGCGCCGTCGACCTGATCGACGACCCCGGCGTCCACCGCGACGGTGTCCCAGTCGGGCTCGTCCTCGATCGCGGTCAGGCAGACGGTCTCGCCGAGGCGGCGCGACGCCGTCTCGCAGACGTCGTCGCCCTCGGGCGGCCGGCAGGCGACGAGCAGGAGCACGATCATCCGCGCCTGCGGCGGACGAGCGCGACGAGCCCCACGAGCGTGGCCGCCGCGGAGGAGGGCGCCCCCGCGGCGCAGCCGCACGCGGCCTCGACGCCGGCGCAGACCGGGTCGCCCGCGCGCCACTCGCCGGTGACGTGGCGCTGCCCGGCGGTGACACACCAGGTGTCGGGCCGCTCGTCGAGCGCGACGGACCAGTCGCCGACGGCGGGCTCGCCCGCGGGGACGAGGCTCCCGGCGCGCAGCGCGTCCTCCTGCTCGTCGAAGAACGCGACGACCGCCGCGTCGTCGCCGGCGGGGACGGCCTCCGCGTGCAGGTCGACGAAGCCGTCTTCCTCGCGCCACGACGCCGTGAAGGCGATGAGCGAAGGGGCGCCCACGGGCTCGCCCGCGACGTCCTCGCCGGTCGTGAACGTGACGACCGACTGGGACTCGCTGGTGGCGGTGAGCGTGTAGGAGATGCCGGGGTCGAGCGTCGCCTCGGGGAAGACCTCGGCGAGGCCGTCGCCGAGGACCTCGTCCTGGTCGGCGCGGGCGACCTCGACGCCGTCGCTCGTGCGCGTGAGCACGAGGGTCCAGACGTCCGGGCCGCACTCGCCCGGGGTGAACACGACGGCGGGCGCGACGTCGAGGGGCACGTCGACGGCGCCGTTCTCGGGTACGGACCCGACGGGCGAGGACCACGTGCACGTCTCCGCGACCGCCCACGCGGACCCGACCGCGAGCCACGCGATCACCGCGCCCTCCGGCGCGTCGCTCCGAGCGCGAGCATGGTCGAGAGCATAGCCGGGGCGAGCCCGCCGGTGCTGCAGCCCCACGCGGTCGCGTCCTCCTCCGTCACCTCGACGTCCGCGCAGGCGACCTCGGACTCCGTCCACGTCCCGCGCAGGTCGCGCTGGCGGGCGTGGGCGCACCAGGTGGCGGGAGCCTCCTCGGGCGCGCCGCCGACCCAGGCGGCCCGGACCTCCCGCCCGAGGCGGGACACCTTCCGGGCGACGACGCCGGCCTCCTCGTCGACGAGCTCGATCAGGACGTCCACGCCTCCGCCGGGCTCGACGGCGGCCTCGACCGCGACGGTGTCGTCGAGGTCCCACGCCGCGGCGAGGTCCACGATCGCGGGCGGGCCGGGGGGCTCGCTCGGGTCGCCGTCGCCGGTGGTGAAGGCGACGACGTGCTCGCCGCCGTACGTCGCCTCGGAGAGCGCGAGGACGTAGTCGGTGTGGGGCTCGAGCGGCTCGGCAAGGACGAGCTCTCCCTCGGTGGTCACCTCGAGCTCGGCGCGGGCGACCTCCGCGCCGTCGTCGCCGCGCGTGAGCACGAATGTCCAGACGCCGGCGCCGCAGTCGGAGGAGAACAACACGATCGGCCGGACGTCCACCGGGACGCCCCCCGACCCCGGGGCGGGCAGCGAGGCGACGGGGACCGGGCCGTAGCACACCATGTCGGCCTCCGCGGGGCCGGCGAACGCGAGAGACGAGAGGAGGGTGAGCATGCCGAGCGGAGGAGCAAGCGGCGTACCAGGGCGACGCCGACGGGATCCCGGGCGGGCTCGCGGCCGGACCGCGACAACGGATGCGCGCTCGCGTTCGCGTTCGCGTTCATGTTCACGGGACCCGGGATTCGTGCGCGTGCGCATGCGCGTGCGCGTTGCGTCGGGAAGCGCACGCGCACGCGCACCCGCACCCGCACGGGCCCGAAGGACGCAGACGCAGACCCGAACGTGGACGTGAACGAGCGTCGTGTCCGGTCCCACGTCGCGACTGGCGCGCACGTCCGCCTACCTGCAGAACTCCAGCACGAGCGCCGTCTCGGTCAGGAGCGCGGTGGACACGGTGGTGGCGGTGTCGTCGACGATCTGGCCGCGGTGCATGCGGACGACCGTGCGCAGGCCGAGCGAGACCGCCGGGCGGCCGGCGGCGTCGCCGAAGATGTAGTCGGCGCCGATGCCGAGTTGGCCACCCACGCCGCCGATGCGCCCCTCCGTCTCGGCGGCGCCCTCGTCGGCGTCGGCCTGCTCGTCCTCGGTCCAGTTCGAGTCGGTGTCCACCGCGGAGGGCAGGATGCCGTAGCCGCCCAGCGTGCCGTACATGCCGACGCGCCCCGCCTCGCGGGCCCACAACCAGCGGCGGTAGTCGAGACCGAGGCGCACCGCGCTCACCGCGTCGAGCGCGTGGCCCTCGCCCCAGCGGGACGTGGCGAAGCGGGCGACCGCGGCGTTGGCGAGCACGGCGTCGGTCTTCCCGACCCACCCGCCGTGGGCCGTGAGCGGCGGGCGCAGGTACCCGTCGAGCTCGCCGACGAGCGATCCCGAGAACCCGTTCGCGTCGTCCCAGGCGAGGGCACCGACACCGACGGGGACGAATGCGGCGCCGAGCAGCGCGGCGGCGTGCGCGTGCGTGAGGAGGGCGACCAGCACGCCCCCCTCTAATCCGTCAGCGGCAGTGCGCGTACGCGGCGAGCCAGCGGGCGAGCCGGGCGCGGTCGATCGTCGCGATGGCCGTGATGCGCGTGCCCACGAGCGTCTCGCCCGGGCGCCGCGGGATCGGCCGCGCGTGGCGCACCTCGAGGCACGTGGGCAGGGGGTGCTCTCCGGGCAGCAGGACGTCGCCGTCCACGAGGTCGCCGACGTTCCAGGGGGAGTCGCTCCCGAAGTGCACCAGCCCCACGCCGCCGACCGAGAGGTCGTGGAGCGGCATCGACGCCGCGTCGACCGGGGAGGTCGGGCGGAAGCCGTAGCCGGGCGCCCGCGGGATGGGGAAGCGTTCGTTCAGGCGGCGGTCGCGGCGCTCGATCGCGCGAGGCAGGGCGATCCGGACGTCGCCGAACGGGTCGCAGGAGACGACCCGCGAGTAGAACCGGTAGTGGTCGAGGTTGCTCGTGTACTCGATGCACACGGGCGTGCCGGCGGCGATCGGGTCGAAGGGCGCCGAGGGCGTCAGGACGCCGACGCCGCCCTCCGGGTAGCGCATGCGACCGGTGAGCACGAGGCCCGGCCCGGTCGCCACCACCTCGCTGATGCTGGCGGCGACGAAGTAGAGGTGGGCGACGATGTCGCCGGGCTGGATCAGCCAGAGGGAGGGGCCGGAGGCGAGTGCGTGCATGGCCTCCCATCGGCCACGCGGCGGTCCACTTGAGGGGCAAAGGTTAGGACGCGCCATGTTCATCGAGCGCATCGACGTCACCGGCTTCTCCGGCCTCCGTCGCTGGGAGGGCGCCTTCGGGCGGGCCACCCGCGTGGACGGCCCGGCGCGCGCGCTCGTGGCCCTCGGCGACGCCGTCCAGCTCGCGTTCGCCGCGTGGGACCACGACGCGCTGCGCGGGCTCTTGCGGCGGTGGGGCTGCCGCGACGTGGTGGTCGAAGGCGAGGCCCTCCCCGAGGCCGCCCACTGGGAGGCCGCGCCCGGCCTCGGATCGGTGGTGGACCGCGGCGCGGAGGGCCTCCTCTGCGTCGGGCTCACGCTCTCGCTCGACCCGCCCCAGTTCGGCCGCCTCCGCCGCATCGCCGCACGCGATCCGCGCGTGGTCGACGCGCTCGCGGAGGGGGCGCTCCTCACCGTTCGCGTGGGCGCGCGCTTCTCTCCCGCCTACGACGCCGTCGCCATCGACCCGCTCGCGTTCCTCATCGGCGGCGAGGCCTTCGCCATCGCGGGGAGCGAGCGCCCGCCGTGGATGACGCCGTTCCTCCAGAGCCTGCGGGGGCGCCTCTGGCGCGGGCCACTGCCGCCCGAGCGCTGGGGCGACCGGGCGAAGAGCTGGCGGATCGAGGACCAGCGCGCGGTCCGGCGCGCCCTCGCCGCGCTCGCGCAGCCGCCCGCTTCTCTCGGCGACGCGGTCGCGCTGCCGGAGGGGCCGGCGGTGATGGAGGAGGAGGGCGTCGTCCCGGTGTGGCACTTCGGCGAGGCGGGCAGCCTCGCGGCCGGCCTCGTCGGCGCGGTGCACCTGTCCGGCGCCGAGATCGTGCTCGTGGAGCGGCCGCCCGCCGAGTGGCTCGAGTGGCTCGCCGCCCAGGCCGAGGCGGAGGCCTCGCCGCTGGAGCAGGTGCTCCTCCTCGGGGTGCCCGGCGGGGTCTCGCTTGCCTGAGGCCGTGTGCACGGCCTGCGGCGCGGAGAAGGATCTGCCGCTCGCGCGCTGCGGCGGCTGCGGTCACCTCCCGTCCGGGCGCGAGCGCGAGATCGCGCTGGTGGCGTCCACCCGCGTGCTCGACGGCGACGCGCTCGCCGAGGTGCAGGCGCGCGTGCGGCGCGGCGAGCGCATCGACCCGTCCGAGGCGCTCCGGGCGAAGGCGCGGGCCGCGCTCTACGGCTCCCCACGCGAGGAGGCTCGCTTTTCGCCGAAGCAGGTGGCGGCCCTCGTCGCGGCGAACGTATTGCTGACGCCGCTCTTGGGCTGGGCCGTGTGGCTCCGCTACCGGGCGAAGCCCGGACCCGCGGCGCGGCAGGCGCTCCTCGCGACGGCGCCGGTCTCGGCGCTGCTCGCGGCGGGATGGGTGGTCTGGGTGAGGCTGCGTTAGTCGCGCGTGGCGATGAGCCGGGTCACGCGCTCGGCGAGGGCGCGCGCGCCGAAGGGCTTGGTCAGGAGCGGCAGCCCGGGGACGTCGGCGGCGCCGAGCAGATCGCTCGGGTGGCCGCTCACGAGCAGGACGGGGATGCCGGGGTCGAATTGCCGCGCCTCGGCCGCGAGCTCGACGCCGCTCCGCCCGGGGAGCACCGCGTCGACCACCATCGCCACGATCTCGGCGCCGTGGGTGCGCAGCAGCGCGGAGGCGGCGACGCCGTTGTCGGCCGTGAGCACGCTGAAGCCCGCGCGGCGGAGCACCGCGCCCATCATCGCGAGCGTGGCGTCGTCGTCCTCGGCGACGAGCACGACCCCGCCCGTCGCGCCGCCGGTGACGTCGGCGGAGCGCGCCCACGCGGGCAACTCCAGCACGAGGCTGCCCTCGTCGACGAGCACCCGCCCGGCGTGGACCGCGAGGTAGCGACGGGCGTCTTCTACGGCGCGCTCGACCGGCGCGGCGAGCACCACGCCCGCCGGAGGCGTGAGGTGGAGGCGCACCGGATCGCCGCCCCGCACGGCGACGACGAGCCCGCCGCCCGACGCGAGCGCCCCGATCAACGGGAGCAGGTGCGAGAACAGTCGCGCGCGGTCGGCGCCGACGGTCCAGTCGGCGCCGGACTCCGTCACCGCCACGGTCCTCGGCGGCAGCGTCTCGACGATCTCGCGGACGAGCGTCCGCAGGCACGACGGCCCGCCCGCGGCCGGCGCGTCGCTCCCGAGCGACTCGATCTGCGCGCGCAGGGCCCGCAGCTCCTGCGCGGAGGCGAGCGTGTCCCGCAGGCAGGCCGCGACCGGCCCCGCCGGCGCCTCGAGCAGCCCCATCGCGGCGTTCGCCTCGAGCGATCGCTCGACCCGCTCCAGCCGCCGCGCGACCACCCGGGACACCCCCGAGGCGACGCCGGGCGTCTCGGCCGGGGCGCCCAGCGCGAGCCACCCGCCGCCGGTGAGCGGGACGACGACCAGCGCGCGCGCCGGCCCTCGCTCCGGCGCGAACAGGCCCCGGCCGAGGTGGATGTCGACCTTGTCGCCCGGCGCCGAGCCCGCCCACGCCGCGAAGCCGTCGTTCTGACGCACGATCGTCCCGCGGGCGTCGCACACCGCGGCAGGAGCATCGATCGAAGCGAGAATTGGGTCCATCACCCCGTGCACGGAAACACCCCCCTCAGGGTACATCCATCCGGGCGAAACGTGCAACGCCGAGTCCGCACGAAACGACCAGCAGGGCGGCGAGCGCGACGAAACGCGCGGGCTCCCAGCCGCCCTCGAATCCTTCCCAGCAGCCGAGGGCATTTCCGAGCGTCCAGGGCTGGAGCGTGGCCGCGGCCTCGACCCCGAACTGCGCGGCGAGCGCGAGCACGCCGCGCAGCGCGAGGTCGGCCATCAGCAACAGCGTCATCGTCACGACGACGCCGCCCACCGACCCCACGAACAGCGACAGCAGCATCGCGATCGCGAGCAGGCCGACGTCCGAGAGGAAGCTCGCCGCGTAGCCGAGCGCGACGTCTCCCATGCCGGGCTGGCCCGGGAGCGGCGTGGCGCCCCACAACGCGACGCCGAGCCCCAGCGACGGCCCCAGCGTGAGCGCGAGCGAGGCGATCGACAGGAGCGACAGCGCCGCGAGCTTGGCCGCGAGCACGCTCCAGCGCGGCACGGGCCGCACGATCAGCTCCCGCAACGTGCGATCGCGGTGCTCGCCCGCGACGGCGCCGGCCGCGCTCAACAAGAGGAACAGCGGCAGCACGAAGAAGTTGCGCGTCGCCAGCGACCAGCCGGCGATCGCCGGGCCGCTGGCCTGCAGCAGGTCCGCGGCCGACATCCCGTTGATGTTGGCGCCCTGCGCGACGCCCCAGTCCTGGATGCCCTTCACGCCGCCCGCGACGGCGAGCCCGGCGAGCACGGCGACGATCAGCGCGGCGATGCCGCTCCCGCGGGTGAAGACCTTGCGTGTCTCGGCGCCCACCATGAGGAGGAAGTGCTTCGGCGACATCAGGTGACCTCCTGCGCGGTGCTGGCGAGGAACACCTCTTCGAGCGAGCCGGTCCGCGGCAGGAGCACGTGCACCCCCACACCCGCCTCCACGAGCGAGCGGTTGAGCGACGCGGCGTCGCCCGCGCGCAGCGTCACGAGCAGCCTCCCCTCCTCGCCGTCGCCGGCGAGCTCGGCGCCGTCGATGCGATCGAGGGCGGCGAGCGCGCGCGCCCGGTCGTCGACGCCCACCTCCACCTGCACCCCGCCGGTCACCTTCGCGAGGAGCTCCTCCATCCGCCCCTCGAGGCGGAGCGCGCCCTTGTCGATGATGCCGACGCGGTTGCACATCGCCTCGACCTCGGACAGGAGGTGGCTCGACACGAAGACGGTGATGCGGTCGCGCCGGACGAGCTCCTTCAGGAGGTCGCGGACCTCGCGCATGCCGCGCGGGTCGAGCCCGTTGGTGGGCTCGTCGAGCACCAGCAGCTTCGGCCGCCCCACCAGCGCGCGGGCGATCCCGAGGCGCTGCTTCATGCCCAGCGAGTAGCCGCGCACCGCGTCCTTCGCGCGGTCGGCGAGCCCCACACGGGCGATGGCCTCGTCGATGTCGGCGGCGGTCCCCCGATTGGCGTAGGCGCAGGCGATCTCGAGGTTGGCGCGCCCCGAGAGCCACTCGTGGAAGCGCGGCGTCTCGACCATCGCGCCGACCTCGCGGCGCTGCCGGACCGCGTCCGCCTCGCCGAAGATCGCGATCTCGCCGGCGTCGCGGCGGATGAGGCCGAGGATGCAGCGGATGGCCGTGGTCTTCCCGGCGCCGTTGGGGCCGAGGAAGCCGTAGAGGTCGCCCGGCCGCACGTCGAGGTCGAGCCCGCGCACCGCGGCCCGCGCGCCGTAGGTGCGCGTCAGCCCGCGCACCCGCAGCGCGGAATCGTCACTTGTCACCGGGGCGTCCTCCGTGTATTCAGCGCGCCGCCTTCTATCGCCCGGAGCGAGCATGCCCACCCTCCTCTTGCTCTTCGCCTGCCTCGAGCCCAAGTCCGCGGGGGACGACACCGGCGGCGGGGGCACCGCCGAGGGCGGCGCGACGATCTTCCAGGTGAACGACGGGACGATCGCGCCGGAGGAGACGGTCACGCTCGAGGGCGTCGTCGTCACCTCGCCGATCACGCGCGAGGGCGACGGCTTCTTCGTCGCCGATCCGGCCGGCGGCGCGGGCAGCGGGCTCTACGTGTGGGGCCCCAACGAGGTCGCGGACCTGACGATCGCCGAGGGCGACGAGCTCACCGTCTCCGGCGTGATCAGCGACTACTACGGCTGGCTCGAGCTCGAGTTGCAGTCCGCGGAGATCACCGGCGAGGCGGCCGTGCCCGCGCCGGAGGACCTCGGCGACGGCTCCGGCGTCGACTGGAACGCGTACGAGAGCATGCTGGTCGTGCTGACCGACCAGACCATCGTCGGCATCGACGAGTTCAACACGGCCGAGCTCTCGGGCGGGGTCATGCTCGACGACGGCTTCGTCTACCTCGACCACTGCGCCGACAGCTACCCGAGCGTCACGGGCATCGTCTTCTACTCGTACGAGACCTGGAGCATCAACCCGCGCACCACCGACGACCTCGAGGGCTACGTCGAGGGCGGCGGCGGCGAGGCCACCTGCGCCGAGGTGCAGGCGGGCGACACCTGCGGCGACGTCACGCTCACCGAGGTGGTCGTGACCGCGCCCGCCATGGACGACGACGGCGACGGCACCTTCTTCGTGCAGGACGCCGGCGGGGCCGGCGGCCTCGCCGTCTTCACGCCGGACTCCGTGCCCGACGTACAGGTGGGCGACGTCGTCACCGTCACGGGCGAGCCCAGCGAGTACTACGGCTTCACCGAGGTCTTCGTCGGCTACGAGGGGAGCATCGAGGCCGCCGGCACCACCGCCGAGGTCGTCGCCACCGAGCTCACGTCGGCGCCGGCGGACTGGGAGCCCTACGAGGGCATGCTGGTGACGCTCGTGGGCGTCACGGCCGTCGGCGCGGAGGAGTACGGCGAGATCGCCACCGACTGGAGCATCGCCATCGACGACGCCTACGTCGACCACGGCGCCTCCGACGGCGACACGTTCGCCAGCGTGACCGGGGTGGTGTACTACTCCTTCGAGGCGTGGAAGATCGAGCCGCGCACGGCCGCCGATCTCGTCCGCTGACCGAGGAGCCCCCATGCGCCTGACCCGTCGCCAGACCCTCGCCGGCGGGCTCGCCGCGGTCGCCGGGTGCGGCCCGCGCAAGGGCGACTCCGGCGACACGCACGCCGGCGAGCCCGGGAGCGTCGACGTCGTCGTCGTGCTCATGATGGAGAACCGCTCGTTCGACCACTTCCTCGGGAGCCTCAAGCTGCTCGAGGGGCACGCGAGCGACGGGCTCGTGGCCGGCATGAGCAACCCCGACGCGGCCGGCGACCTCCACGAGATCCACCCCGTGCAGATCGACTGCCTCGACGACCCGCCGCACGGCTGGAGCTCGTCGCACGCGCAGTTCTCCGGCGGCGCGAACGACGGGTTCGTCCGCGAGTACGAGGAGGGCCGCCCGGCCGATCCCGGCGAGGTGATGTCGTACCAGACGCGCGAGCGGCTGCCGGTCACCTACGCGCTCGCCGACGCCTACACGGTGTGCGACCGCTACTTCTGCTCGGTGATGGGCCCGACGTGGCCGAACCGGCTCTACGGCCACGGCGGCACGTCGGAGGGCAAGACCGACAACTCGCTCCCCGACTACGGCGGCGCATTCACCTTCCCGACGATCTGGAAGAAGCTCGACGAGAAGGGGATTCCCTGGAAGTACTACTACACGGACGTGCCGTTCATCGGGCTCATGGAGGGGCACGTCCGCGACGAGACCGTGGCCTTCCTCGAGGACTTCGTCCGCGACGCCGAGAAGGGCGAGCTGCCGCCGGTGGTGTGGATCGATCCGGGCTTCACGTTCAACGACGACCACCCGCCCCACCACCCGGGCCTCGGGCAGGAGCTGATCGCGGTGATCTACGAGGCGCTGGCGGCCTCGCCGCAGTGGAAGCGCTGCCTGTTCCTGATCACCTATGACGAGCACGGCGGCTTCTTCGACCACGTGCCGCCCCCCACCACCGACGACGACCGCGTGGAGGACGGCTTCGACCAGCTCGGCTTCCGCGTGCCGTCCATCGTCGTCGGCCCCTGGGTGAAGCCCGGCGTCGACGGCACGACCTTCGACCACACGAGCTGGATCAAGTACGTCTGCGAGCGCCACGGCATCGAGCCCTGGACGAAGCGCATCGCCGCCGCCAACTCGCTCGGCGTGGTGCTCGACGGCGACCGCATGGCCACCGGCGACGCCCTCGCCGCCGCCGAGGTCCCCACCTTCGACATGGACGACGAGGCCCTGCCCGACGAGTGCTTCGGCGGCGGCGCCAGCGCGATGAAGCAGCCCCACGCGAACCTGCGGAAGTTCGTGGCCGAGCGCATGCCCGAGCGCGACCGCAGCCGGGAGATCGCGCGGTTCCTCGGGTGGGTGCGGGAGCAGCGGCGGCGGCGTTGAGGGTCAGAGCGTCCGCAGTCCCCGCTGCATCTTCTCCAACGCCTCCTTCGCCTTCACGCCGTCCGGGTGCTCGCCGTCTTTGGCGGCCTTCTCGAAGGCGGCGATCGCCTCGTCGCGCCGCCCGGTGACGCGCAACAGCACGCCGAGGTTGTAGAGCGCGGAGGTGTCGTCCTCCTTCATCGACAGGGCCTCGCGGTACTTGGCCTCGGCCGCGTCGACCTCGCCCTCGCCGAAGAGCTCCTGCCCCTCGCGGACGCGCTCGCTGGCCTCGTGGAGGAACTCGATCTCGACGAACGCCTTCACGCCGAGGTTGAAGACGAGGAAGCGCAGCGGCCCCGCGAGCGCGAGCGACAGGGCCTCGCCGGCGACCAGCGCGGCCATCGGGACGTCGGGCCCCAGCGGCTTGCCCTTGTACTTGAAGCGCACCTTCGTGTAGCGCCCCTGGTCGTAGAGCTTCTTGAGCTGGTCGCGCAGCTTCCGCAGCGACTCGTCGATCTGCTCGGGGTCCACTTCCCAGTTCAGGTCGGCCATCTTCACACCACGGAGAGACCCCCGTCGGCGACGATCACCTGGCCGGTGATCCACGCGGCGCGCGGGTCGAGGAGGAGGGAGACCACGCCGGCGATGTCCTCCGGCGTGCCGACGCGGCGCATCGGCGTGAGCTTCTCGGCGGCCTCGAGCATGGCCGCGCCCTCGGGGAAGTACGAGAGCGCGTCGGTGCGCACGAGCCCGCCGCACACCGTGTTCACGCGCACGCGCGGGGCGAGCTCGCACGCGAGCTGCCGCGTGAGCGCCTCCATCCCCGCCTTCGCCGCGCCCATCGCCGCGTAGCCGGGCGTGAACTGGCGCGAGCCGAGCGAGGAGATCCCGACGACGTTGCCGCCGTCGTTGAGCCGGCAGAGCTTCGTGAGCAGCCAGAACGGCCGCAGCGACGACTCGATCGTGAGGTCCCACTGCGAGGTGCGGATCTTCTCGAACGGCTTGAGCGCGCCGACCGCCGCGTTGTGCACCAGCACGTCGACGCCGTCGAACACCTCCGCGAGGCGCTTGAGATCGGCCTCGCTGCGGACGTCGCCCTGCACGGGGATCGCCCGGGCGCCCTTCGCCTCGACCTCGTCGCACACCCGGCGCGCGGCGTCCTCGTTCATCAGGTAGTTCACGGCGACGCTGCGGCCCGGGGCCGCGAGCGCGCGGGCGATCGCCGCGCCGATCCCGCGCGAGCCCCCGGTGATCAGCACGTTCATCCCCGCCTCCGTAGCTTGCGCGACACCATCCCGACCACCTCCCGCGCCTCGGGCAGGCGCAGGGCGAAGCACGCCCCGAGGAACACGAAGCCGCCGACGCCGGCGAGCACGGAGGCGCGCAGGAGCGCGTCGAGGCGGGTCCAGTCGGGGGGCCCCATCGCGTGGCGCACGGCGAGCCCCGCGGCGATGCCGAGCGCCGTCGCCGGGATCGCCCGCAGGAGGAACCCGCCGTAGCCGTCGCCCTCGCCGACGTCCGCGCGCAGCCGCCACTCGAGCACGACCACGTACGCCACGATCGCGACGGACGAGGCCGCGGCGAGCCCGTGGGCGCCGAAGCGATCGGCGAGCGCGGCGTACACCGGCAGCGCGAGCAGGAGCACCCCGAAGCCCATCCACGTCGGCGCCCAGGCCTTGCCGCGCGCGTAGTACCCGCGGGCGAGCAGCGTCTGCGCCGTCCACGCGCCGAGGCCGAGGCTGAAGAGCCCGAGGCACACGCCGAGATCGGCCATCCGTTCCGCGGGGATGCGGCGGGTGCCGAGCACGAGCGTGCCCAGCTCCGCGCCGGCCACGGTCAGCACGACCTGCGAGCCGAACGCGAGCACGAGGACCTTCCGGGTGGTCGCCGCGAGCAGCCGGTACGCCTCGCCCGGCTTGCCCTCGACCACGAGCCGAACGAGCGTGGGGTAGGCGGCGAGCCCCATGGCCATGCCGAACACGCCGATCGGCACGCGCATGAGCGTCTTCGCGTAGTTCAGCACCGCGACCTGCCCCTCGCCGATGCGCGAGGCGAAGTGCGTCCAGGCCGTGTCGTCGAAGCTCACGATGGAGAACGCGAGCATGATCGGCAGGGACTGCACGATGTAGGCGCGGAAGTCGGGGTCGGTGAACGACACGACGGGCCGCCAGTGGAGCCCCTGCCGCAGGGCCGCGACGAGCGGGAGCCCGAACACGCCCAGCGCGGCGCCGGCGAGCACGCCCCAGGCGAAGCCCTCGGCGTCGCCGCCGATCAGGCCTCCGGCGATGGTGCAGCCCGTGTAGAGCAGCGGCGCGAGCGCGGGGATCGCGTGCTTGTCCTTCGCGAGCAGCGAGGCGGACACGAGCGCGCCGAGGACGTGGAACGCCTGCGCGGGCAACACGATCCGCGAGAGCCGGACGAGCTCGGCATCGTCCTCGGGCGAGAACCCCGGCGTCAGCGCGGGCGCGAGCCACGGCATGGCGATCCACGCCGCGGTCCCGAGCGTGAGGAAGAGCAGCACGATGAAGTTGGCGATGACGCTGAACGCGCGCCAGCCGCGGGCCTCGTCGCCGCGCTCCACGTGCGCGACGAACATCGGGATGAACAGGATGGAGAGCGCGCCGCCGCTCACGACGTGGTTGACCATGTCGGGGATGCGGAATGCGGCGGCGTAGACGTCGGCGGCGCTGGACACGCCGAGGGTCGCGCCCAGCACGGTCTCGCGGACGAGCCCGATCACGCGCGAGAGCAAGAGGGCGACGATCCAGATCGCGCCCGCCACGCCGATGCGACGGCTCAACGGGTTGTCCGGGGAGCGGGCCGCCGATAGCAGGCGTGCCGGAGCGAGACCTGAATGATGTTCCTCATCGTGACCGAGCTCAACGCACGCCCGGCGGCGGAGTATCCCGACCTGGAGCGCGCGATCAAGGCGCTCGGCAACTGGTCGAACCGCCTGAAGAACGGCTGGATCGTCGAGTCGCGGTTCAACGCCTCGCAGATCCGGGACCTGCTCAAGCCCCACCTCGTGAGCGGGCAGGACCGCATCTTCGTCGCGCGCATGACGAAGAACTGGGCCGGCACCGGCATGGGCGACGGCTTCCAGGAGTGGATGAACCGGCGCAACTTCGACGCGCCGAAGTAGTCCGGGTGGGGCGGGGGGGACGCCCCCCCCCCC
>JBMOQZ010000182.1:0-18337 GCA_049322475.1 Myxococcota bacterium | reverse complement strand
GTGCGGCGGGGCGGACCAGCGCTGCGGCAGCGGCGGCGACGACGACACGCTCGCGGCGATCGGCTACGGCGCGAGCTGCCCGAATCTCGAGAACGGCAACTGCGACGGCCCGCTCGGCGATTGTGGCGACGTGAGCGACTGTGTCGCCTGCATCGGCGAGGCGGCGCTCGACCGCACGACCGCCCTCGCGTTCGGCGCGCCCGCGGGGACGCCCGACGCGCGTGGCTGCCAGCGCGAGATCGCGAAGGGCCTCGCCACGCTGGTGCGGGCCGACGTGAAGGCTCGCGCCCGCTGCGCTGATGCGGCCGTTCGTGCCGGCGGCGGCTCGTGTCCGGACGCCAAGGCGGCGAGTGCGATTGCCAAGGCGGTTGCCAAGCTCTCGCAGAGGGTGTGCGCGCGCTGCGGCGGCCCCGATCGGCTCTGCGGCGGCGCCGACGACCTCGCGCCGTCGGCGATCGGATTCCCGGCGAGCTGCCCGGCGGTGACGGTTCCCGGAGGCGGACCCGCCTGCGGCGGCGCCGTCTCGACGATGACGGAGGCACTCGCGTGTCTCACCTGCGTGGCCGCGTTCGAGACCAGCTGCAGCACGGCCGCGAGCGCACCGAGCGGCGGCGCTTATCCTCCGGAGTGCAATCTCGGGGCGCCGGCGCCGACGGCGACGCCGACGCCGGGGAGCGCTCCGACCCGGACGGCGACGCCGGATCCCGGGACGCCGACGCCGGGCGCCGGTATGGCGACGCCGACCGCCACCCCCGGCGGTGGCGCGCCGACCGTGAGCCCGACACCCGGCCCGAGCTGCGGCAACGGCACCGTCGATGCGGGCGAGGAGTGTGACGGCAGCGACGACGCGGCATGCCCCGGACAGTGCTCGCCGCTCTGCGGATGTCCCGCGCCCTGCACGCTCCCGAATCCGATCCCGGAGATCGTGAGCTTCCAGGCGCGGCCGGGCTCGGAGCTCGACACCGGGTGGACCGGCATCGCGCACGACAGTTCGACGGTCGACGACGCGCTCGTGGCAGTGGCCCGGCTCGAGGGCTGCGACGTCAGTCCGGGCTCGCCGACCTGCGGGCAATGCCAGCTCGACGGCCCGGTGGAGTTTCCGGGGCCGGCGAAGAACTGCGTGTGCTTCGACCTGGCGAACGCGGACGCGAGCTCGCTCGCCTTCTGCGATCCGGAGGCCGCCGGAGCGTGCGCAGGGGCGGAAACCTGCGAGTGCTTCCTCGGACCGCCGCTCCCGATCTCCTCGGGCGGCGTCCCCGTCTGCGTCACGAACCGGCTGACCGGCCCCATCTCGGGCACGGCCAACATCGCCGACAGCGGCCCGCACGCCGGCGAGGGCGAGGTCGCGGACACCGGCGACACCGCCGACGAACCCGCGAGCCCACGCGCGCGCCGCGACGACCGCGCCTGCGGGTGCGGCGGGGGCGGGGCGACGGGGGCCTGGGTACTGGCGGCGGCGGCGCTCCTTCGGAGGAACGCCCCTCTCCCCCGCAGGGGGAGAGGGTGGCCGAAGGCCGGGTGAGGGGTGTACGAGGTCCCGTGCGCTTCGGCATCTACGCCCTCCACACCCTCTTCTGGCTCCCCTACGTCGTCCGCTTCGTGCTGGAGCCGGGCCCGAAGGGCGCCGCGGTCCACCGGCGCAGCGCGGCGGGGCTGTGGGGCCACTTCGTCGGGGGCGCCGTACTGTACGCGGGGCTCGCGCTCGACACCGTGGGGTCGGACGCGCACGCGCCCGTCCGCTGGGCGATCGCCGCGGCGCTCGTCCTCGCCGGCGCGGCGCTCTCGGTCTGGACGCTGCGCACGTTCCGGAGCTGGCGGCTCAAGCCGGAGCTCACGGCCGAGCACCAGCTCTCCACCGACGGCCCGTTCGCGTACGTGCGCCACCCCATCTACGCGGCGATGGACCTGCTCGCCGTCGGCTCCGTGGTCTGGTCGCCCCACCCCGTCGTCGTCGCCGGCGCCGTGCTGCTCGTGCTCGCCGGCGACTGGCGCGCCCGCACCGAGGAGGGCCTGCTGGTCGAGCACTTCGGCGACGCGTACCGCGACTACATGCGGCGGGTGAAGCGGCTGGTGCCCGGGGTGTACTGAGTCACAGCCCCGCGAAGATCTCCAGCGGACGCCACACCCGATCCCCCCAGGCGGCCTCGGTGTGCTCGGCGCCGGGCTCGTGCCAGTGCCAGAGGTCGACCTCGAACTGGTAGCCGGCGTCGGCCAGCACGTCGCGGAGCTGGACGTTCTCGCAGTAGTTGTCCGCGGCGTCGGGGTCGTCGTCCATGATGCCGTCGCCGTCGGCGTCGTAGCAGGTGCCGCCCCCGCCGGAGTCGAGGTAGAGCGCGGTGTCGCGGAGGCCCGCGGCGGCGTAGCGCTCGATCATCGTCTCGTTGTGCGACCCGATGCTGCCCCAGCCCATCGTCCCCGACAGGGACGCCGCGAACGCGTACTCGCCGGGGTGGCGGTCCGCGACGTGGAAGCTGATCAGCCCGCCGAGCGAGCTGCCCATCAGCCCCACCGTGGCGGGCTCGCCGTAGACCTCGGCCACCAGCGGGCGAACCGCGTCCTGCACGTAGGCCGCGTAGAGGTCGCCGTCGCCCCCGTAGGTCGTACCGTCGATCACGTCCTCGACGTGGGTGTACTCGTCCATCCGCGCGGGGCCGTTGTCGATGCCGACGACGAGCATCCCGTCCGGCACGCTCTCGTCGAGCCGCCAGCCGCCCCAGAACGCGTTGAGGTCGAACAGGTTCTGCCCGTCGTGCGCGTAGAGCACGTGCGTCGCCTCGCCGGCCGGCACCCAGACGCGCAGCGTGCGCGCGGGGATGCCGTCGCCCTCCACCTCGAAGAGCCGCTCGAGGTGGGCGCCGTCGGCGGTCGCGTAGCTCATCTCGCCGAACTCGTCGTAGCCGTAGCGGCGGGCCCAGGGGTCGGCGAGCCAGTCGGTCCCGTCCGTGAACTTGTAGGCGCCGGTCGCGTCGGCCACGAGCCACGAGAAGCCGTCCTCGCGGTTCATCGGCTGGCCCTCCCAGCCGTCGAAGTCGCCGGCGAGCGACCAGTCGCCGCCCTCGGCGTGGACGAACAGGAGCCCGTCGCCGCAGGGCAGGGGCCAGCCCAGCTGGTTGGCGCGGCTCGCCAGCGTGCCCGCGACGTCCTCGCGCAGGGCCTCGAGCACCCGATCCGGACAGGTCGCCTCCGAGCGCGCGGTGTCGCCCGTGTCGTCCCCGGCGGTCATCTTCCGGGTGTCCGCGGGCTCCTCGCCCGCGCACCCGGCGAGGGCTAGCCCGAGCAGTCCTCGCCCCCATCCACGCGGAGCACGTTCCCGTTGAGCCAGTACGTCCCCGGTCGCGACAGTTCCACGAGGCATCGGGCCACGTCCTCCGGCTGCGTCAGCCGCCCGCTGGGGTTGCGCCCGAGGGCCTTCTCGACGAGCTTGTCGGCCCCCGGGATCTTGTCGAGCGCGGGCGTCTTCGTGACGCCGGCGAGGATGGCGTTCGTCGTGATGCCCTTCTTGCCGAGCTCGACCGCGAGCTGCCGGCAGTGGGCCTCGAGCGCGGCCTTCGCGGCGCCGACCGGCCCGTAGCCCGGCCACGCCAGGTGCGAGCCCGACGAGGTCATCGCGAAGATGCGCCCGCCCTCGCCCATCAGCCCGCCGCCGACGACGTCCTGGGCCCAGTAGACGAGGGAGTTGCCCATCACGTCGAGCGTCATCTCGAGCTGCTTGCGCGTGACCTGCTTCTCGCCCACGAACGGCGCGAGCGTCCCGAACGCGAGCGAGTGCAGGAGCACCTTCACGGACCCCGGGGCGACGCGCGCCTTGAGCGCGCCGATCACCTCGGCGCGACGCTCGTCGTCGGCGGCGTTGACGTTGAAGAACACGGCCTCGCGGCCCATCCCGCGGATCTCCTCCGCGAGCGCATCGGCGAGGGCCTGACCGGCGCGCCGGTCGAGGTGGACGCCGGCGACGTCGTAGCCGGCCGCGGCGAACGCGCGCGCGGCGGCCGCGCCGAAGCCGGACGACACGCCGAGGACGAGCACCCACATGGGCTACTGCGCGGGGGGCGTGGCGGGCGCCGCCGGGGGCGGGTTCTTCGCGTCGGTCTCGGTGGAGGCGGGCGCCACCGTGGCCCCGCCCGCGGGCGCGGTGGTCGGCGCGGTGATCGTCGCGGCCTTCTTCAGCTCCTCGACGTAGGCCTCCACGATCTCGTTCTTCATCTTCTGCTTGATGCCGTCGGCCGCCTCCTCCAGCGGGACGGCGTCGCGCTTCTCCTCGACCTTGATGATCGCGAAGGCGCCGCGGGTGGAGATGGGGCCGACGACGTCGCCGGCGTTGGCCGCGAAGATCGGCTCGCCGAGGTCGGGCGGGAGGCCCTGCTTCTCGATCCAGCCGAGGTCGCCGCCCTCCTTCGAGGAGCGCGGATCGATGCTCTTCTCCTTCGCGATCGCGGCGAAGTCGGCGCCGCCCTTGACCTGGGCGACGATCGCGTCGGCCTCGGCCTCTTCCTTCACGAAGATGGCGCGGGCCTTCGCCGAGGGGCGGGCGAACTGGACCTTGTGCTCCTCGTAGTACTTCTTGACCGCCTCGTCGGTGGTCCGCTGCTTCACGATCTCGTCGAGGAGCGCCTGCGAGAGCGCCGCGCGCTCGGCCATCGCGATGGAGGTCTTGACCTCGGGCTTGTCGTGGAGCTTCTGCTTGATCGACTCCTGGTAGAGGAGCTCGCCGACGACGAGGTTCTCCTTCACCTGGTCCATCTGGCCGCGGGCGATGATCTGGTCGCGCATCTGCTCGGGGATCTGGGCGATGGTCGCGTCCAGCATGCCCTGCGTGACGTTCTTGCCGTTGACGACCTTGATCACCTCGCCGGACCGGTCCATCTCGCCCGGGACGGGCGGCGGGGGGGGCTCGCAGGCGGACAGCAGCAGGGAGAGCAGCATTCGGACCTCGAAGGCGCCGCCCCTTAGGCGAGTCGCCGTCCGAAGTCAAGGAGTCGCGGGCACCGGGGCCCCGATCGGCGGAGCCACGGGCGCCCGAGCAGCCAGCGCCTTGCGACGTCGCGCCGTGTCCTTCTTCTCCTGCTCGGTGCCGAGGTACACCTTCCGCGTGCCCATGATCGTGTCGAACCAGGGCTTCGTGACGCACCAGTTGGCGTCCTGATCGGGGCCCATGTGGTGGTCGAAGTGCCAGGGGAGGTGCGCGCGGCCCCACTCGGGGTCGAGGTGGGCGCGCTTGTGCTTCCGGTAGTAGTTCACGCCGCAGTACACGAGCGTGCCGGTGAGGAACGGCGCCACCGGGAAGAGCGGCACCACCGGGATCGCGAGGAGCGCGAGCCCGAACAGCTCCTTCCCCTGCGCGTTCCACCGGAACGGCGAGCGGAGGTAGTCCGCGTCGACCATGTCGTTCCGCCGCGCGGCGGAGTGGTGCTCGTGGAAGTGGAACGACCAGAAGCTGGCCTTCTTCTTCCCGCTGCCGTGCAGCACGTGCTTGTGGACGAACCACTCGGACGCGTTGGCGAGCGCGAGCCCGATAGGGATCCCGATCATGGCGTGTCTCCGACACGCGAAATATGACGGCCTCGTCAGGAATCGTCAATGGGAAGGAGGGAAGAGAACAAGTCGGACAAGCGACGGCGCCTCGCCGAGGCCGGCCGCGACGCATTCCTCGCCGAGGGCTGGTCGGCGGCGAGCATCGAGCGCATCGCGACGGAGGCCGGGGTCGCCCGCGGCACCTTCTACCTGTACTTCGCCGACAAGGACGCCCTGTTCGAGGCCGTGGTCGCCCCCCTGTTCGACGGGTTGGAGGCCGCGATCGGCGAGGCCCGGGCCGCCCTCGCCGCCGTCGCCGACGTCGAGGGCGCGCACGCGACCTACGTGGCGCTCGGGCTGCGGCTCGGCGCGGCGCTGCTCGACGCCCGCGACCTCGTCCGCATCTACTTCGCGGAGGCGCGCGCGCCCGGCGCGGGCGGCGCGTACGTTCGCCGCCGCATGACGACGATCGAAGGGCAGGTGGACGAGCTCCTCCGCGAAGCGATCGCCCGGGGCCTCCTGCGCCCGCACGACACGCGGACCGTCACGCTCGTGTTGATCGGCGGCGTCGAGCGCCTCACGTGGGCGTGGCTCGAAGGCGACGAGACGCTCGACGCCACGGCGCTCCCGGAGACGATCACCCGCGTCTTCCGCGAGGGGATCGGTCTCACCCCAGGGTGAAGCGGAAGGTCGCGCCTCTGTCGGGCTCCGCGTAGCCCTCGACGCGGCCCCCGTGGCGGCGCGCGATGCGCTCGGCGGTGGCGAGGCCGATGCCCGTCCCCTCCCACCGCTCGGGGTCGTGCAGCCGGTGGAAAGGGCGGAAGAGGTGGCCGGCGAACGCCATGTCGAAGCCGACGCCGTTGTCGCGTACCGCGAACGAGGGGTGCCCGTCGCGGAGCTCGGTGCAGACCTCGATCCGCGCGGGATCGCGGTCGCGCGTGAACTTCCACGCGTTGCCGACGAGGTTCTCGAGCAGGAGCCGCACGAGGCCGGGGTCGCCCTCGGCGCGCATCCCCGGCTCCACGGTCCACTCGACCCGACGGTTCGGGTCGCGCAGCGCCAGCTCCTCGAGGATCTCGACGGCGATCCGCGAGAGGTCGAAGGGGACACGGAGCATCTCGGCGCGGGACACCCGCGACAGCGCGAGCAGATCGTCGATGAGGGCGCTCATGCGCCGGACGGCCGACTGAATCCGCGCCAGCGCGTCGACGGCCTCGGCGGGGAGGTCCGGCGCCGTCTGCGCGAGGATGGCGCCGAAACCGGCGATCGCCCGCAGGGGCGCGCGCAGGTCGTGGGAGACGGCCGAGGCGAACGCCTCGAGCTCCTCGTTGCGTTCGGCGAGCTCCTCCGTCCGGTGGCGGAGCGCCTGCTCCTGCACGCGCAGGTCTTCGGTGCGCTTCCAGAGGTCGACGAAGACCGCGACCTTCGAGCGGAGCACCGCGGGCTCGGCCGGCTTGATCATGTAGTCGACGGCACCGGTGGTGTAGGCGCGCATCGCCGCGAGGTCCGAGGTCGCCGCGCCGGTGAGGAACACGATGGGCGTCCCCGCCGAGCGCGGGCGGGAGCGCAACAGGGAGGCCACCTCGAAGCCGTCCATCCCGGGCATCCGCACGTCCAGCACGATCACCGCGAACTCCGCGCGCAGGCACGCCCGGAGCGCCTCCTCGCCGGAGCGCGCGCGGACGACCTCGACGCCCAGCGGCTCGAGGATGGCGCTCACCGCGCTGAGCGACCCGGCGTCGTCGTCGACCACGAGGACGCGGGCGCCAGCCCCCGCTTGCGGGGCGCCGCGGGCCGCTTCGGCGAGCCCCGGGTCCATCACCTCTCCAGCCACAGGCGGAGGTGCGCGAGCAGCTCTGCCGCTTCGACGGGCTTGGGCACGTAGTCGGTGGCGCCGGCGGCGAGGCAGCGCTCGCGGTCGCCGGGCATCGCCTTCGCGGTGAGCGCGATGATCGGGATCTCCCGGAGCTCCGGGATGGCGCGGATGGCGCGCATCGCCTCGTACCCGTCCATCCCGGGCATCATCACGTCCATGAGGATGCCGTCGACGTCGTGGTTCTTCCGCAGGATGTCGAGCGCCTCGGGGCCGCTCTCGGCGAAGAGCACGCGCAGCCCGTGGTCCTCCAGCGCCGCCGTGAGCGCGAACAGGTTCCGGACGTCGTCGTCCACCACGAGGATTCGGCGGCCCTCGATGCCGGGCCGCTTCCGCGCCCGCGCGAGGAGGTCGCGTTGCGTCTCCGTGAGCCGCCTCTCCTCGAGGTGGATGTACAGGCTGACACGCTCGAGGAGCCGCTCGTCGGCGTGGGCGGGCACGGCCACCGTGTGGGGGACCGGCGAGGGCGCGCCCTCCGGGACCCGAACCACAACCGCAAGGTCGGGCGTCTCGCTTCGGAGTCGCGTGACCAGCGCGTCGAGGACCCCGGCGTCGAGGCGGGACGACATCACGGCGCAGTCGAAGCGGGTGGAGGGGTCGACCGCCGCCGGATCGCCCACGGCCGTCACCTCCACGCCCGGCGAGGAGAGCAGGGCCGCCACCCGCGCGCGCTCCTCGTCGCCCGGCTCGAGGAGGAGGACCCGGCGGTCCTCGCGGGCGATGACCGCGCCGAGGTGCTCGATGACCCGCTCGAGCTGCTCGCGGCCGGCCGGCTTCACCGTGAACCCGAACGCGCCGAGGATCCGCCCGCGGTCTCGCTCGTCGGAGGCGACGGTCACGACGTGGACCGGCGCGGAGCGGGTCCGGGCGTCGTGCTTCATCGCGTCGAGCACCACCCACCCGGTGCCGTCCGGCAGTCGCAGGTCGAGCACGACCGCCGAGGGCACGAGCCCGGTGGAGAGCAGCCGCAGCGCCTCCCGGACGGACCCGGCGACCACCCCCTTCCAGCCCCGGGCCCGCCCCATCTCGAGGATCACGTGGGCGTAGTCCTCCTCGTCGTCCACGACGAGGAGCACGCGGTCGCCCGGGTGGATGGCGGCGCGGTCGTCGGAGGCCGGCGCGACCTCGACCTCCTCGGGCCGCGTCTGGAGCGTCCACGATGCAGGCTCGGTCGGCGGCGCGGAGTACGCCGCAGTCTGCATCGCGGGGGTCGGCCCGACCGCGCCGGCGTCGGCAGGCTCGCGACGCTGGCGAGACGGCGGGACCCAGGCGACCGGGAGGTAGAGCGTGAACGTGCTGCCCGCGCCCACTTCGCTCTCGAGCCGGATCTCGCCGCCCAGCAGGCGCGTCAGCTCGCGGCTGATCGCCAGCCCGAGGCCCGTCCCGCCGTACTTGCGGGCGGTGTGCCCCTCGGCCTGCTGGAACGCCTCGAAGATGATCTGGCGCTTGTCGGCGGGGATGCCGATCCCCGTGTCCCGCACGGCGAACGCGACGACCCGGTCGGCGCGGTTGAGGATCTCGTGGTCGGGGGACCACCCTTCGTCCGCGGGCCCGACGGACACCCGGACGCCTCCGCGCTCGGTGAACTTGAAGGCGTTCGAGAGCAGGTTCTTCAGGATCTGCCGCAGCCGGCGGTCGTCCGTGCGGATCGTCGGCGGGAGCGTCGGGTCGACGTTCACCTCGAACGAGAGCCCTTTCGCGGCGGCGACCTGACGGAACGAGGACTCGAGGAAGGCGGCGACCTCGGCGATCCGCACGTCGCCCGACTCGACCGTGACCGTCCCCGACTCGACCTTCGAGAGGTCGAGCACGTCGTTGATGAGCCCGAGCAGATCCCGGCCCGAGCCGTGGATGGTCCGCGCCCACTCGACCTGCCGCGGCGAGAGGTTCCCGTCGCGGTTCTCGGTGAGGAGCTGCGCGAGCAGCATGAGGCTGTTGAGCGGGGTGCGCAGCTCGTGCGACATGTTCGCGAGGAACTCGGACTTGTAGCGGGACGTGAGCGCGAGCTGCTCGGCCTTCTCCTGCAGCAGTCGCCGGCCGGACTCGACCTCGCGGTTCTTCCGCTCGACCTCCGCGTTCTGGGCGCCGAGCAGGCGCGCGCGCTCCTCGAGGGCCTCGTTCGCGCGGCGCAGCTCCTCCTGCTGGCCCTTGAGCTGCTCCTGCGACTGCCGCAGCGCCGCGGTCTGCGCCTCGAGCCGCACGTTCGACTCGGTGAGCTCCTGCTGGCGAGCCTGCAGCTCCGCGGTGAGCGCCTGCGAGCGCCGGAGCAGCTCCTCGGTGCGCGAGGTCGCCGCGATGGTCTGGAGCACGATCCCGATGCTCTCCGTCAGCTGCTCGAGGAACGTGAGGTTCACGTCCGAGAAGCGCGCGAACGACCCGAGCTCGACGACGGCCTTGACGTCGCCCTCGTAGACGACCGGCAGCACCACGATGTTGCGGGGCGCCGCCGAGCCGAGCCCCGACGTGACCTCGACGTACTCGTTCGGCACCTCGGTCACGAGGATGCGCTTCCGCTCGAGCGCCGCCTGCCCGACGATGCCCTCGCCGAGGGCGAACCGGTTCGCGAGCCGCTTCCGCTCGGTGAACGCATAGCTGGCGAGCAGCCGCAGCACGGTGTCCCGGCCCTCGCCCTCGGCGATGTAGAACAGCCCGTGCTGGGCGCTGACCAGCGGCGCGAGCTCGGAGAGGACCATGTTGGCCACGGTGAGCAGGTCGCGCTGGCCCTGCAGCATGCGCACGAAGCGCGCGAGGTTCGACTTCAGCCAGTCCTGATCGATGTTCTTGCGCGTCGTCTCCTTGAGCGTGTCGATCATCCGGTTGACGTTGTCCTTCAGCTCGGCGACCTCGCCCGCGGCCTCGACGGTGACCGTGCGCGTGAGGTCGCCCTGCGCCACCGCCGTGGCGACGCTGCTGATGGCACGCACCTGGTTGGTCAGGTTCCCGGCCAGCTGGTTCACGTTGTCGGTGAGGTCGCGCCACACCCCCGCCGCGCCCGGCACCCGCGCCTGCCCGCCTAGCTTGCCCTCCACGCCGACCTCGCGGGCCACGGTGATCACCTGATCCGCGAAGACCGCGAGCGTGTCGGTCATCCCGTTGATGGTGTCGGCGAGCTGGGCGATCTCCCCGCGGGCCTCCAGCGCCAGCTTGCGCTTGAGGTCGCCGTCGGCGACGGCGGTGACGACCAGCGCGATGCCGCGCACCTGGGTGGTCAGGTTCGCGGCCATGCGGTTGACGCTCTCGGTGAGGTCGCGCCAGGTGCCGGCGGCGCCCTTCACCTCGGCCTGGCCGCCGAGCTTGCCCTCCGTTCCGACCTCTCGGGCCACGCGGGTCACCTCGCCGGCGAATGCGTTGAGCTGCTCGACCATCCGGTTGATCGTGCGCTTCAGATCGAGGATCTCGCCGCGCACCTCGACCGTGATGGTGCGCGAGAGGTCGCCGTTGGCGACGGCCGTGGTGACCTCGGCGATGTTGCGCACCTGGTCGGTGAGGTTGGCCGCCATCTGGTTGACGTTGTCGGTGAGCTCCTTCCACGTCCCGGCGACGCCCCGGACGTTGGCCTGGCCGCCGAGCTTGCCCTCGCTGCCGACCTCGCGGGCCACGCGCGTGACCTCGCCGGCGAACGCGTTGAGCTGGTCCACCATCGTGTTGATCGTGTTCTTCAGCTCGAGGATCTCGCCGCGGACCTCGACCGTGATCTTCTTGGTGAGGTCGCCGTTGGCGACGGCCGTGGTCACGTCGGCGATGTTGCGCACCTGGGCGGTGAGGTTGGACGCCATGCCGTTGACGTTGTCGGTGAGCTCCTTCCACGTCCCGGCGACGCCCCGCACCTCCGCCTGGCCCCCGAGCTTGCCCTCGGTGCCGACCTCGCGGGCCACGCGCGAGACCTCCGCCGCGAACGCGCCGAGCTGATCGACCATCGTGTTGATCGTGTTCTTCAGCTCGAGGACCTCGCCCCGGACGTCGACCGTGATTTTCCGTGTCAGGTCGCCGCGCGCGATGGCGGTCGACACCTCTGCGATGTTGCGGACCTGCGCGGTGAGGTTGGACGCCATGAAATTGACGCTGTCGGTGAGGTCCTTCCACGTGCCGCCGACGCCGCGCACGTCCGCCTGTCCGCCGAGCTTCCCCTCCGTGCCGACCTCTCGCGCCACGCGCGAGACCTCCGCCGCGAACGCGCCGAGCTGATCCACCATCGTGTTGATCGTGTTCTTCAGCTCGAGGATCTCGCCGCGGACGTCGACCGTGATCTTCTTGGTGAGATCGCCGTTCGCGATGGCGGTCGAGACCTCGGCGATGTTGCGCACCTGCGCCGTGAGGTTGGACGCCATCCGGTTGACGCTGTCGGTGAGATCCTTCCACGTCCCCGCGACCCCGGGCACCTCCGCCTGACCGCCGAGGCGCCCCTCCGTGCCGACCTCGCGGGCGACGCGGGTGACCTCGCTGGCGAACGCGTTGAGCTGGTCGACCATCGTGTTGAAGGTGTTCTTCAGCTCGAGGATCTCCCCGCGCACGTCGACCGTGATCTTGCGGGAGAGGTCGCCGCGGGCGACCGCCGTGGTCACCTCGGCGATGTTCCGCACCTGACCGGTGAGGTTGGACGCCATGAGGTTGACGCTGTCGGTCAGGTCCTTCCAGGTCCCGGCGACGCCGTGGACCTCGGCCTGGCCGCCCAGCCGGCCCTCCGTCCCGACCTCCCGCGCGACGCGGGTGACCTCGGACGAGAACGCGCGGAGCTGGTCCACCATCGCGTTCATCGTGTCCTTCAGCTCGAGGATCTCGCCGCGCGCGTCGACCGTGATCTTGCGGGACAGGTCGCCGGCGGCCACCGCGGTGGTGACCTCCGCGATGTTGCGGACCTGGGAGGTGAGGTTGGCCGCCATCCCGTTGACGCTCTCGGTCAGCGCCGCCCACGTGCCGCCGACGCCCTTCACGTCGGCCTGCCCGCCGAGCTTGCCCTCCGTGCCGACCTCGCGGGCGACACGTGTCACCTCGCTGGCGAACGCGTTGAGCTGATCGACCATCGTGTTGATCGTGTTCTTCAGCTCGAGGATCTCGCCGCGGACGTCGACCGTGATCTTGCGCGAGAGATCGCCGTTGGCGACCGCGGTGGTCACCTCGGCGATGTTGCGCACCTGGGCGGTGAGGTTGGACGCCATCGAGTTGACGCTCTCGGTGAGGTCCTTCCACGTCCCGGCGACGCCCGGGACCTCGGCCTGCCCGCCGAGCTGCCCCTCGGTGCCCACCTCGCGGGCGACGCGCGTCACCTCCGCGGAGAAGGCGCGGAGCTGGTCCACCATCGCGTTGATGGTGTCCTTCAGCTCGAGGATCTCGCCCTGCACGTCGACCGTCACCTTGCGGGTGAGGTCGCCCGAGGCGATGGCCTTCGACACCTCCGCGATGTTGCGGACCTGCGCCGTCAGGTTGTTCGCCATCGAATTCACGCTGTCGGTCAGGTCCTTCCACGTCCCGGCGACCCCGAGCACGACGGCCTGCCCGCCGAGGCGCCCCTCCGTGCCGACCTCGCGGGCGACGCGGGTGACCTCCGCCGCGAAGATGCGCAGCTGGTCGACCATCGTGTTGATGGCGTCCTTGAGCTGGAGGAGCTCGCCGCGGGCGTCGACGGTGATCTTCTTGGAGAGGTCGCCGCTCGCGACGGCGGTCATGACCTCGGAGATGTTGCGGACCTGACCCGTCAGGTTCGACGCCATCGCGTTGACGCTGTCGGTCAGCTCGCGCCAGGCGCCGGCCACGCCGGCGACCTCGGCCTGGCCGCCGAGCTTGCCCTCCATGCCCACCTCGCGGGCCACGCGGGTGACCTCCGCGGCGAAGGTGCCGAGCTGCTCGACCATGCCGTTGACCGTGCGCGCGGTCTGGAGGAAGTCGCCGCGCAGGGGCTGGCCCTCGACCTCGAGCGGGACGCTCTGCGAGAGGTCGCCCTTGCCCACGGCCCCGACCACGCGGGCCAGCGCGGCGGTGGGCCGCACGGTGTCGTCGAGGAGCCCGTTGATCGCGTCGATGCACAGCTTCCAGCCGCCGTCCGCCGCCGGGAGCACCGCGCGCTGGGACGTCCGGCCCTCGCGGCCCACCTCGACGCGCAGCCGCTCGAGCTCGGCGAGCACGCGCAGGTTCTGGCCGAGGACCTCGTTCAGGGTGTCCGCGACCTTCCCCTCGACGCCGACGTAGTCGAGGGGCATGCGAGCGGTGAAGTCGCCCGCGCGTGCGGCCGTGAGCACGCGCAGGAGCTCCCGCTGGTAATGGAGCTCGGGGGACGACGGCTCGAAGGGCATGGGGAATCCGCCTGGCGGGTGCGCGGTCCCGCAGGTCTCTCCTCGATAATCACGGGGATCACGCCGCGTGCCGCACGTGAGCGCCCGGTGAGCGCGGAATCCCCGGACGGCCCATCGGTTACCCTGCCCTCGAATGTGGTGGCTCCTCGTCCTCATCCTCGCGCTGGGCATGCTCGGCGCGGGGGCGGCGGCCTCGTGGTGGGCCGCGCAGAAGGCGCGGCGGCTCCCCGGGGTGCGCCGGGTGCCGCTCATCGGCGTCCGCGCGCCGGCGCCCCGCCGTGACGACGCCGCCGACCTGCTCGCCTACCCGCAGCGCCTCGCCGAGCTCGAAGACCGGCTGCTCGACCGCCACCGCGCCGTGCAGCAGCAGCTCCACGTCCTCGCGGCGCGGCGCGCGGAGGTCGCCGCGAAGGGCGGCCGCGACGACCTCGCGAAGAAGTACGACGCCGACCTCGCCATGCTCGAGCGGCGTGGCGGCAGCATGCGGCGCGTGATGGGGCTGGTCTGGAAGACGCGCGCGCTGCTCTTGATGCGCGTGCACCTCGCCGTCACGGCGCGGCGTCGCCCCGCGCTCGGGAAGCTCCCCGCGCCCGGCGCGCCCGGCGTCAATCTCGCGGAGGCCACCTCGGCCTACCACGAGGCGGCGACGGCCATCCGCTTCTACCTCGACCTCGTCGACGAGCGCGCCCGCGAGGTCGACGCGGTCGTGCCCGACGCGCCGCCGTCGGCCGAGGTCGACCCGCCCACGCGCGACGCGGTCGACCGCGAGCGCGCCGCGCTGCGGGACGCCTACCGCGAGCTGCGCGAGCGCATGGACCACCTCGCGGACAACCTCACCTTCCTCGGGGACCACTTCGCGTCGCTCGCGGTGGTCGACTCCGCTCCGGACGAGCTCCGCGCGGGCAGCGGCCCGGCCCACCTCCTCGAGGAAGTTGGCGCGGCGATCGCCGGGCTCAACGAGCTGGCCGGCAAGGTCGATCCCAGCGTGGTCGACAGCGCGGTCTCGCACCTCGCGAAGGAGATCACGCACCTCGAGGAGGCCGGGCTCGAGGCCGAGGCGGAGGCCGAGGCGCACCTCGAGGTGGAGCGGTTGCTGGGGCAGTTCCACACGTCTTGAGAGGCTTTAGGCTTTAGGCTTTAGGCTTTAGGGACCTTCGTTTTCGCGCGCGGCCCGCCGGGGGCGGGCGCAGCCTTCGTGGGGGCGGGCGTCCCGCCCGCCCCATAGGTTGGGCGGCATGAAGGACCTCCTCGACGAGCTCTTCTCGCTCCCGCCCGGCGACGCCGTCTTCGATCTCGACGGCACGCTCATCCACCGCGACGTCGGCGAGGCCGCGCTCAAGCGGCGGATCGCGAAGGGGCCCCTGCCCGGGGCCGCGCGCGTCGCGCTCGGCGACGACGACCCGTGGGGCGTGTACGAGCGGATGGACCCCGTCACGCAGGCCGTCGCCGCGGCGCAGGCCCTGGCGGGCATGACGCTCGGCGAGTGCGAGCAGATCGTCGACGACATCTTCGCCGCCGGCGAGATCGAGCCGAACGCGGCGGTGTGCGAGCTCGCGGCGGCGGTCGCCAGACACCACCGCGTGTGGATCGTCAGCGGGAGCGCGGAGGCGCTCGTGCGCGCCGTCGCGCCGCGGGTGGGCGTCCGCAACGTCGTGGGCGTGCGGCTCGCCGTCGAGGGCGGCCGCCTCACCGACCGCGTGATCGGTCCGGTCAGCTGCGCCGCGGGCAAGGTCGACGCCGCGTGGGTCGCGCTCGGTCGCAGGCCCGTCTTTTCGATCGGGGATTCGCCCTGGGACTCCCACCTGCACGCGATGGCACGGGTCGCCCGCACGGTCGGCCGAACCGCGGGCGTGGGCTGGCCCGCCTTTCCCTGAAGCGGATCCGTGGTTAGAAGCGCGGGCTCCGCCGTAGGAACAGGCCGATGAACCGCGTGGAAGTCGCCATCAACGAAGGTCGTTGCGTGCTCGTGTTCGGGTCGCGCGCGCTCCAGGACCCCGAGACGCTCGGGGAGCTCCGCCGTCGCGCGGGCATTCCGGCCGCCGTGCTGGGAGGGGACGCCCCCAGCCCCGCCTCGCGGCTCGACGCCGACGTGCTCGCCCCGGCCACCGCCAAGGACGGCGGCGTGGTCTGCCTGATCGAGGCCGAGGGCACCGACTCGCAGGGGCTCTCCGCGCTCGCCAGCCTCGTCGCCGGCGCGCAGCACAAGCCACGCCTCGTCGTGGCCGCGCGGCAGTTCAACCCGTTCCTGCTCCCCACGCCGCTCCGCCTCCTGAAGTTCGACCACGAGAAGAAGAAGGCGCGGGAATTCCTCTTCACGCTGCCGCTCCCGGCGATGCAGGCCCCCGCGGCCGCGCCGGCGGCCGCGGCCGAGGAGCCGAAGAAGAAGGGCGGTGCCCCGAAGGCCGTGTTCGTCGGTCGCGAGGAAGAGCTCGCCGCGCTCAAGGGCATGCTCGAGGTCGGGGGCCCCGTCGTGATCAGCGGGCCGCTCGGAATCGGCAAGCGCTGGCTCGTCGAGCAGGCGCTCGCCGGCAGCGCGCTCACGCGCCACCCCGACTTCCACGTCGGCTGGGGCAGCGAGGCCGACAGCCTCTACGCGCGCATCGCGATGGCCACCGAGAAGGCCGGCGACGGCCGCCTCGCCGCCGCGTTGCGGGACCCCACGAAGCGCCCGCCTCCGGCGGAGCTCGCCCAGCTCGCGGCCGACGCCTACGCGCAGATGAAGGACGCCGTGCTCGTCGTCGACCGGCTCGAGCACGCGCTGCGCCGCGACGGCACCTTCCACCGCGAGGGCCGCTTCGAGCTCCTGCTGCGCGCGCTGCTCCTCGGCGGCGCCCGCGTCGTGTTCCTCTCCACGATCCGCCCGCGCTTCTACCGCGAGGGCGAGGGCGCCTCGCTGCAGAGCCTCGAGCTCGGCGGGCTCAAGGGGCGCGAGCTGCACGAGATCTTCGACGCCTACCGCGTCGAGGACTTCCCGCGCGACCGCTTCGGCGAGATCCACGACCGCATCCACGGCCACCCCTTCGCCGCCCGCATGTTCGCGATCTCCGTGCGCGACGCCGAGGAGCGCGACGATCTGCTCGACAACAAGCGGTTCATGCACATGGACGGCGCCGGCGACGTCGAGCCGGTCAAGCGCCGCATCCAGAAGGCCATCGAGGCCCTCTCCGACGAGGAGAAGGGCGCGCTCGCGATGCTCGCCCACTTCCGCATGCCGTACTCGGCGGCGGACGCCGACGTGGTCGAGGTCAGCCGCAACGTGCGCCTCGCCCTGCAGGCCCGCGGCCTCCTCGATCAGCGTCCCGACACCGGCGGCGAGCGCACCTGGCAGGTGCACCCGCTCGTTCAGGAGGTGCTCGTCCGGGTGGTGGGCCACCGCGAGACGAGCGACTTCCGCCTGCTCGAGGCGCTCGGCAACGCGTACAACGAGCGCGCGTCGAAGATGGAGGGCCTGACGAAGCTGGCCTTCGCGCAGGAGGGCAACCGCCTGCTCTTCGAGGCCCACCGCATCCGCAACCGCTACCGCATCCCCTACCCCGACGACGACGGCGCGCTCGAGTCGATCCGGGGCATGGTCCGCAGCAAGAAGCCCCGCTACGACCTCGCCGAGCAGCGCATCGCCGAGACCCTGAAGCAGGACCCGGCGAACACCGAGGTGCTGCTGCTGAAGGCCGAGCTCAAGGCGGTGACGAAGGCCCCGCCGGAGGCCGTGCAGGAGGTGTTCGACACCGTCGAGCGCGTCGCGCCCACGCCCGAGGTGTTCCACACCGAGGCGACCTGGCACCTGCTCAAGTCGACGGGCCGCGGGCGCGCGGCGGCCGCGCTCGAGCGCGGGATCGCCTCGTTCCCGACCAGCGGCCGCCTGCGTCGCCGCCTCGCCGGCGTGTACGTCGACCAGAACCGGCTCGAGGACGCCGAGCGCGTGCTCAAGGAGGCGATGGAGCTCGAGCCGATGATGCCCGACAGCTACGGGTTGCTCGGGCAGGTCTACATGATGCAGGGGCCTTCGCGCTTCGACGACGCGGAGGCCGCGCTCGGCGAGGCCCGCCGGCTCGATCCCGAGAACGCGCTGCACATGGCGCGGCTCGGCGCGCTCATCGTCGAGCGGGGCAGCGAGGACGCCGAGCGGCTGAAGGTCGCGGAGGAGATGCTCTCCCAGGCGATCACCCACGACAGCAAGAACTACACGGCGCACCTGTACATGGGCCGGCTCCTGATCCAGCAGGACGGGGACCTCGAGCGCGCCCTCTGGCTGCTCAAGAAGGCCCAGAAGCTCGAGGAGCGCGCAGCGGCGCCGCTCGTCGAGCTCGCGCGCATCGCCGTGAAGAAGAAGGAGTGGGCCGAGGCGCACCAGCTCCTCGACAAGGCGATCCGCATGGAGCCGGCCTGCCACGAGGCGTTCTACGTGCGCGGCGAGCTCACGATGTCCGAGAGCGGGCACGTGTTCTACGCGCTCAACGAGTTCCAGCGCGCGCTCGAGCGCTCGCCGAAGGACTCGACGGCGCGGGCCCGCTACGAGAAGGCGGTCCAGCAGGTCAAGGCGCTCATCGAGAGCGGTGCCTACGTGGAGCTGCAGAAGCAGATGGAAGCGCAGCAGGCGCTCGAGCCCGTCACCGGCCCCGCGGTCCGCCGCGAGCCGGGCAAGACCACGCAGCGGCGCCGCCGCCGC
>JBMOQZ010000181.1:0-2046 GCA_049322475.1 Myxococcota bacterium | reverse complement strand
CGTCGTCGTCCTCGTCGTCGTCGTCCTCCTCGTCGTCCTCCTCCTCGTCGTCATCGTCGGCCCAGGCAGGCGAGACCGCGAGCACCGGATACAGCGCCGCAGCCGAACCGAGCACCAAGGCCAGGCTCAGGCGAAAGGTCGTGGACAGATCGCGGAGCATTTTCCCTTCCTCCGTCGCGAGGTTAGCCCTGCGGGCTCGACGTCCGCAAGCAACGGGGCCGGAAACGATCGACCGAAACGACGAACGGCGTCGACCCGGAGATCGACGCCGTCATCTGGCAAAAATCAACTAAGCGTTCGTCGAACGAATGCTCAGCGCTTCTTGCTCTTCTTGCCCTTCTTCGGGGCGGCCTTCTTCGCGGCCTTCTTGGCGGGCTTCTTCGCCGCCTTCTTGGCCTTCTTGGGCGCGGCCTTCTTGGCAGCCTTCTTCCGCTTGCTGCCACCGACCTGGCGCTCCTTGCGCGCGATGTCGCCGTCGCCATCCAGATAGTAGAGGTACTTCGAGTAATCCATCTGGATGCCCGCGTTGACCACCTTGGTGGCCTTGCCCTTGGGCTCGCCCGGCTTCTTGCGCGGGACGGCCCAGACGTCGCCGCCCTTGATGTAGTACATCATGTCGTTGTCGCGCTTCACGCCAGCCTTGAAGACCTTCTCAGCAGCAGCCATGACTGATTCCCTCCCGAGTGGGTTGGTTGGATTCCCGTGCCCACGCGGGGTCAAGGGAAGTGGCGCCGACCCTACGCGCTAGGTCTGACAAGATCTACGTGGCGCGCTCGACGGAGATCACGTCGCTTCCCGTCGAGGATTCCGGAATCGGAAATCCTCGACGGTAAACGCACGTTTCTCGACGGGAAAATGATCGTACTGAACGGGTGAGCAGCTCACCGTCGACGATTCGATTTTTTTTTTCGTGTCCCCGTCGAGGAACCGACCGTTCGTTCGCAGATCACCACCTGACTCTCGCAGCCGGGCCCGAGCGGACCGCCCTGGAAGTCGCCGTTGCGCTCGACGATGCGGAAGCCGGCGTGCGCGATCAGCGCCTCGAGCTCGGCCGGAAAGTACTTCCGCTGGCTGAGCAACACGACCCGCTCGGGACCGCCGCCGTCGGGCTGGTAGTAGAGGCGGATGACGGCGATCTGACTGACCGGGTCGTAGTCGTGGCTCGTCGAGTACCAGACCCGCTTCCCCGTCGTCGGATGCGTGAAGCGCGTGCGCGCCCACCGCCGATCGGGATCGCGCGCCAGCCACGCCGGATCGGGGAGCTGCACGTCGAACGCGAACGCACCGCCGGGCGCGAGGTGGCGGCGCACGGCGCGCAGGCACGCCTCGAGCTCGACGCGCGTGTACAGGTGCTCGAGCACGTTGAACGCGGCGATCACGAGCGGGAAGCGGCGCCGCCGATCGAAGTCGCGCAGATCGCCGTACACCGGCCGGATGCGATCGCGCACCGCCGCCGGAAGCCGCGCGCGCCGCGCCTCGAGCGCGTCGAGCATCGCCTGCGATTGATCCAGCGCGACCACGCGGTGCCCGTCGCGCGCGAGCGGCACGGTCACGCGACCCGAGCCGCACCCGAGCTCGAGGATCTCCCACGACTCAGCTCCGGGCCCGGCTCCAGCAGACGACGTCTGCGGGTGCGGGCGTCCCGGCCCGCCCAGCACGCGCCTGGCGACCTCGCGGTACCACAGTACGTCGGCGCGCCGCCGCCGGTACTCGTAGTCGTAGAGCGCGGCGTCGGCGTAGTGCTCGCGCGCGCCCAGATCGACCGCCGCCAGGTGACCGGCGAACGCATGATCGTAGCGGCCGCGCTTCACGACAAGGACGTCGACGTGGGCGTCGCCGTCATCTGCCCGTGACGACGCCGGCCACCGCGACGGCGCCGCCGGCGCTTGCGCGGCTCGTCGGGCGCGCCCGGCCCGACCGGTTCGCCGGCGTCACCCTCGGCATCGCCGTCCTCGGCGTCCCCCCCGCCCGACCGCGCGATGGCACCGCCGCCCTGAGCCGCGGCGAGGAGCCCCGCCAGCTGCACCGCATCCTCGAGCGAGTCGC
>JBMOQZ010000180.1:0-2079 GCA_049322475.1 Myxococcota bacterium | reverse complement strand
GGGTGGGAGCTCACCATCGGGCCGCCTCCGCCGGATAACTACGCGATTACAGCTCGGCCCTTCGGGCCGGCCTTCCGCGCGGGGCTCGGATCTCTCGCTATGGTCGCGCGTCGCGACAGCGGCTCGTCGCTGCGCGCCTCGCTCGCTATCGCGAAGCGCTGGCCCCTCCCCTTTCGCCCCGCGCTCCAGGACATGCCCGCTGCGCGGGCACGTCTGTAATCGCAGAGGCGTTATCCGAAAGCGGCGGGATTTCCTCCAGGGTCGCCCGGGAGGAACCCGCGGCGTGGTCTACCCCGCGAGCGCCTTGCCCCGGATGTACTCGCTGCGACTGCGCTGGCCGCGCAGCTTGTCGAGCAGGCGCGCCTCGCTCGGCGTCAGGAGCACGTGCACCGGCACAGACCGCCGCTCCTCGGGCTTCCGCCCCGGGGGCGTCACGGCGGGGAGTGGCTCGCCGAACGCCGCCCGCCAGGCCTGGTCCATGCGCTCGCGCTCCTCCCCCGCGAGCGAGGGGGTGGCGAAGCGAAACGGGCCCGCACCGCCCTCGGCGACGCAACCCGCGGTGCACTCCCACGAGGGAAGCGCGACGGCGAGTACCCGCTCGCCGCGGCGGACCCGGAAGTCGCGCTCCACCCGCCGCGCGAGGGCACCGCACAGCGGGCAAGATGCAGGAAGGACTTGAGATTGACCCATGTGTTCACCCACGGTGAAGGCTCACCACCACGACGCCGTCGCGCTCGCACAGGCGGAGCCACGCGCGCCCCTGCCCCGTGTCGGGGAGGAAGACCCAGATCATCCCGCCCTCCTCCGCCGTGCTGGGCACGACCTCGTGAAAGTCGGACTCGTCGAGCAGGTACAACAGCTCCACGATCTCCGCGATGCCCCAACCGAAATCACGCAGCGACTCCTCGCGCGCGTAGTCGGTGATCGCGACGCGGTCGGCGACGAGCGCCGCGTCCAGGCGAGCGAGGAAGGCGGCGGGGCGGGAACGTGCCGGCACACGGAGAATCTATACATGATTTCCGTGCTAGGCACCAGCCACCGGCGTGTCAACGTCGCACGGCTCGTCCCGGGCGGTCCCCCCCGGCGAGAGAACCCCACCTTCGCCCGCCGCCTTCGGATAACTACGCGATTACAGCTCGGCCCCTTCGGGGCCGGCCTTCCGCGCGGGGCTCGGCTATCTCCCCGTGGGTAAGCCCCCGGCGAGTGGCTCTGCCGCCTGGCCACCGGCCGCGTGAGGAGCGCGGCGGAGGTGCCCGTTGACCTACACGATCCGCAGCCCCGAGGAGAAGCAGTCACTGGTCCGCGCCTGGCGCGCGTCCGGGCTGCCGCTGACACGTTTCGCGCGCGAGCGGGGGGGTATCCAAGTCGGCCCTCTCGAGCTGGGCCCAGCGGGAGCGGCTGTCGCGCGCGTTGACATTCCGCGAGGTCGAGGTCGTCGAGGCGGCGCCTGCCCCGCCGCTCGTCGTGACACTCGCCGGGAGCGGCCACCAGGTGGAAGTGCGCCCGGGCTTCGACGCGGGCGAGCTGCGGCGGCTCGTGGCGGCGCTGTGCTGACGCCGCCGGGCGTGAAGGTGTTCCTCGCCACGGCCCCCGCGAGCCTCGCCAACTCGATCGACGGCCTCGTGGCCGAGGTGGAGCGGCGCTTCGGGGAGGACGCGATGTCGGGGCACGTGTACGCGTTCCTCAACCGCGCCGGCACGGGGGCCAAGCTGATCTTCTGGTCGAACGGCGGGTTCGTGTGCGTGTACAAGCGGCTCGAGCGGGGCCGTTTCCGCGTGCCCGCCGGGGGCGGGGCGAGGGTGGCGATGACACACGCCGAGCTGGCCGCGCTGCTCGACGGCATCGACCTGTCGCGGGCGCGCCGGCTGCCGCTCTGGAACCCGGGAAATCTCCTGGACAGCCCGGCAGGGCCTCGATAGCGTCGTGGCGTGGAACTTGCCGCCCTCGCCGCCGAGAACGAGACCCTCCGGGCCGAGGGTGCCGCCCTCCGGGCCCAGGTCGAGGCCCAGGCGGTGGCGCTCGACAAGCTGGCGCTGGAACTCGCGGCGCTGAGGAAGCAGCTCCTCGGGCCTCGCTCGG
>JBMOQZ010000179.1:0-18721 GCA_049322475.1 Myxococcota bacterium | reverse complement strand
GCCTCACCGGACGGGGGCGGCGGGGGCGGCGCGGCGGCGGCGCCGCCCTCGGCGGCGCGGCCGCAGCCGCAGACGTGCGGGGTGGCGTCGCTGGCGTGGCCCTCGGGCGGGCAGGCGCAGACCTTCTTGCCGTCGGCGCCGTCCTTGCAGGCGCAGGTGTGGACGGCGGGGTCGGCGGCGGGCGCGGCGGTGGGCGCCGGGTCCTGGGCGAACGCGAGCGATGCGACGATGAAGAACATGAGCGGATCCTCCTGTGCCTCTGGGGCGGCTCGACGATAACACGCGTCCTTCCCATGAGCGTCCGCGACGCCCGGTCCTCCGACCTCCCGGCGCTGGTCGCGCTCGAGCGCGCCTGCTACCCGCCCGAGGCCGCCTGCGAGCCCCGCGAGGTCCGCCAGTGGCTGCGGTTGAAGGCCGTGAACCTCGTGTGGGAGGACGGCCGGGGCATCCTCGGCTACGTCGGCGCCACGTTCCACCGCGGCTGGCGACGCGGCGAGGTGTTCGCCGTCAGCGTGCACCCCGACGCGCGCGGGCTCGGGGTGGCGCGGGCCCTGCTCGCCGAAGCGGAGGGGCGGCTCCTCTCGCTCGGGATGCGCCGCGTCGTGTTGCAGGTCAACGCCTCGAACGTCGCGGCCATCCGCCTCTACGAGCGCGCCGGCTACGTGCTCGTGAAGAGGCTCGTGGACTACTACCGCTTCTACGAGGACCGGGACGCGCTGCTCTACGCGCGCGACCTCGGGAACCGGTCGCAGAGCCCCTCGACCAGCGGCGTCACCCCGTCCCAGAGCGGGTCGCAGACCGGCACGTCGAAGCGCGCCTGATACTCGCGGGCGATCCGCCCCATCACGGCGTGATCGAGCCCCTCGTGGTTGAGCGCGAGGCCGGCGATGGGGTGTCCGCTCATGAGCTCGCAGATCCTCACGGCGCGCTCGGGATCCTCCATCGGGTATTGGGGGAAGCCGTCGAGGGTCGCCCGCCCGGGCGCGTGCATGAGCACGACGCCCTTCACGCGCGCGCCGCAGATGATCTCGTAGCCGCCCGGGTAGGCGGGGTGGGTGATGCCGCCCTGCCCCTCGATCACGATGAAGTCGGGCTTCTCCTCGCGCCACGCGCGCACGACCTGGTGCTCGATCTCGCCGGTCAGGAAGTCGTTCGGGATGCGGTCGAGGATGAGGCCGTAGCGGGCGCCCTGCAGCCTCGCGGTCTGCCCGGTCCCGACGAACACCGCGTGGCGCCCCGCCTCGCGCAGCCCCTGCACGAGCAGGCGCGCGGTCGTGCGCTTGCCGATCGCGCTGTCGGTGCCGAGCACGGCGATCGTGGGGCAACCGACCTCCTCGATCTCGCCGGTGAAGAAGTGCATCTCCTCGATCGGGGGCGTCGCCCGGGCGTCCTCGAGCGTGAGCCCCTTCGCCTTCGCGAGCGCCACGATCTCCGGGTCGTCGTTGAGCTTCTCGTGCAGCCCGCACACGAGGTGGAGCCCCCGGGCGAGCGCGTCCAGCAGCACGGCGCGGTACGCCGGCGGCAGGCGCCCGCCGTCGGTTGCGACGCCCACGATCAGGCACTCGGCGATCGGCGCCTCCGCGAGCGAGGCGACGATGGGGATCCCGCGGCGCTTGCCGTCGAGGACCTCGCCCGCGTCGCGGCCGGCGAGCGTGGAGTCGATCACCGCCTGGACCGAGAAGCGCTCGCCGTAGCGCACGAGCCCGTGTGCGGTCTTCCCGTTGGCGTCGGCGAAGTGTCCTTCGCACAGAACGACGGCCTTCACTTCGCGCAAGCCTCCGCGTACAGGGGAAGGGCGAGCTGCTGGGCGCGCTGGCGCCCGGTGACGACGAGGACGTGGACGCCCTCGCCGCGCTCGCGCTCGCCGAGGCAGGCCAGGGCGGAGGCGGACGCGGGCAGGGCGGCGACGCCCTCCGCGAGCTGCAGCCGCTCGGCCAGCTTGAGCAACGTTGGATCGCCAACGGAAATGGCGCGTCCGCCGGACGTGCGGATCGCGTCGAGCGCCCGCTGCCCGTCGAAGGCGTGCCAGTTCGTCAGCGCGGCGTTGAGCTCGTTCTCCCACACGCGCTCGGCGGGGAGGTCCTCGCACCGCGCCGCGCGGCGCTGCCACGCGCGCACGATGGGGTTGTCCCGTCGGGCCGACGACGCGAGCATGCGCGGCGGCTTCCCCCCGGTCCGCGCGGCGATCTCGACGAAGCGATCCCACACGGCGGCGAGGGTGGAGCCGTTGCCGACCGGCATCGCCACCGTGTCCGGCATGCGCCCGAGCGCGGCGTGGATCTCGTCGGCGATGCGACCGTAGCCCTGGCGGCAGACCTCCCAGTGGTCTTCCGTGCCCGGGCTGGCGTCGTACCAGCCGTGTCTCTCCGCCTCACGCCGCGCGACGAGCACGGCTTCGGCGTAGTCGCCCTCCACCAGCTCGACGCGCGCGCCGAGGCGCTCGATGTCGGCGGCGCGGGCCCCCGCGAGGGCCGCCGGCATGAACACGCGGGCGCGCACGCCGTTGAGCGAGCACGCGCGGGCCACGGCCGTGCCGAAGTTGCCGCACGTCGCGAGCGCGATGATGTCGGCCCCGCGCGCGTGCGCGTCGTCGTGCGACGCGACGGCGATGCGGTCCTTGTGCGTGCCGGTGGGGTTGGCGCCTTCCCACTTCAGCCAGACCTCGCCCACACCGAGCAGTCGCTCGAGGCGGCGGGCGCGCAGAAGAGGAGTTGTGACGTCCCTTGTGGGGACCTCGTCTATCTGTTCCGGAGGCTCCTCGCCGCTCGGTCCCGCTTCAGATGCGCCCATGGCACCATCCTCTCCGCCGCTCATAGATCGAGTGGTCCGCGACGTCAAGGTGATAGTCCCGGCGCATGCCGAAAAGACGCTTCCTCTTCGTCTCCATCGACGGCCTCTGCAGCGACCTCGCGTGGCGGGTGTCCGAAGAGGGGCACGAGGTCCGGCTGTTCATCCGCTCGGAGGCGCAGCGCGAGGTGGGCGACGGCTTCGTGACCAAGTCCACGGACTGGGAGGGCGACCTCGCCCGGGCCGACGTGGTGGTGTTCGACGACACGCTGGGGCAGGGCGTCGTCGCCGAGGGGCTGCGCGGGCGAGGGCACGCCGTCGTGGGTGGCACCGCCTACACCGACCGCCTCGAGGACGACCGCGACTTCGGCCAGCGCGAGCTCGCCGCCGCCGGCGTGCGGACGCTCCCGTGCGCGGCCTTCGAGCGCTTCGACGACGCCATCGCCTACGTCCGCGCCAACCCGGCCGCCTACGTGTTCAAGCCCTGCGGCGAGGCGGCCAACCTCAAGCGCCTCCTGTACGTGGGCCAGCGCGACGACGGCGAGGACCTCGTACAGCTCCTCGGGAGCTACCGGGGGACGTGGGACACGCGGGTGACGAGCTTCCAGCTCCAGCGTCGCGTGCTGGGCGTGGAGGTTGGCGTCACCGCGTTCTTCGACGGGACCCGCTTCCTCGCGCCCGTGTGTGTCAACTTTGAGCACAAACGTCTTTTCCCTGGCGAATTGGGCCCCATGACGGGCGAGATGGGCACGAGCCTCTTCTGGTCTCCGCCCAACCGCCTGTTCCGGGAGGTGCTGCTCCCGATGGAGTCGCGCCTGCGCGAGGTGGGGTACCACGGGGCCATCGACGTCAACTGCATCGCCACGGAAGAGGCCGCGTGGCCGCTCGAGTTCACCTGCCGCTTCGGGTTCCCGACCATCCTCATCCAGAGCGAGAGCCTCGTGACGCCGCTGGGAGAGCTGCTCGAGGGGCTCGCCCGCGGCGGCGCGCCGGACTTCCGCGCGCGCCCGGGCTTCACGGTCGGCGTGAACGTGCGCGTGCCGCCCTACCCCTACGACGACCCCGTGATCTTCGACTCCTTCGCGAAGGAGCGCCGCGTCGACTTCCGGGACGGGCGGCGAGACGGCGTGCACATCCAGGACATGAAGCGGGTGGGCGACGACTGGGTGCTCACCGGCGTGGACGCGTGCCCGCTGCTCGTGGCGGGCCACGGCCTGACCATGCGCGAGGCCCGCGCGCAAACGTACGCGCGCATCGGGGGGCTGCTCCTCCCCGGGATGTACTACCGCAACGACATCGGAGAACGCTGGGGGGAGGACGGGGATCGCCTGCTCGCCTGGGGCTGGCTCGGTGCGTAGCGGAATGGGCCCCGGCCCCCCGGTGGTTTCATTGCCCGTTCGGGTGCGTTAGCTGCCCGCCGTCCGACCGAGGAATCGATGCTCCTGTCGCTCACCGCCGCCGCCTTCGCCGCCACCTGCGACACGCACCTCGCCAAGATCGGCGGGCTCGCGCCGGAGGCCGTCGCCCCCGCGTTCACGGAGCTCGCGAAGTGCGACAAGAAGGTCGCCGACGCGAACTTCAACCGGTACCTCGAGAAGGCCACGGACACGGAGGCGGTCAGCGCGCTGTTCGCCGCCGCCGTGGACGCCGACGTGTGGAACCCCGTCTGGGGCGCGCTCTCGAAGATCACGTCGTACGAGGCGCGCGACGAGATCGCCGGCACGCTCGGCGCGTCGTGCACCGAGAAGCCGAAGGTCGTGAGCTTCCTGCAGGGCGCCTACCTCGGCCTGCGCGACGTCGACTTCGCCACCTGGAGCGACGCCTACGCCGCCTGCAACGCCGACCCGCTGTGGATCTGGATGGACGGCGTGGTGCGCAAGCCGCCCACGAAGAGCTTCGACGAGAAGTACGACGCGCTGCTCGGGCTCTACGTCAAGAAGCAGCGCGCCGACGCGCTGCCCGCGTTGACCGAGGCGGCGATCGCCGCGGGCTCGGGCTCCGGGCCCTTCGACGCGATCGTCGAGAAGATGGGCGCCGCCGTCGCGCCCGAGCTCGGCAGCCGCGTCTCCGAGGCGGACAAGGCGAAGCTCGAGGAGGCGCTCGTGCAGGTGGCGCAGAAGGTGCCGCCCCCGAAGGCCCATCGCGTCGCGTCGCAGCTCTCCAAGTCGGGGTCGGACGCCGCCGCGGCCAAGCTCCTCCCCGTCGTGTACCCGGACCGCGTGCAGGGCGGCGGCGGCTTCCTGTACGGCGCCCTGGGCGTGGAGGCCGCCGACTGCGGCGGCAAGAAGCAGGCCGTGCTGCACTACGCGACCGTGACGGAGCCCGGCAAGCGCTGGAGCATCCAGCGCGACGTCGAGCCGATGCTGCGCGCGGCGAAGCCCAAGCTGGGCAAGGAGTGCCAGGTCCACGGCGACTGGCCCGTCCTCACCACCCCCGAGCCCCTGAAGGCCTCCGGCGACGGCGAGGCCTGGGTGGAGTCGGTCCAGGCCGACTGGGAGAAGAACGGGTACGCGGTGAAGGTGCAGAAGGAGAAAGGGGTCACGCTGCCCTAGTGCGTGTTCGACTTCCGCTTCAGCCGGTCGATCAGCGCCCCGAAGAAGCCCCTCCGGTGCGCGACGGCGCCGACGCCGTCGAGCTCGGAGAGGCTGTGGCGCGCGGGGGCGCTGTGGCGGTCGAAGATCAACGCCTCGCGGAAGTGGCGCGCCGCCTGCTCGAGGCGCCCCTCCTTGACGGCGAGCTGTCCGAGCTCGACGTGCATCCGCGCGCGCTCGCGATCGTCCCGCTCCTCGACCAGCCGCTGGTGAAGCTCCACGACGCGAGGGTCGGCGATCTCCATGAGCACAGACTAAATCCAAAAACCCCGAAATATCAAGAAACGTCCCGGAAGCGGGGGGCCACCTCACGATAGATGGCGTCGTACGCCGACACGGTGCGATCGATGGAGAAGCGTGCGGCGCGAGCGCGGCCCTGCTCGCCGAGGCGCCGCCGGAGCGCGGGGTCGTCCCGCAGCCGGACGAGCGCCGCGCGCAGCGCCGCCACGTCGCCGGGCGGCACGAGGAGCCCGGCGTCGCCGACCACCTCCACGAGGCCGTCCACGGCGCTCGCGACGACGGGCATCCCCGCGGCGAGCCCCTCCGCCGCGGCGATCCCGAAGCCTTCCCAGCGGCTCGGGACGGCGAGCGCGTCGGCCGCCGCGAGGAGCCCCGGCACGTCCTCGCGCCGCCCGAGCCACCGGACGCGCGGGTGCTCGCGCACGAACGGCCCCTCGCCGGCGATCGCGAGCTCGACCCCCTCCGGCAGCGCCTCCACGAGCACGTCGAAGCCCTTCTGGGGGACGCGACGCCCCACGGCGAGGAGCCGCATCCCGGTGCCGGACCACACGTCGACGGGCGCGGCGCGGGCGAGCCGATCGAGGTCCACGCCGTTCGGGACGACGCGCACGTCGCGCGCGCCCTCCACGTGGCGCGCCGCCGCCTCGCTGACCGCGACGACCACGCGCGAGACGGGCGCGAGCGCGCGCCGCACGCCGCGCTGCCAGGTCTCGTCGCGATCGACGTTGTGCTCCGTCGTCACGACCGCCGGGTGGCGGGCGAGCACGGCGGCGATCCGGCCCCACGTGTCGCCGGCGAAGAGGTGGGTGTGCACGACGTCGGCGCGCGACACGGCGGGCACGAGCCGCGCGAGCGCGCGCACGCCGGGGTGTTTCCGCGGGCGACCCCCGATCGTCACGGGAACACCGGCGTCGCGGAAGGCGTCTTCGAGCGGGCCCGCGCCCATCACCGTCGCGACCTCGACCTCCACGTCGGAGGCGCGCCGCCGGCAGAGCTCCAGCACCAGGCGCTCGGCCCCTCCCGCGCTCAGGTCACACGTCACGTGCAACACCCTCACGTGGCACACGCCTTGCTTTGTTCCCGTTCGGGGCAACCGAACCCCGCTCTCCCCGCAGCGGTTGCCCAGAGGTCGCAGATGGCTCGCTCGCTCGTCGTCAAGCACGAAGAAAAGCTCGGTACCAGCCCGCTCCTCAACACCTTCCTCTTCCTCGCGCTGGGGTGGATGGTGGCCGGGGCGATCCTCGCGTCGATGGCGGAGGCGTCGCCCGTCTCGCCCGACGGCATCTCCGCGCAGTAGCAGGCGCGCGACGAATCATAGAACGAGCGTCCGATCGAGCCGCAGGCAGGGCCCCGGCGAGCCCGCGGCGTCGACGACGACGAGCGTGTCGCCGACGCGGACGCGGTACCGCGTGGTGGCGCCGCGGAACGCGGACGACTCGACGCGCGCGGGCAGCCCCTCGGGCGCGAAGCGGGCGTGCTCGGGCCGGAAGCCGATCGTGACGGCGCCGTCGGGGCCGGGGTGCTCGCCGACGTCGACGCCGCCCACCCGGAGCCGCCCGTCGCGGCGCTCGCCCGGCAGCTCGTTCAGCGTCCCCACGAAGCGGGCGACGAAGGGGCCGTCCGGGTTTTCGTACAACGTCCGCGGATCGGCCACCTGCGCGAGCCGGCCCTCGGCCATGACGCCCACCCGGTCGGACATCCCGAGCGCCTCCTCCTGGTCGTGGGTGACGAGCACGACGGTGAGCCGCTCCTCGCGGGCGAGCGCGACGATCAGCGCGCGCAGCTCCTCGCGCAGGCCGGCGTCGAGGTTGGAGAGGGGCTCGTCGAGCAGCAGCACCCGCGGCTTCGCGGCGAGCGCGCGGGCGAGCGCGACCCGCTGCTGCTGGCCGCCGGACAACGTGTGCGGCCAGCGGTCGCCCATGCCGGCGAGCCGCACGCGCGCGAGCGCGGCGTCGGCCTGCGCGGCGGCGTCGCGCTCGCCGCGGAGCACGAGCGGGTAGGCGACGTTGTCGCGCACGGAGCGGTGCGGCCACACGGCGTAGCTCTGGAACACCATGCCGAGGCGGCGTCGCTCGGGCGGCAGGCGCGTGACGTCGTCGCCGCCGATGCGGATCGTCCCCGCGTCGGGCTGCTCGAGGCCGGCGATCATGCGCAGCGTCGTCGTCTTGCCGCATCCGCTCGGTCCGAGCAGCGTGAAGATCTCGCCGGTCGCGATGCGCAGGTCGAGGCCGCGCACGACCGCGCTCCGGCCGTACGCCTTCGTCAGGCCTTCGAGGTCGACCACGAGAGCCCCATGCCGGCGAGCAGCACCGCGACGACGACCACCGCGAGGACCGCGGCGGCCTGCGGGTCGGCGTAGCCCTGCAGGTAGAAGAGGAGGGTGCCGAGCACCTCGGTGCGCGGCCCCCGCAGGAGCACCGACAGCGTCACCTCGCAGAAGCTCGGCACGAACACGAGGAACCACGCCGTCCCGAGCGCCGGCGCGAGCAGCGGGAGCGTCACGTCGTGCAGCGTACGCCCCCAGCCCGCCCCGGAGATACGCGCCGCCTCCTCCATCGACGGGTGCAGCGCGCGCAGCGCCGCCCGCGTGCCGTCCACGGGCAGCGCGAAGAACTTCACGACGTAGGCGATCCCGAGGAGCCAGGCCGTGTCGGCGAGCGCGAGCACGAACGTCACGCGCTCCGCGACGACGAGGCGAACCTCCTGCGAGAACGCCAGCAGCATGCCGAGCGCGAGCACCGTGCCCGGGATGGCCCACGGCGCGCGCGCGACCGCGGCGAGCGCCCGCGCGGGACGGGTGGCGTCGCGCTCGGCGGCGTGGGCGACGAGCGCGCCGGCGCCGACGGCGACGGTCGCGGCCGCGGCGGCGAGCCACAGCGACCGGAACAGCGCGTCGCGCGTGCGGTCCGCGCCCAGCACCGCCTCCCAGCTCGCGAGCGTGAGCGTCTCGAACGACCCGAAGCGCGCGCTGAAGCTCGTGGCCACGATCGTCGCGAGCGGCAGCACGACGGCGATCGCCACGAACGCGACCACGCCCGCGGTCGCGACGGGCGAGGACGCGCTCGCGACGACCCTGCCGGGCTTCGCGCCCGCGTAGCTCCGGCGCCCCTCCAGCGCGCGCAACGCGGCGGGCAGCGCGAGCCCGAGGACACACAACCCCAGCGCCAGCGTGACGGCGAGCGGCCGGCCGGTCGCCGGCGACAGCTCCAGCGCCTGGTAGATGCGCGTCGTCAGCACCGGCGTGGGGTCCTTCGCGGGGGCGGTCAGCAGGTAGGGCACGCCGAAGCTCGCGGCGCTCGCGCTCACCACGAAGCCCGCGGCCGCGAGCACGGCGGGCGCGACCATCGGGAGGGTGACGTCGCGCAGCACCCGCGCGCGAGAGGCGCCGGCGACCCGCGCGGCCTCCTCCAGCGCGGGGTCGAGCCGCCCCAGCGCGTCGCGCACCGCGAGCGAGACGAACGGCGAGAGGTGCAGCCCCAGCACCCACACCATGCCGGGGAGCGAGTACACGTCGAGCGGGAGCCAGCGGGTGAGGAGCCCGTTGCTCGGGTTCGCGAGCTGGATCCAGGCGATCGTCGTGACGTACGGCGGCACGGCGTAGGGCAGCACCACGGCGCGCGCGAGCCACGCCGGCAAGCGCACCCGCGCCAGCGCCACGCCCAGCGGCAGCCCGACCGCCAGCGCCAGCGCCACGGTCCCGCCGCACAGGACCAGCGTGTTCGCCGCCGCCTCCCACTCCCCCGCCGCCACGCCGAACGCCCCCGCCCGCGGCAACAGCAGGGCGAGCGGCAGGAGCGCGAACACCGCGAGGAAGGCGGCGAGGAGTGCGAGGACGAGCTGTTTCATCGAGAGGAGAGGCAACCGCCAAGACGCCAAGGTCCGCCGAGGACGCCAAGGAGGAAGAGAGGAAGAGCCGCGTGAGTCCCGGAGACTGAGCCCTCTACCCGTGAAACGGGGGGAGGGTGGGTCCTGGGCAGACGGGCCTCGGCCGGGAGGGAGGCGCCGGGCCGTGTCCGAGCCCTTGGCCGACGCCGACACGCCTCTCCTCCACCCTTGGCGCACTTGGCGCCTACTTGGCGTCTTGGCGGTTGCATCTCCCGGTTCACCTTAGGATCTCCTGCAACCGGGCCCGCCTCTCCTCCGCCCCCTCGGCCAGCGCCTCCATCGCCACGGCCCCCTCGTACCCGAACGGCGACGCCATCCGCGCGTGGACGATCGCGGCCTGACCCTCCTCGCCGAGGAACCAGTCCACGACGCGCTCCGCGGCCTCCTTCGACGCGCACGCCGTCGGGATCGCCGCGAAGCCCGGCACCGGGATCGCGCCCTCCTCGGGCACCCGCTCCTTCACCGTCTCCTTCAGGTTCTCGCGCAGGATCATCCCGACGGGCTTCTCGCCGCTCTCCATGCGCGCGAGCACCGCGCTGTTCCCGCCCGCCGCCACCCAGCCGTTGGCCTTCAGCGCCGTCGCCCAGTCCGCCCCGAGGCGCGCCTCCAGCACGGACAGCGCCGTGAACGTCGTGCCCGACGAGAGCGGGTCGGGCGTCGAGAAGCGGTCCTTCCACGCCGGGTCGGCCAGCGCCCGGAAGCCCGGCGGCGCCTCGCCCGCCGACGCGATCGTCATCTCGCTCACCCGGAACGCCGCGTAGTGAGGCGTCGCCCACGCGCGCGGCAGGTCCAACGCCCGCGGCGACACGTACGCCGCGAGCTGGCCGCGCGCCGCGAGGTCGACGTACCAGAGCGGATCGCTCGTCGCGAGCACACACGCGCGCGACCCGCCGGCCTCGTGCTCGGCCTCCCACCGCTGCGCCACCTTCTCCGAGCCCGCCTGGAACCACTCCACCCGCGCGCCGGTCGCGGCCTCGATGGGCGCGTCCATCGCGTCGATGACCTCCTGGTACATCGACGTGTAGACCCACACTTCCGACGGCCCCGCGGCGTCCCTCGCCTCGGGCGCCCCGACCTCGACGCGACACCCGGCTAGTAGGACCAGACCCAGCATCGCTCGGCGGCGGACGCGAGCCAGCGCCCGCGCGGGCTGAACGCGAGCGCGATCACCGGCCCGTCGTGCCCCTCGACCTGCGACGGGTTGACCCGCTGGCCCGCCCCCGGCTTCGCCGACGCCAGCGCGACGGCCCCGGTGCGCGTGCCGAGCGCGATGTGCTTGCCGTCGGGGGTCAGCGCCGCGTTCACCACGTCGTAGAGCTTGACGTTGACGGGCGACTCGCCGCCTCGCCACAACGTCACGCCGCCCGGCGCGATGCCGAGGACGGCGCCGCCCACGCCGAAGCGGAGCGCGTGCGCGGTGGCCTCGCCGGCGGGGAGGGGCTCGCCGAAGCGCGTCACGACGAGGCCGGTGGGGGTGCTGCGCGCGAGCTGCAGGCGGCCCTCGGCGTCGGTCCCGAGCGCGGTCCGCGGCGGCACCCGCGCGCGCGCCCGGCGCTCGCCCTTCGTGTTGTAGACCACGACCCGGCGCCCCTCGACGTCGTCGCCGACGACCGCCACGCCGCCCGCCCACCACTTGAGCGCGAGGTTGGCGAGGAGCCCGGTGGGCTGCTCCCATCGGCGCTCGGCCGCGGCGTGGTCCCAGACCTCCACCACGCCGTCGCGCCCGAGCACGGCGAGCAGCGCGCCGCGGACGGCGAGCTGGACGGGGTCGGGCCGCACCTTGAAGGCGGTACGTGTCCCGAAGGCGGGCTCCGTCAGGGAGACGCGGCCGTCGGAAGAGGCGACGAACACGCCCTCGCCGTCCGAGCGCCAGGCGAGCGCCCGCGGGTGGTCCACCGGCGGCGACAACAACCCCTCGAGCGCGCGCGCGGCGTGCAGGAAGTGCGGATCCGAGTCTCGCGAAGCGCCCGACAACCCGCCGATCCTATCTCACGTGCTCTGCGACGCGTTCGGGCTCCGACGGTCCTTAACGATGGCCTCACGTTCGCCGTCGCTCACCGGGACGGGGTATCGCCCGTCGAAACATGCGGCGCAGACAGGCCTGCCGGCGATCGCCTTCAGCCCATCGACGGAGAGGAACGTGACGGTGTCGACCCCGAAGGCCTCGGGCCAGCGGCGCTCCTCGACGCGCGCCGCGACGAGCTCGTCTCGCGACGGCATGTCGATGCCGTAGTAGCAGGGGTGACGCACGGGCGGGGAGTAGATCGCGAGGTGGACCTGCGCGGGCCGCACGCCGCGCACCAGATCCGCGAGGCGGCGTACGGTGGTGCCGCGGACCACGCTGTCGTCGACGAGGATGACGCGTTTGCCCTCGAAGATCTCGGGGATGGGGTTGAGCTTGAGCCGCAGCGTGTTCTGGCGCGAGGCCGCGTCCGGCATGATGAACGTGCGCCCGCTGTAGCGGTTCTTGATGAAGCCCTCGCGGAAGGGCAGGCCGAGCGTCTCGGCCATCGCCTGGGCCGCGGGGCGCGACGTGTCGGGCACGGCGACGACGACGTCGGCCTCGAGCCCCTTCGCCGCCCACTCCTGCCCGAGCCGCACGCCGAGGTCCCAGCGCACCTGGTAGACGCGGCCGTCCTCCATCCGCGAGTCGGGCCGGGCGAAGTAGATGCGCTCGAAGATGCAGTTGTGGCCGACGGCCTCGCCGACGCGGTCGAACGCCGGGGCCTCGCCGGGGCGGAAGTAGCCCACGCTCCCGGGCGGCAGGTCGTCCACGCGGGTGAAGCCCATCGCGTCGAAGGCGACGGTCTCACTGGCGACGCACCAGGCGCCGCCGGGCCCCTTCGCGTACGCCCCGGGGCGGATCCCGTACGGGTCGCGGAAAGCGACGAGCGTGGGCTTGCCGTCCACCTGCATCGTCGCGACACAGGTGTACGCGCCGCGCACGCGGGCGAACACCTCGGCGACGGCGGCGCGCACGTCCGCGGCGGCGTGCCCGCTGGGCCTCCGCGCGATCAGGGCCTCCGCAAACACGAGCAGGATGGGCTCGACGTCGCAGTGCGACTGGACGTGGACGCCGCGGGCGCCGAGCCACTCCTCGAGCTCGGGCACGTTCGTCACGTTGCCGTTGTGGGCCATGAGCACGCCCGGGCGGCGCGTGTGGAAGGGCTGGGCGTCGTCGCGGACGCCGGCGCCGACCGTCGGGTAGCGCACGTGGCCCACGCCCGAGTCGCCGAGGAGCCCGGCGAGCACCGCGCCGGAGAAGACGGTCCCGACCTGGCCGAGGTCCTTGTAGAGGTGCACGCGGCCGCCCTCGACGGTGCCGATGCCACACGCGTCCTGGCCGCGGTGCTGCAGCGCCTGCAGCCCGACGGACAGCGCCGGCGCGGCGCGCTCCACGCCGATGAGCCCGACGAACCCGCACATCGCCTAGCCCTCCAGGAGCTTGATGAGGATCTTCGCCTGATACGCCGCGTCATAGTCGGCGCGGTGCTTGAGCTTCATGTCCTCGGGCTCGATGCCGAGGCGCTGCTCCAGGACTTCCTTGTTGCTGTCGAACCAGTGGATGCCGAGCTTGCCCGTCGCCATCGCCTTCGTGTCGAGCGCCTTGTAGCCGAACGGGTTGGGCAGGTCCTCCGCGGCGTAACACCAGGCCACGAAGCTCCAGTCGAACGGGGCGTTGTGGCCCACGAAGACGGGCTTCGTCTTCGGCCGCGTGTTCTCCTGCACCCACTTCGCCAGCGAGAGCATCGCCTCCCGCCGGGGCGTGCCCTCGCGGCGGAGCCTCTCGATGTCGAGCCCGTTGACCTTCATGGCGCCGGGGTCGACGCGCGGGCCCTCGGGCCGGATCTCGACGTAGAAGGTGGCGCCGGGCGCGAGCCGCCCGTCCGGGCCCGGCGCGACGACGACCGCCCCGAGCGAGACCATGTCGTACAGCGCGGGCACCGGCCCTGAGCACTCGATGTCCACGGAGAAGTAGGTGGCGCGCGTCTCGGGCATGGCCCCGGGTCTAACCCGGGCGCCCTCCGCCGGGGGACGGACGGATCCCGCTCGCGGAGGGTTACCACCACACCGTGAGAGCCCTCCTCCTGCTCGCCGGCCTCTCGGCGCTCGCGCCGCTGGGGGCCGCCGCCGCCGCGCTGATCGGGCTCGGCGTCGTCCGTGAGCTGCCGCCCGCGCAGGTCGCCGCGGCGGCGTCGCTCGGGACCATCCTGCCCGTCGCGGGCATCTGGGCGCTCGGCAACCGTGAGACGTGGGCGCTCGTGGCGGGCGCCTGGATCTGGCCCGTCCTGCTCCTGCTGGGGCTCCCCGGGTACTTCCCCGGCGAGGTGCCCGGCGCGATCGGCACCGGGTTTGCCGTCGTCGCCGCCCCCGGCGGGCCGGATCTCACCGCGCGGGCCGCGCAGCTCGGCGAGCGCGTCGGCGCCCCGGTGGCGACCACCGCGCCGAAGGGCGAGGCGCCCCCCGACGAGGCCGAGCGCGCGCTCCCCGACTGCGTGCCCGCCGCGGTCGCCGCCCCGGGCGACCAGGTGGCGCTCCCCTACGAGGGCACGGGCCACAGCCTCGCCATCCCCGTCCAGTTCGGCGACGTCGAGCTCCCGATGCTCTTCGACACCGGCGCCACGGTCACGACGCTCAACCGCGCGTCGCTCCGCAAGCTCGGCGTCGACGTGCCGCCCGACGCCCCGGAGATCACGCTCCGCACCGCCAACGGCGAGCGCAAGACGCGCCTCGTGCTGGTGCCGCGCGTGTGGGTGGGCGGGCTGCCGGTCGACGGCGTCACGGTCGGCGTGTGCGAGGAGTGCGCGGACGGCCGCACCGTGGGGCTGCTCGGGCTCAACGTCTCGAGCCAGTTCCTCGTGACCGTCGACACTCAGCGCAAGGAGGTGGTCTTCCAGGCGCGCGAGGGCGCGCAGGAGCGCCTCATCGACGTGCAGCCCTGGCTCGACGTCACAGCGACGGCGACGATGTTCCCCGACCGCCGCGTCGAGGTCGAGGTCACCGCCGCCAACAACGCCACGCGCGCCGTCGCCTCCGCCGAGGTCGGCGTCACCTGCGGCGACGACCGCTTCGCCGTGAAGCTCGCCGACGTCGCCCCGGGCGAGCGCGCGCGCAAGACGGCGAGCCTGCCGCGGGGGAGCGAGTGTCGGGACTACCGGGTGACGCTGGATCGGGCGAGGTGGTAGCTTGATCGGCGTGTGACCCTGACGATTCTCGCGATCGCCTGCACGCCGGAGGCGCCGAAGCCCGACGCGGGCGACCCGCCTGCGACGACGGACTCGCGCGTGGACACCGGCGAGCCCGACACCGACACCACGCCGACCGAGACGGACACGGACACCGCCGATTCCGACACCGATGAAACGCCGACGGAGACCGGCGACACCGACACGGGTGAGGAGCTACCGGTGGTGGACTGCGAGGAGACCCCGTGGGATCCGAGCGACGAAGAGCCGTCAGGACCGAATTCGTCTTCCGACACCGGGTATGTGTCGGTGACGGTTGGCGACGAGCATGCCTGCGCAAGTCGCGCCAATGGCGAGGTCACCTGCTGGGGGGGAAACTACAACTGCGAGGCGACGGTCCCCGACGGGGAATGGGAGGTGGTCGCGGCGTCAGGCTCATGGACTTGCGTGCAAGGCGCCGCAGGGGATCCGCTGTGCTGGGGCCTTCCTGACTATACGGACTGGACCTGGGCGGACCCCACGCGCGTCGTCGGATCCACCATGCGGCTCGGGTGGATTCACGGATGCGGCATCGATGAGTCGGGTGCGATCGCGTGTTGGGGTCACGAGTCTATAGGGGAGGTGACTGACCCGGAAGGAGTCGAAGCGCTTGACGTCGCGACGGGCGCCAACTCGACTTGTATTCTCCGATCGTCGGACGGCGCCCTCGAGTGCTGGGGCACCATCACCGACTTCGAAGCGCCCACGGACGCCTTCGCCGACATCGAGGCCGCGATGGGGTACCCCCTCGCCTGCGGCGTGACGACCGACGGTGCGCTCTCGTGCTGGGGCCTCGAGGACGAGAACCAGGTCATCCCGAACACACCCGACGGCGAGTTCCTGGAGGTCGACCCGGGCACCGAGTTCGCCTGCGGGCTCCGCGCGGACGGCGAAGTGGAGTGCTGGGGCTGGGGCAACACCCCCATCCTCGAAAGGATCCCCACCGGTCCGTTCACGACGCTCGACGTCGGCTACCACGCCGCCTGCGCCATCGACACCGACGGTCGCATCTGGTGCTGGGGCGAGGACACCGCGGGGAACACGTTCCCGCCGTAGCCCTCTGGCGGTAGGACCGGCCCCTCGGCGCTGGGATACGCGGTCGCGGATGCGCCCCCGTCGTCGTTCCCGCGCGCTGGACGCGTTGTTCGCCCTCCTCGTGCTGGTGGGCGTCTGGTCGCTCGCCGAAGGCGCGCTGGCGATCGCCGGCGATCCGGTGGGGCCGGTCTACAACCTGCGCCCCGGCATCCGCTGGACCCTCGAGCCGGACCTGTTCCAGAAGCCCTTCCCGATGGTGGAGACGAAGCGCTTCTTCCGGGTCACGACGAACGCCGACGGCCTGCGCGGCATGGACACGCCCGGGCCGGAGGGCGGCGCGTCCACGCTCCTGATGCTGGGCGACTCGACGATCTTCGGCTGGGGCGTGGACGACGGCGAGGACGTCCCGAGCGCGCTCGAGTCGGCCCTGCGCGCCCACGGCAAGGCCGTCCGCGTCGTCAACGGCGGCCAGCCCGGGTACTCCACGGTCCAGAGCTACATGCTCCTCCGCGAGGTGGGGCTGCGCTACGAGCCCGACCTCGTCCTGCTCGAGTTCTCGCTGCACGACTTCCGGTCCGCGACCACGCCGGACAGCCGCGCCATCGACGCGGCGACGTCGGAGACCGACTACTGGCTCGCCGCCCACAGCCGCGCGTACCGCGCGCTCCGTCGCCTCGTGGTGCTCGCTAAGGGTGGGCCCCTCGTCTCCCAGCGGGGCGGCGCCGTCTCGCAGGTCGGCGCCCCGGCGCCCGAGTCCGACGCGGTCCGCGTGCCGCCGTCCGACTTCGTCTCCACGCTCCGCGCGGCCGCCGCGCTCGGCCGCGAGCACGGGTTCACCTTCGCGATCAGCTTCCCGCCGCGCAGCGCCGAGACGCTCCCGAAGGCCTGGACCGGCGCGGCCACCGCGCTCGCCGACGCGGGCGAGCTCGTCGTCGTCGACTACACCGCGGCGTGGCGGGCGGCGGGCGGCAAACGCGACGGCGACACCTGGCTCGCCGACGACCCCGGCCACTACAGCGCCACGGGCGCCGCGGTCACGGGTCGGGCGCTCGCCCAGGAGCTGGTGGAGGACGGGCTGGTGCGCTGATCGGCGAGGTCCTGGGCGATGCGGAACGTCGGGTGCTCGAGGCTCATCGCGCGTGGAACCGCGCCACGACCGCGCGCCAGGAGGCGCGGCCCGCGCGGTCGTCGGGCGACTCCGCCTCCCGGACGGACTCGCCGTCCTCGCGCGAGGCGATCACGGCGTCGGCGAGCAGCATCAGGTCCGCGAGGGCGCGGCCGCGCTCGACGTCGCCCACGCCTCGCCAGGGGAGCGCCTGCGCCCACACCGCCTCCCAGCGGCGCCGCTCGGCCTCCTCGGGGTCCCGGCGCCGCAAGAGGTGTCGCATGCGAGGATCATAGCGCCGCGCAGCGCGTCAGATGACCTCGAACGGGAACGCCACCTGCATCTCCTTCGGCAGGTTCATCAACACGCGCTCGTCTTCCTCGTTGAGGACGTCCTGCGCGTGGAAGGCGTAGACGCCGGGCTCGAGCGACTCCCGCGTCGTGATGAGGTAGTCGTCGGTGGAGGGCAGCGCGCGCAAATCGAACTCGACCTCCTCGGCGGCGACCCACAGGTTGACCGTCGCGTCCATCGCGCCCAGCACGCCCTTCACCTTCGTCTTGTTGACGAAGTCGAGCCGCGAGAGGTGCAGGTTCATCCGCGCGAGCTCGCTCGCCCGCAGCGTGCTGGAGAACACGAAGGTGATGGGCTTGCCGGCGGGGAGCCCGTCCTCGGGGTAGTCGAGCACGCCCGCGTAGTGCTTGAGCTCGGTGCCGACGATGCGGATGCGCTTCGCGGGGAGGTGGACGTAGCTCTCGAAGCCGACGCCGTAGAAGCCGGGCTTCTCGGGCTCCGGGTACAGGCGGAAGGAGAGGGGATCGTAGTCGGCGTCCTCCTCGATCGGGGGCGCGACCTGCGTGACGTCCTTGATGAACCCCTGCTTGCCGACCATGACGCGGTTCACCGGGTCCTCGACCTCGATCGAGAACTGTCCGGCGTCGTCGGTGTAGTGGCGCTCGAGCACGCCCTCCACCACGACCGTGGCGCCGTCGAGGGGATCGCCCCAGACGTCGAACACCCGCCCCGTGACCGTCTGGGTGTCGCTGCACGCGACGAGCACCAGCAGCGCCAGCATGACCGTCCTCTCCAGCCTCACTTATCCCGATTGGACCAGGACGCGCGCGATGTCAAGACTTTCGATCGCCCGCGTCGCCCCGGAAGACACGGCGGGGCGCGATCTCTTCCCGCGCGTCACCGCCGCGCGGCGAGCACGCCCCGGATGGCGGTGAGGTCGACGCTCCCGGTCTTCGCGAGCCGCTCGACGAGCCGGCGCCCCTGCTTCGCGAGCGCGAGCAGGCTCGAGACGCGCGTCACGAGGAAGCGGCTCTGCAGGATCGCCTGCGGATCGCGGCCCTTGCCCTCGGTCTCGAGGATGCGCAGGGCCTCCTCGAGCTGCTCCACCGTCGTGGAGACGAGCCGCAGCTCGCGCTCGCGGAACACCCGGGCCACCATCGCGAGGATGTCCGTCTCCGCGACGTACAGGCGCTTCTTCTGCGCGGCGCCCGGCACACGCTTGACGACGCCCCACTGGAGCAGCTCCTGGAGCGTCATGCTGACCATGCCCGCGCTCATCTGGGCGCGCCGCTCGATCTCCTCGGCGTCGAGGGGCCCCTGCGACAGGTAGAGCACGGTCCAGATCTTCCCCATCGAAGGCTTGAAGTTCCAGAAACGCATGAGCTCGCCGATGCTGTCGGCGACCAGCAGCACCGCCCGCTCCCTCGCCGCCTCGACCTCCGGCATGGACGCCTCACCGAGTTCAATATACATTGAAATCACTGAAGCTGGAGGCGTACATGGGTCCTGCCCTCTCCGGGGGGACACGGTCCCCCCGGACCCCCGGGGGGGACCCCGGCACG
>JBMOQZ010000178.1:0-18751 GCA_049322475.1 Myxococcota bacterium | reverse complement strand
GGCAACCAGCGGAGCGATCAACTGCCAGAGCGCGTCGGGGAGGTGCATGCGAAACCTCGTATTGACGCGTCAATATCATGCGTCGATCCGCCTGTCTATGTCGCCGGTTTCGGGATCCGCTCTGAGGGGCACCGGCGCGCCGTTGACCCCGAAGCCCATCTCCTCGACCGCGACGCGCAGCCGCTCCGCCGCCGCCTCCGCGCCGGCGCGCGCGGTCTCCGTGAGCACGACCGCGAGCTCCTCTCCGCCGTAGCGCCCGGCGACGTCGCAGGTGCGGACCGTGGCGCGCAGCAGCCGGCCCACCAGCGCGAGCGCCCGGTCGCCGACGGGGTGCCCGTAGGTGTCGTTCACCCGCTTGAAGTGGTCGAGATCGAGCAGCAGCAGGGACAGAGGGCGACCGTAGCGACGCGCCCGCTCGAACTCCCGGACCATGTCGCGGTCGAGCGCGCCGCGGTTGAGGAGCCCGGTGAGGACGTCGACCGTCGCGAGCTCGAGGAGCCGCTGGTCGGCCTCCAGCTCCTGGTCGTCGCGCAGCAGGTAGGCGTAGGTGGTGGCCCCGACGCGCACCTTGTCGTGCTCGCGGAGCACGAGGGGCCGGCCGACGCGCTCGCCGTTCACGTACGTGCCGTTCGTGCTCTGGAGATCCTCCACGATGACGCGCGGCCCGCTCTCGCCGGGCTCCACGATCACGCGCGCGTGCTTGCGTGAGCAGGTGGAGTCGTGCGCGGGGAGCGTACACGTCGGGTCGCGCCCGAGCGTAGTCTCGCCGCGCTGCAGGACGAACACGCGGCGCGCGTCGTCTCCGTCGAGCAGCACGAGTACCGGCCGCCGCTCGGACGGATCGGCCGGCGGCGGGGACGCGATGTTGGTGTCCTCGAGGATCGTCGGGGCGGAGCGCATCGCCATGCGGACGATTGTATCGGAACGGCGCGCGGGAACTTGAGGGGTTGTCGGACCGATTCGCCATCCTGCGTCACGCACCGTGGAAGCGGCGCCCCGAACCGGCTAAGCCGACGGCCTTTCCGAGGGAGCCCGCATGCGTCCGCTCTACGACAACATCCTCCAGTGCATCGGCGACACGCCGAGCGTGCGGCTCAACCGCGTGACCGCGGGCCTCGCCGGCGACCTCTACGCGAAGGTCGAGTACATCAACCCCGCCAACTCGGTGAAGGACCGCATGGCGGTCAAGATCATCGACGACCTCGAGAAGAGCGGGAAGCTCAAGCCCGGCGGCACCATCGTCGAGGCCACCTCCGGGAACACGGGCGCCGGCCTCGCGATGACGGCGGCCGTGCGCGGCTACAAGACGATCTTCGTCATGCCGGACAAGCAGTCCGAGGAGAAGCGGGCCGCGCTCCGGGCCTACGGCGCGAAGGTGGTCATCTGCCCCACGGACGTCGAGCCCGACGATCCGCGCAGCTACTACAAGACCGCGGCGCGCCTCGTCGAGGAGACGCCCAACGCCGCCTACTCCAACCAGTACCACAACCCCTCGAACCCGCAGGCGCACTACGAGCTGACGGGCCCGGAGATCTGGGAGCAGTTCGAGGGCAAGCTCGACGTCTTCATCTCCGGGCTCGGCACGGGCGGCACCATCTCGGGCATCGGCAAGTACCTGAAGGAGAAGGACCCGAAGGTTCGCGTCGTCGGCGTCGACCCGGTCGGCTCGCTCTACTTCGACTACTTCCACACGGGCCAGCTCACGCAGCCCTACAGCTACAAGGTCGAGGGCATCGGCGAGGACTTCCTCCCCAGCACGATGGACTTCTCCTTCGTCGACGACGTCGTGCGCGTCAACGACAAGGAGTGCTTCGTGATGACCCGCCGGCTCGTGCGCGAGGAGGGCATCTTCGCGGGCACCTCCTCCGGCGCGGCCGTCGCCGGCGCGGTGAAGTGGATGCGGCTCAACGGCAAGGACGGCATGCGCGCGCTCGTGCTCCTGCCGGACAGCGGCGCCCGCTACCTCTCGAAGGTCTACAACGACAACTGGATGCGCGAGAACGGCTTCCTCGAGCCCGAGCTGGGCCTCGGGACCGTCGCCGACATGACCGAGGGCCGCCGCCGCGAGCTCGTGACCGCCCGCCCCGACCAGCGCGTCACCGAGGTCATCGGGCTCCTGAAGCTGCACGGCATCTCCCAGGTGCCGGTGGTGGAGGACGGCAAGGTGCTCGGCATCCTCACCGAGAACCGCCTGCTCGAGCGCGCGCTCACCGGCGGGCGCGGCGACATCGTCGTGCGCGACCTCGTCGAGGCCACGTGGTGCACCGTCGACGAGACCACCGAGGTGGCCGTCCTCACCGAGCTCTTCAAGCGCTCCAAGGTGGCGCTCGTCGTCGCCGGCCAAAAGCCGGTCGACATCATCACGCGCATCGATCTCATCGACTACATCGCGCGGGTGACGGGCGCGCACCGGGATCGCCAGTGAGCGACGGCCGGTTCGAGACCCTCGCGATCCACGCCGGCCAGGAGCCCGACCCCACGACCGGCGCGGTGATGACGCCGATCTACCAGGTGTCGACGTACGCGCAGCCGGCGGTGGGCGACCACAAGGGCTACGAGTACAGCCGCACCGACAACCCCACGCGCACGCCGTTGCAGGCGTGCCTCGCGGCGCTCGAGGGTGGCAAGCACGGCCTCTGTTTCGCGTCGGGCCTCGCGGCGACCGACACGCTGACACGTGTTGTGTGTCGCCCGGGCGACGCCGTCGTCTGCGGCGACGACGTGTACGGCGGCACCTACCGGCTGTTCGACAAGGTGCACAAGCACTGGGGCCTGCGCTTTTCGTACGTGGACTTCTCGCGCCACGTCGACGTCCCGGCCGGGACGAAGCTCGTGTGGCTCGAGACGCCCACCAACCCGCTGCTCAAGGTCGCGGACATCGCCGCCGTCTGCGAGCGTGCCCACGCGGTCGGCGCGAAGGTGGTCGTCGACAACACCTTCGCGACCCCCTACTTCCAGCGCCCGCTCGAGCTCGGCGCCGACTTCGTGGTGCACAGCACCACAAAGTACCTCAACGGCCACTCCGACGTGGTCGGCGGCGTGGTCGTCACCAACCACACCGAGGCCTACACCCAGCTCAAGTTCCTGCAGAACGCCGCCGGCGCCGTGCCGGGCCCGATGGACTGCTGGCTCACGCTGCGCGGGCTCAAGACGCTGCACGTCCGCATGGACCGCCACCAGGAGACGGGCCTGAAGCTCGTGGACTGGCTGGTGAAACATCCGGATGTGTCACGCGTGTATCACCCCCTGCTGGCGTCCCACCCGAACCACGCCGTCGCGAAGCGACAGATGCGCGGCTTCGGCGGGATGATCAGCTTCGATCTCAAGGGCGACCTCGCCCGCGCGAAGCGGTTCGTGGAGGCCACGCGCGTCTTCACGCTCGCCGAGAGCCTCGGCGGGGTGGAGTCGCTCATCGAGCTGCCCGCGCTCATGACCCACGCGAGCATCGAGCCCGACAAGCGGCGCGAGATCGGTATCGCGGACGGGCTCGTCCGCCTGTCGGTGGGCCTGGAGCACGTCGACGACCTGACGGCGGACCTCGAGCGGGCCTTCCGGGCCTGACCGGCGCCGGCCGGTGTCCCGCCTCCTCCTCTCCGCCGCCCCGGGCATCCCCCTGCGGGGCCCGTCGGGGTCCTCCGCGCACCTGCGCGGCATCGCCGGCGCGCTCAAGCCGGCGGCCGTCGTGTGCGCGCGCGAGCTCGATCATCGCGGCGACCACGGCAGCGTCGACGTTCCCGTCGTTTCCGTCGGCGTGCCGGGCTGGCCGAGCTGGCTCGCCGCCTTCCGCGAGTACACCGAGGTCTGGACGGCGCGGCGCGTCGCCCGGGCCGCGATGCGCCTCGACCCCACGCTGGTGTGGGAGCGCCACGCGCTTTTTTCCGACGCCGGCTGGAAGGTCCACGCCGCCACCGGCTGCCCCTTCATCCTCGAGGTCAACGCGCCGCTCGTGCAGGAGCGGCTCCGGTACGAGACGGTTCGCCGCCGCGCGTGGGCCGAGGCCTGGGAGCGCGACGTGCTCCTCGCCGCGCCCCGCGTGCTCGCCGTCAGCGCCTGGCTCGCCGACTGGCTGCGATCGCTCGGGTGCCGCGACGTCCGCCACGTCCCCAACGGCGTCGCGCCCGCCGCCGGCGACCGCGAGGCCACCCGCCGGGCGCTCGGCCTCGATGGGAAGTTCGTGCTCGGCTTCCTCGGCAGCATGAAGCCATGGCACGGCGTCGAGCGCGTCCCCGCCCTGCTCGACGCCGTCCCGGACGCCGTGGCGCTGCTCGTCGGCGACGGCCCGTTCCACGTGGAACACGCGCGCGCGATCCGGGTCGGGCAGGTGGAGGAGGCGCGCGTCCCCCACCTCGTCGCCGCGATGGACGTGGGCCTCGCCCCCTACGCGCCGGACGCGCCGCCCTGGTTCTGCCCGCTCAAGATCCTCGCGTACCGCGCCCAGGGCACGCCGGTGGTCGCCACCGACGTCGGCGACTGCCGGCTCCTCGTGGGCGACGCCGGCACCGTCGGCGAGGACCTCGTCGACGCCGTGAACGCCTGGCGCGGTCGCCGGTGCGAGCCATGGGTGCGCAGCTGGGACGACGTCGTCGCCGAGGGGCTCGCCTGACGGTTACGGAGGCGCGATGCCGCCGGTCCGCCTGTTCGTGGTCGCCTGCCTGCTCGCCGCCTGCGGCGAGCTCCCCGACTTCGACGAGACGCCCCGCGCCTGCGACCCGCGGATGGCCTACTGGCTCGACGCCGACGGCGACGGCGCCGGCGGCGACGCCGAGGTCTACCTCGGCTGCGAGGCCCTCGACGGCTACGTCGAGGTCGCCGGCGACTGCGACGACGCGGACGCCGCGGTGACCACCGGCTGCGACACCGGCGACACCGGCGACACGGCCGGCGACACGGCTGGCGACACCGCCGGCGACCCCGCCCGCGCGGCCGGACCCGCGCACCACCCCCGAGCTCTACCGCTCCGGGATGCTGCGCGGGTTCGGGCCGCTCTACTACCTGCTGGGGCTGCCCTTCTTCTTCCGCAACCTCCGCATGGAGGACCACTCGGCGGAGCGCGTGCGCAAGGCCGCCGAGGCGGGCCCCGTCGTCTTCGTCCTGCACACGCGCTCGCACGTCGACTGGCTCGCGCTCAACCGCGTGCTCGTCGACCGCCGCCTGCCGCTGCCCGTGTTCACCAACGGCGTCGACGCGACCGGGTGGATGCCGGTGGGTGACGCCGCCCGCGCGCTCGTCCGGCGCGTCCGGGGCGAGACGCCCCCCGACGCGATCGACAGCGGCTGGCTCGCCCAGACCCTCGCCGGCGGCCGCCCGGTGTGCGTCTTCCTCGTGCCCCCGCGCGACGCCGTCCTCCCCCGCCGCGAGGAGCCCGACCCGATCCCGGCGCTGCTGGAGGCCCAGGCGCGCACCGAGCGCCCCATCCAGGTTCTTCCGGTCGTCGTGATCTGGAACCGCTCGCCCGAGCCGGCGCGCACCGAGGTCGGCCGCTTCCTGCTCGGCACGGAGGACAACCCCGGCGCCCTCGGCAAGCTGCTCGCGCTCACGACGCGGCAGGGCGACGCGCTCGTCCAGGTGGGCGAGCCCATCGCGCTCGCCGACTGGGCGGCGCGCTACGGCGCCGAGCCCGCCTCGCGCCGGCTCAAGGCGCTGCGCCTCGTGCTCCGGCGCTACCTCTACCGCGAGGCCCGCGTCGTCCGCGGCCCGCGCGCGCGCCCTCGGGGGTTCGTCCGCCGGCAGGTGCTCCAGAGCCGCGAGGTCGCCGACCTCGTCGCGCGCGAGGCCGCCGCCACCGGCCTGCCGGTCGAGAGGGTGGAGGCGAAGGTCGCGAAGACCTTCGACCACATCGCCGCGCGTTTCTCGTTCCCGGCCGTCCGGATCGCCGCGTGGGCCTGCCGCCAGATCTGGAACCGCATCTACTCGGGCGTCGACGTGCGGCCCGAGGACATCGACCGCATCCGCGCGGCCCTGCGCGCCGGCACGCCGATCCTCGTGCCGTGCCACCGCTCCCACCTCGACTACCTGCTGATCTCGAGCCTGCTCTACGAGCACGACGTCGTCATCCCCCACATCGTCGCCGGCGAGAACCTCTCGTTCTGGCCGCTCGGCGCGATGTTCCGGCGCATGGGCGCGTTCTTCGTGCGGCGCTCGTTCTCCGGCGACCGCGTCTTCCCCGTGGTGTTCGCCCGCTACCTCCACGAGCTCGTCCGCACCGAGGTCCCCGTCGAGTTCTTCATCGAGGGCGGGCGCTCGCGCACCGGCAAGCTCCTGCCGCCGAAGGCCGGCGTGCTCGGCATGGTGCTCGACGCCGCGGCCGACGCGCGCGAGGACCGCGAGGTCACGTTCCTGCCGATCTACATCAACTACGAGCAGATCGCGGAGGAGCGGGCGTACGCGCGCGAGCTCCAGGGCGCGCGCAAGGAGAAGGAGGACGTCGCGCAGGTGGTCAAGGCCACGGGCGTGCTCAAGAACCGCTACGGGAAGGTGTACCTGCGCGTCGGCGAGCCCCTGTCCGCGCGCGGGATCCTCGGCGGGGTCGACTGGCCCTCGCTTCCGAAGGCGCGCCGCCACGAGATCCTGATGGCCACCGGCGAGCGGCTCCTCCACCGCATCAACGCGCAGGCGATCGCGCTGCCCACGGCGCTCGTCGCCACCGCGATCCTCGCCCACCCGCGGCGGGGCGTCCGCCACGAGGAGCTGCGCGCCCGCGTGGAGCGCCTCCGCCAGTTCCTCGCCGCCGCCGGCGTGCCCGAGGCCGGGTCCGTCCGCCACGTCGACGGCATCCTCGAGGAGGCGCTCGGCCGCTTCGCGAAGGGCAAGATGGTGCTCCCGCTCGAGGAGGACCACGGGCGCGTCTGGTCCATCGTCGCCGAGCGGCGCGTGACGCTCGAGTACTACAAGAACACGCTCATCCACGCCTTCGCGCCCGCCGCCTACTACGCGACCGCCGTCCGCGCGCTCGGCAGCGACACCGTCGACCGCGACGCCGTCGCCCGCCGGTTCCGGCTCCAGCAGTTCCTGCTCCGCTACGAGTTCGTGCTGGACCCCGACGCCGACGTGTACGAGCTCGAGGCCCGCGCGGTGCGCGCGCTCGTGGCGTACGGGGCGCTCCGCGACGACGGCGACGCCGTGCAGGTGGTCGAGCGCGTGCGCGTCACCGAGATCGCCAACCTCGTGGCGAACTTCCTCGAGTCGTACCTGCTCGTCCTGCGGACGATCCGCGCCGCGCGGTCGCCGCTCGCCCCGAAGGACCTGTCCCGCGACGCGCTCGCGCTCGGCAAGACGCTGCTCGCCGTCGACGAGATCGCCCGTCCCGAGGCGCTCAACCTCGCCAACCTCGAGAACGCCGTGCGCGCCTTCGAGGAGGAGGGGGTGCTCGCGAAGGGCGCGGACGGCCGGCTCGTCGACGTGCCCGAGCTGTCCGGCCCCTACGTGCGCGACCTCTGCCACCTGCTCGGCGTCGACGAGTCGAAGGGCGAGCGGGCGTGAGCACGGTCGACGACGTCTTCTCGGGACGAGGGAAGGAGGCGCCGCCCGAGGTCCTCGACCGCACCCCGCGCATCGCGCTCCTGCTCGGCGTCGCCGGTTTGCTGTGCGCGTTCGGCGTCACCTGCTTCACCGGCGTGCCGGGCGCGGCGCTGACGATCTGGTGCTGGCAGCTCTGCGAGGAGGAGCTCCACCGCGTCGAGACCGGCGTGCTCCCGCGCGACCGCGGGCCGGCGATCCGCCGGCTCAAGCTCTTCGCGTCGATCCTGCTCGGGTTCTCCGCCGTGAGCCTGATCGTGCAGATCTTCCTCTTCGCGAACGGCACCTACCAGCTCGCCCTCGACCTCCTGCTCGAGCTCGTCGGCTTCGGGAGCGCCCTGTGATCCTCGCCCTCCTCGGCTGCGCGCATCTGCCCCCCGAGGCGCCTCCGCCACCCCCGGAGCCGCCGCGCGTCGTGGCGCTCGTCGTCGTCGACCAGCTCACCGCCTCGCTCTACGAGGCGGTCCGGCCCCACGTCACCGGCGGCTTCGCGCGGCTGGAGCGGGGCTGGCGCGCGACCGCGGAGTACCCCTGGGGCTGCACCGTCACCGCGGTCGGTCACGCCACGATCTCGACGGGCGCGTCGCCGAACGTCCACGGCATCCCCCACAACCGCTGGCTCGAGGGCGGACAGCCCGTCCGCGCGGGCGACCCGGCGCTCCTGCGCGCGGAGACGCTCGCCGACGTGGTGGCCGAGGCGGGCGGCAAGGTGCTGACGCTCTCGCTGAAGGAGCGCGCGGCGCGGATCCTCGGCGGGAGGACCCCCACCGAGGCGGTCTGGCCCCGCTGGGACTTCGCGGGCAACGCCGTCCGCTTCGAGGGCCCGTCGTGGCTGCCCGACGCAGACCGCATCGCCGCCCTGCAGGCGCTGGAGTGGACCGCCACGCGCCCGTGGCCCGGGCTCGACGACGACCCCATCGAGCAGGACATCGCCGGCTACGGCCGCACCTTCCCCCACCCGCCGGCCACGAACGTGGAGGCCTTCTTCTCGAGCCCGCACAGCGGCACCCTGCTCACCGACGCCGCGCTCGCCGGCGTCGACGCGTTGGGCCTCGGCGACGACTCCGTCCCCGATCTGCTCGGCATCAGCTACTCCCACGTCGACGGCGTGGGCCACACCTTCACGCCGGCGAGCCACGAGGCGAAGGACGCGCTCCTGCGCCTCGACGCCGAGCTGGAGCGGCTCTTCGCGGCGCTCGACGCGCGCGTGGGCCCGGGGAAGTGGGCGGCGATCCTCACCTCCGACCACGGCGGGAACGATCGCCCGATCGGCTGGCTCGACGGCGAGAAGCTCGCGCACGAGCTCGGCGTCACGTTCCAGGAGCCGGGCTTCCACGTGCCCGAGGCCGACGTCCCACGGGTGGTCGAGGCGCTCGCGAAGGTCCCGGGGATCGCCGTCGCCGCGCCGAAGGGCTCGCCCGAGGGGGCCTTCGCCGCGGAGCGCGCCGCCTGCTTCGTCCCCGACCGCGTGCCCGACGTGATCGTCGTGCCCGCCGAGGGCTGGATCTGGAAGCAGCCCGAGCTCGGTGAGACCGGCAGCGACCACGGCACGCCCTGGCCCTACGACCGTGTGGTGCCCATCCTCGCGCTCGGCCCGAGCGCGGCGCCCGCCGGCACGGTCGACCCGCGGCAGGTGGCCCCCACGCTCGCGCGGTGGATGGGGCTCCGGGCGCCGGCGAACGCGGAGCTGCCGCCCCTGCCCTGAGGCGTGTGCACCTTCGGGACATGGGGGTGGATCTCCGCGCGCTGCGGGGGCAGCTCGCGCGCATGCGCCGCGGGTGGGGCCGCTGGGCCGCGGATCTGCTCCGCGCCGCGCCGATGGGCGACCTCACGCTGCGTCAGGTGGCGCTGCTCATGTCGCTCGACCGCGAGCAGTCCGCCGGCGAGCTCGGCGCGTTCCTCGGCTGGCCCGCGTCCGAGGTGGCGCGGGACGCGCGGGCGCTCGCGCGGGACGGGTTCGTCACCTGCGAGGGCGGGCCCGACGCCGGGGCGTTGCGCATCCACGCCTCGGAGCGCGGGGCGTACGTGCTCGCGGCGCTGCTGGAGCTGCGCGCGCGGGCGACGGCGGACCTGATCGCGGCCCTCTCGCTGGAGGACCAGCGCGCGGTGGCGCGGGCGATCGCGCTGCTGGCGGAGGCGGCGGAGCGGGTGGGGAGGGTGGCGGAGCCGGCGTAGGCTCAACGCAGGCCCACCCGCTTGCGCGCCTCCGCGCAGTTCTCCCCGCCGCGCTCGAAGTCGCGGCAGGTCTTCGGGCGGTCCGCGTAGCGGTCGCAGGCGAAGGTGCCGACGTCGCCGGTGAGGCACGCACAACGGAGCCCCGCGCGCATCACGACGAGACGCCCCTCCTCGCGCGCGACGCGGTCCGGGTGGAGGCGCACGAAGCGATCCCGCGGGTGGACCTCGACGGCGTGGTAGGCCTCGCGGCAGCAGGCGCCGCAGTCGGCGCAGTCGAACGCGGGAGCCGACGGGATCGGATCGAGCATCGTCCCTCCTTCGTAGTGTACCGTTCGAACATGCTCCACTGGCTGCTCGCGTGCGATGCCGAGGCGCCGCCGAACTGGTCGCGCCCCTCGGACGCGCCCCCGGTCGACACGGAAACGACGCCCACCCCCGCCGACGACACCGGCGCGGTCACGACGCTGGCCGATACATCCACCGACACATCCGACACGGGCGAGCCCGCCGAGGCCTTCGACGTCGTGGTCGTCGGCTCCGGCCCGGCGGGCATGGCCGCGGCGCTCACGGCGCGCGAGGCGGGCGCCTCGGTGCTGGTGCTCGAGCGCGACGACTACCCGGGCCTCGGCCTGATCCTCGGGGGCCTCGCCTTCGCCACCGGCAGCCGCTGGCAGGCGGAGCTCGGCATCGTCGACACGCCGGAGGGCGCCGCCGCCGCGTGGGAGTCGATCACCGGCGTCTCGGGCGATCACCCGGGCGTCCGGGCGTTCCTCGACGAGAGCGGCCCCACGCTGGAGTGGCTCGCCGACAACTACGGGCTGACCGTCGAGCAGGTGGGGGGCGAGATCGACGTCGGGTGGATCGCCCGGCTGCACACGCTGAACTGGGGCCAGGTCGACGAATTCCACCCGCTGATCGTGGCGTTCGACGGCGAGCTCCGCACGAGCGTCGAGGTCACCGAGCCCTGGATCGAGGATGGCGCGATCGTCGGCGTCCGCTGGGTCGACCTCGCCACCGGGCTCGAGGGCCGCTCGCGCGCGGGCGCCGTGGTGATCGCCACCGGCGGCTTCCTCCGCGACCTCGACCGCGCGCGGGCCGCCGACCCCCGCCTCGAGGGCCGCGACGTCGTCTTCGAGAACAACCCCCAGGCGAACGGCGGCGGCTTGCCGTTCCTCGCCGCGGTGGGGGCCGCGATGGCGGACGAGGACGACTTCGTCGCCTACGTGCACTCGATCCCCGACCCGGACTCCACCGAGGAGGGCCTGCTCGTCGTCGGCTTCGAGGACGGCCTCGTCGTCGGCGAGGACGGCGGGCGCTTCGTCGCGGACGAGGTCATCGAGTCGATGGACCTCTTCGACGCGCTTCCGCCCGGCGACGTCTTCGTGGTCCTCACCGAGGAGCAGGCGCTCGCGCTGGGGTTTTCGCGCCCCGGCTACCGCTGGGCCGCGCCGACGGCCCCCGAGAGCGTCGACGCCGCCCACGTCCTGTCGGTGTCCCCCGACATCTGGTCGGCCCCCTCGCTCGCCGACCTGGCCGCCGCGACGGGGATCGACGCCGAGGGCCTGCAAGCGGAGGTCGACGGCTACAACGCGGCGATCGCCGCCGGCTCCGGCGACCCCTGGGGCCGGCCCGTCCGCGGCCTCGCGCCCTTCGAGAGCGACGTCTGGTACGCCGTGCGCCTCGTGCCCGGCCTCGGCAAGAACTTCGGCGGCGTCGCCACCGACACGAGCGGCGCGGTGCTCGACGCCGACGGCCTGCCGATCCCCGGGCTCTTCGCGGCGGGCGAGGTCGCCGGCATGATCGTCGGCGGCGGCGGCGGCGAAGGTTTTTCCGGCAGCGTCGCCGCCTGCTACCAGGGCGGGCGGGCCGCGGGGGCGTCGGCGGTGGCCTACGCGGCGGTGGAGTAGGCGAGCAGGCCGCGCCCGGCCTCGGCGAGGCGCTCGACGGTCAGATCGGCGAGCCACGGGAACGGACGGACGGCGACCCCCTCGAGCAACCCGCGCAAATCCGCGAGGTTGTGCGCGGCGGACGGGTCGTCGCCCGCGCCCCCGACGAGCGCCACGCCGGCCACGACGAGCCCACGCCGGCGCACCGCCTCCACCGTCAGGAGCGTGTGGTTCAGGACCCCCAGCCGGTTGGGCGCGACCACCAGCACCGGGAACCCAAGCGCGACGGCGAGGTCGCTGACCCGCAAGGGCGGCGCCAGCGGCACCTCCCAGCCCCCGACCCCCTCCACGAGCGTGACCTCTCCCGCGTTGTCGCGCACCCAGCCGGCGACGGCGTCGACCACGACGGCCGTCCCCTCGAGGGCGGCCGCGCGGTGCGGCGAAAGCGGGGCGCGGAGCCGGATGGCGGACGCCGGCGCGTGTCCGGACGCGCGCGCGAGCAGCTCCGCGTCCTCGCCCGCCTCGCCGGCGGGCACTCCCGACGCGACGGGCTTCAGCGCGCGGACGCGCACGCCCGCCCGCGCGAGCGACGCCGCCAGCGACGCCGTCACGACCGTCTTCCCGACGCCCGTGTCCGTGCCCGTGACGAACAGGCCGCTATCGAGGCGCATCGGGCTTCTTCTTCGGCGCGACGGTGTCGAGCACGCCCTCGGCGACCTTGAAGAGGCCGCCCCCGAGGTGCTTGATGCCGATCGACAGGCGCGTGAGCCCGGGCTCGCCCTCGATGAGGTCGTCCTTGTGGGCCTTCGCCTCCTCCAGCGCCGCGGCGGGGTCGAGGGGGTGGGCCTTGAGCCCCTCGCCCGCGGCGTGCAGGACCCGGCCGATCTCCTCCCCGGCCTTGCGCATGGCCGCGTCCGTCTCCTCGGAGATCGCGACCTGGTCGGGCGCCAGCTCCTTCCCGATGACTTTTTCGCCGAAGAGCTGCCCCGCGGCGCTCTCCAGCGCGCGGCCGAGGCTCTCGACGCTCTTGCCCAGCTCAGACTTCGGCATGCAGCTCCCACTTCCCGTCGATCTCCCGCGCGCGTCCGACCTCGGCGAGCCACTGGAGGTGCGCCCGCGCCTGCAGCGTCGCGAGCGCGAGGTCCACGCCCGGGATGCCCGCGTAGACGTGCTCCGCGACCTCCCGGGGCGACCGCGGGCGCGCCAGCGCCGCGACCACTTGAGCCGTCCGCACGTGTCGGTGTGTCACGTACTGACGCAACAGGGCCGGCCCGTCGTCCGCGGGCGGCCCGTGCGCCGGCCAGATCTTCCCGCAGAGCGGGACGAGCCGCTCGAGGCTGGCGAGGTAGGTCGCGAGGTGCCCTTCGGGCGGGGCGAGCACGATGGTGCCGAAGCCGGCGACCATGTCGCCCGCGATCAGCTCGCCCGAGGACTCGTGCAGGAAGCACAGGTGCCCGTCGGCGTGGCCGGGCGTGTGGAGGCAACGCAACACACCCGCGGATGTGTCGAATGTATCACCGTCGTCGAGGCGCCGATCCACGGGGAAGGGCACGCGCGCGTCGCGGTGCGCCCACACCTCCGCGCCCGTGCGCCGCGCGAGGTCGGGGACGCCGCCGACGTGATCCGGGTGGTGGTGGGTGATCACGACGCGACGGACACCGCGCCCCACCCACGCGGCGAGCCGCTCCTGCTCGTCCTCCCAGGGGGACGCCGGGTCGATGATCGTGTCGCCCACGCGGTAGCAGTTGGTGTGTGTCGCGGGGGGCACGGTCGGCGTGCGGACCGCGAGGACCTCGACCATGCCCCTCTCCTAACCCTCAGCCCCGGCCGAAGCGCAGCCACAACGCGAGGAGCCCCACCCCCAGCAACACGGCGAGGAAGGCGACGACCAGCCAGTCCGGCACCGCCGACACGGTGGGGCGCTGGGCAGACAGGCGCCGCGGGGCGACCTCGGGTTCCGGCGCGACCGGCGCGGGCGGCGTGTTCTGGCGCGGCTTCGGGACCCCCGCGAGCGTGGCCGGGCCGCTGCGGATGCGCGGCGGGCGCCAGGGGGGCGGCGCCTCCTCGGGCACGCCCGGCGACGGGGCCGGCTCGGCGCGCGCGTCCTCCGTCGGCGCCTCGGGCCCGGCGTCGAAGCCCGCGCCTTCGGGACGCAGCTCGACGGTGGGGGGCGCTCCGGTGGCCTCCACGGCGAGGCTCGGGGGCTTCTCCCCGGCGGGGCGGCCGAAGGCGAGGGTCTTCGCGGCGACCTCGCCCCGCCGCGACACGCCCCCGATCTGCCGCGCGGCGGCGAGGAGCTCGGCGAGCATCCGCTCCTCGTGGGTGTGCCGCTGCGCGGGCGTGCGGGCGAGCATCCGGACGATCGCGCGGTGCAGCGGCGGCGAGGCGCGCTGCAGCGCGGCGAGGACCGCGTTCGCGTCGTCGAGCGGGCCGTGGGGGGCGATCTCCTTCGCGAACCGAAGCACGTCGAGCGCGAGCGCGCCGAGCAGCCACTGGTCGGTGCGCGCGTCCGCCTCGCGCCCGTCCGCCTGCTCGGGGGCCGTCCCCGGCGGACGATCGGGCGCACCGAACCCGCACACCACCACGCGTCCGCCTGCGGTGAGCCGCACGGCGTCGGCGTCGAGCGCGCCGTGCACGATGCGGCCCTCCTCGCGCACGATCGCGTGGGCGTGGCGCAGCGCGTAGGCGACCTCGACGATCACGTCGACGGCGGTGGCGAGGTCGAGGTCGATGGTCCCCGCCGCGACCGCGCGCAGCACGTCGCGCAGGGTGACGCCGGGCACGTGCTCGACCGCGACCGCGCCTCGCCCGGCGTAGAACCCGACCGCCCGCGGCAGCCGGTCGTCGCCCATCGCGAGCAACGTCTCGTACTCGCGCCGCAGCGCGTCGAGGACACCCTCGTCGTAGGGGTTGTCGGCGACGCGCATCACGACCTCGCGGGTGCGGTGGTCGCTGCCGTCGGCACGTCGGGCGCGCCACAACGTCGCCCGGGGCCCACCGGCGAGCGGGTCCACGAGCTCGAAGGGTCCGATGCGCTCGCCCGCCGTGGCCATGTCAGCGCACCTTAGCCTACAGGTTGCGCCGGTACGCCCCACCCACCTCGTAGAGCGAGTGGGTGATCTGTCCCAGGCTCGCGACGCGCACCGTCCGCATCAGCTCCGCGAAGATGTTCTCGCCCGCGAGCGCGACCTCCTTCAGCCGGGCGAGCGCCGCCGGCGCCTCGTCGGCGTGGGCCGCCTGGAAGCGGCGGAGGGCGGCGATCTGGGCGTCCTTCTCCTCGTTGGTCGCGCGGCGGAGCTCCACGGGGGGCGGTTCCCAGTCGTCGCCGAGGGTGGTCGGGTCCTGGTAGGTGTTGATGCCCACGATGGGCAGGCTGCCGTCGTGCTTCTTCTGCTCGTAGTAGAGCGACTCCTCCTGGATCTTCCCGCGCTGGTACTGGGTCTCCATCGCGCCCAGCACGCCGCCGCGCGCGTCGATGCGCTCGAACTCGGCGAGCACGGCCTCCTCGACCAGATCGGTGAGCTCGTCGACGACGAAGCTGCCCTGGAGCGGGTTCTCGTTCTTCGCCCACCCGAGCTCGCGGTTGATGATGAGCTGGATCGCCATCGCGCGACGCACGGACTCCTCGGTCGGCGTCGTGATCGCCTCGTCGTAGGCGTTGGTGTGGAGCGAGTTGCAGTTGTCGAAGAGCGCGAGCAGCGCCTGCAGCGTGGTGCGGATGTCGTTGAACTGGATCTCGCGGGCGTGCAGCGACCGGCCGCTCGTCTGGACGTGGTACTTCAGCTTCTGGCTGCGCTCGTCGGCGCCGTAGCGCTCGCGCATCGCGACGGACCAGATGCGCCGGGCGACCCGCCCGATGACGGTGTACTCGGGGTCGAGCCCGTTGCTGAAGAAGAACGAGAGGTTCGGGGCGAAGTCGTCGATCTTCATGCCCCGCGCGAGGTAGTACTCGACGAACGTGAAGCCGTTCGCGAGCGTGAACGCGAGCTGGCTGACCGGGTTCGCGCCCGCCTCGGCGATGTGGTAGCCGCTGATACTGACCGAGTAGTAGTTCCGGACGTCGTTCTCCACGAAATACGCCTGGATGTCGCCCATCATCTTGAGCGCGAACTCGGTCGAGAAGATGCAGGTGTTCTGGGCCTGGTCCTCCTTGAGGATGTCGGCCTGCACCGTGCCGCGGACCTGCCGCAGGACGCCCGCGCGCACCTTCGCGCGCTGCTCCTCCGTCGCATCCGGGCCGAGGCGGGCGAGCGCCTGGTCGATCGCGGTGTTGAAGTACATCGCGAGCAGGATCGGCGCGGGCCCGTTGATGGTCATCGAGACCGACGTCGAAGGGTCGCAGAGGTCGAAGCCCCCGTAGAGGATCTTCATGTCGTCGAGCGTGGGGACGCTCACGCCCGACTCGCCGATCTTGCCGTAGATGTCGGGGCGCTCGTGGGGGTCCTCGCCGTAGAGCGTGACGCTGTCGAACGCGGTGGACAGCCGCTTCGCGGGCTCGCCCCGGCACAGGTAGTGGAACCGCGCGTTCGTCCGCGCGGGGCCGCCCTCGCCGGCGAACATCCGCTTGGGCTCCTCCTGCGTGCGCTTCAGCGGGAAGACACCCGCGGTGTACGGGAAGAAGCCCGGGAAGTTCTCGAGGCCGCACCAGCGCACGATCTCGCCGGCGTCCTCGAAGCGGGGGACCGCGATGCGGGGGATCTTCAGGTGCGAGAGGCTCTCGGACTTGAGCGGCTGGCGGATCTCCTTGCCGCGGACGCTGTACACGTACTCGTCGCCGGCGAAGGCGGCGCGGTGCGCGGGCCATTCGCGGACGAGGCGGGCGGTCTCTGCGCCGACCTCGGGGCGGGCGGCGAGGATCGCGTCCTTCGCGTCGGGGACCGCCTCGGCCGCGGCCTCGAGCTGCCAGCGCTTGCGCGCGCGCCTCGCCTCGTCCTCGACGTGCCGCCGGTAGGCGCGGCCGGTCTGGGCGATCTCGCCGAGGTAGCGGCCGCGCTCCGGGGGGAGGATGCGGCGGCGGGGCGGCGACGCTCGCGTGCCCGGGTCGGGGACCTTCGACGGGCCCCAGCCGAGCTTCCCGTGGAGGTGCAGGTACGCGGCGTTGACGCCCGGATCGTTGAACTGCGAGGCGATGGTGCCGAAGACTGGCAGCGCCTCGTCCGGCACCGTGAAGAGCTCACGGTTGCGCTTTACCTGCTTGCGGACGTCACGGAGCGCGTCCTCCGCCCCGCGGCGCTCGAACTTGTTGAGGACCACGAGGTCGGCGTGATCCAGCATGTCGATCTTCTCGAGCTGCGTCGCCGCGCCGTACTCCGGCGTCATGACGTAGATCGAGAGGTCGGACAGGTCCACGATGCCCATGTCGCCCTGGCCGATTCCGCTCGTCTCGACGATCACCAGCTGGTAGCCCGCCGCCTTGCAGAGGCGGACCGCGCCGTGGGTGGCGGCCGAGAGCTCGCCCTTCTCCTCGCGCGTCGCGAGCGAGCGCATGAACACGCCCTCGTCCAGCGCGTTCATGCGGATGCGGTCGCCCAGCAGCGCGCCGCCGGTCTTGCGGCGGGTCGGGTCGACGGAGAGGACGGCGATGCGGCGGTCCGGGTGGTCGGCGCGGAAGCGGCGGACGAGCTCGTCGGTGAACGAGGACTTCCCCGCGCCGCCGGTGCCGGTGATGCCGACGACCGGCACGTCGGGGACCGGGCCCTCCACCAGCTCCCGCAGCTCCTCCGGCAGCACCCCGAGGCCCGCGCGCTCCCGCTCGAGCAGCGTGATCGCGCGCGCGAGCGAGGCGACGTCGCCCGCGACGAGCCTCGGCGTCTCGACGTTGGCGGGCACGTCGAAGTCCGCGCGGCGGAGAAGATCGTTGATGATGCCCTGCAGGCCGAGGCGCCGGCCGTCCTCGGGCGAGTACACCCGCTCGACGCCGTCGGCGTGCAGCGCGCGGATCTCGTCGGGGACGATGACGCCGCCGCCCCCGCCGAACACCTTCACGTAGGCGTGCCCCCGGTCCACGAGGAGCTTCCGCATGTAGCGGAAGTACTCCATGTGGCCGCCCTGATACGAGCTGACCGCGATCGCCTGCGCGTCCTCGTGGATGGCGGCGTCGACGATGTCGGCGACCGAGCGGTTGTGCCCGAGGTGGACGACCTCGGCGCCGCCCGCCTGCAGGAGCCGCCGCATGATGTTGATCGACGCATCGTGGCCGTCGAACAGCGAGGCGGCCGTGACGATCCGGACCTTGTGCTGCGGGACGTAGCGCTTCGTCTCCACGGCGGACCTCCCGGGGGCGGGCCTCATAACGGGGCGAAGGCCTGCACGGCGCGATCCAGCTCGCGGGCGACGTCGTCCGCGGGGGCGCCGTCGATGCGCGCCAGCGCGAGTCCGTGCAGCACGATCGCGAGGCCGCGGGCGCGCTCGAGGTGGCTCTGCCGGCGTCCGTGGGCGAGCGTGTTCTCGAGGTAGACGCGGGGGGACGGCACGCGGATGACACCGTGGTATCCACTCCGGGCCTCGCGCTCGTGCCACGTCTCCCCCGCCACGAGGCGGTAGAGGCCCGCGTTCGCCGCCGCGAAGTCGACCCACGCGATCGCCGCGGCGCGGGTGGACGTCGCGGGCGACCGCGGGTCGAGGGAGCTGGCGGCCACGATCGCCCGCAGCCCGTGCTCCGCGACGGCCGCGCGGAGGCCGGCGATGTTGCGGAACTGGCGCACGAGCGCCGTGGCCGAGACCCCGAGGTCGCGCGCGAGGCCGCGGAGCGTGAGGGCAAGCGGGCCGTGCCGCGTCACGATCTCGCGCCCGCGCGCCAGCGCGGAGTCCCGGAGGTGGCCGTGGTGGTAGCGGACCTTTCGGTGCCAGGTCGGAGGGGTGGGGCGGTCCATGAGCCATATGTTAGCACTGCTAACATGTGGGGTCCAGGGGGGCGGGGTGGGCGTCACGGCGTGGGGGTACACGGGCCGACGGCGGCGCCCGGCACGGCGAGCGCGGCGAGGCCCCTGCTCCTGCCGGCAGTCGGACCCCGCTCGGACCCGCTCGTGCCGGCCCACGGACCCTGCTCGTGGCCGCCAACGGCCCACGCTCGTGCCGGCCCACGGACCCCGCTCGTGGCCGCCAACGGCCCACGCTCGTGCCGGCCCACGGACCCCGCTCGTGGCGGCCCGCGTCACGCCCGCCGCCCCCCGCAC
>JBMOQZ010000177.1:0-2103 GCA_049322475.1 Myxococcota bacterium | reverse complement strand
GATCACGCTCGCCGCGGGCGAGCGCGTGACCGTGGCCTGCGACGCGGGCTCGCGGCGGTGCCGCTGATCACAGCGCGTAGATGAACGGCAGGACCGGGCTCGCCTCGGCGAACAGGATGAAGGCGACCATCGCGAGCAGCACGACGACGATGGGCGTCATCCACCAGATCTTCTCGTGGACGATGAAGTCCCAGAACTCGGCCAGGAGGCTCTTCGACGCGGTCGGGAGCTGAGGTTCTTCGCTCATGGCCCCGACTCTACCACGCCCGCGGCCGCGAGCGCCTATGGACAACTCTGGGGAGAACCTGCGGGGGGAATTCTGCACAACGCGGGGAAGGTGGCGGCACAGTCGGGCCGATCGAGGTTTCCACAACCTCAACCCGTGACGGGCACGGACGTGTACGCGCCCCACAGGCCGAGCAGGCCGAGCAACGGGACGCCCACGCGCAGGATCGGCCCGCCCGCCGCCGCCGTACACGCGCCCGCCACGGCCGAGAGGTGCACGAGCGGCAGGAAGTAGTGCGACGGCCGGTGGTCGATGGTCGCGAGGAGGCACGAGTACAAAAGCGCGGTGCCGAGCGCGATCCGCGTCCCCTTCGGCCACCGCGCGGCGGCGAGCACCGGGAGGAAGCCGGCGTAGCCGATCCACGTCGCCCAGAAGCCGGGCGCGCGGCCCAGCAGCACGGCGGGATCGGTCTCGCCGTGCCAGTGCTCCGGGCCGGTCTCCCACCACACCGTCGCGAGCCAGCCGTCGAGGCTCCCCGACAAGAGCCCGCCGACTCCGAACAGCGCGGCCACGAGCAGCACGCCGGCCAGCATGCGCCCCACGCGCGCGGGCTCGCCGGCGAGGAGCCCGGCGATCGCGGCCACGAGCGCGCCCGGGTAACGCGAGAGCTGCGCGAGGAGCGCCTGCGCGCCGTACCGGCGGTCGTGGGCGGCGACCCCCCCGACCACGCCGAGGATCGCGAAGGTGTAGAGCGTGTCGGGCATGCCGACGCTGCCCGGCTCGAGCAGGAGCTTCGCGTGCTCGGCGCACGCGCCCGCGGGGAGGAGCCAGGCCCCGAGCGGCGCGGCGGGCGCCCACGCGCGGACGCAGGCCACGCCGGCGAGCCCGACCGGCACGAGCAGGAGCAGGAACAGCACGCTCTGCGTGGGGAGGTCGCCGCCGGTCAGCCCGAGCGGCGCGGCGGCGACGTAGCTCCAGAGCGGCGGCTGGACGTCCGTGACGCGGCGCTCGCCGAAGAGCTCGTTCGCCCAGCGCACCTGCTCGACCATGTTGAGCAGCTGGTAGTAGTGCACGAAGCGGAGCTCGCCGCGGCCGTGCAGCTCCCAGAGCGCGTCGGTGTCCGGCACGACGTAGAGCACGCTCTCGTCGGGGTGCGACAACCGGAGCGGGATCTGCTCGCCCGCGACCGCGGCGGAGGTGAACGGCAGCGCGACCGCGCCGCGCGCGAGGTAGCGCGGGACGGGCCCCTCCGCCGGGTCCTCCACGACGTCCGCCTCCACCCGGGCCACGGCGTCGCCGGCCGTGAGCGTCGCGCCCACGGGCCCCCGCAGGACCAGCATCACCGTGCCCGTGACGGGGCCGATCAGGTACGGCTCCGGGTTCTTCGGCACGAGCCGCCACGCCCCGCCGATCCGCGCGCGCTCGAGCCAGCCGAAGCCCGGGTCGACCTCGCCGGCGAACCCCTCGTCCGCCACGCGGTGCCACCAGTGGCGCTCCAGCGGCCGCGCGATCGCGCCGCGCCAGTCCACGGCGACGGCGGCGACGGCGAGCATTACCGCGACGGCGCCCACGCGCGCCCGGGCGTCGAGCGGGCGAGCGAGGTGGGCCGGCAGCGCGGCGCCCGCGACGGCGAACGCGGTGGCGACGGCGAGGACCGTCCAGCCCGAGCCCCCCGTCCACGCCGCCAACACCACAGCGGGGACCGCGAGCACCGCGGAGATCCAGACCGCGTCGATCGCGCGCGCGAGTGGGTCGTCGCCGAGCAGGCGGGCGAAGCCTCGCCCGGGGAACCACAGGGTCGCCGGCACCGCGAGCACCGCCACCACCCACTCGGGGAAGCGCGCGAGCGCGGCCGCGACGACGGCGACCGCGGGCAG
>JBMOQZ010000176.1:0-18770 GCA_049322475.1 Myxococcota bacterium | reverse complement strand
CGAGACCCACGAGCACCGGCGCGCGGCGCGAGGGCGCTGCCGCCTTCGGCGGCGGGGCCGGGAGGTGCGGCGCGGGCCCTTCGATGGACACGGGCGTACGCGTGGCCGCGGCGGGCGTCTCCTCGGTCGCCTCGTCGGGCGGCAGGGGCGACGGGGCGGACGGCGTCATGATCCGGCTCGCGTCGAATTGCGGCATCGACGCCGGCGACCAGCGATCCATCGCGGTCATCACGCGGCTCGCCCGCTCCTGGATCTCGATCTCGCGGATGCCCTCGGGCCGGTGGCCGTCGGAGTGGAAGAGCGCCTTGAGGAACGTGGCCCACTCCTCGGGCTCGACGGGGCCCCCGAGCGACGCGAGGATCGGCCTCAGGCCCTCGGCGATCTCCGCCACGCTCGACGGACGCTGGGAGGGGTCCACGAACATGCCCCGGCGCAGCAACATCTCCAGGTCGGGCGCCATGCGCCGGTCGGTGGTGCAGGGCTTCATGTCGCCGGAGGTGATCGCCGCCGCGGTCTTCGCGATGCTCGCCCGCTGGAACGGGTTCTGGCCCGTGCACATCGTCGTGACGAGCACGCAGAGCGTGTAGACGTCGGCGCGGTGGTCGGCGACGCCGTCGCCGAGCTGCTCGGGCGCGAGCAGCGCGTAGTGGTCGACGTCGTCGGGGAGCGGCCACAGCTCCTGCCCCACCTCGGGCAGGCCGATGCCGATGAGCTTGAACCGGCCGTCCTCGCGGACGAACAGCTTGTCGGCGGCGAGGCGCCCGTGGATGGCCCCGTTGGGGAGGTCGGGCTCGGGCGCGTGCAGCGCCGCGAGCGCCTCGGCCGCCCACGTCCCGAGGGTGAGCGCGTGCCGCGCCGGGAGCGGGCGACCGGAGGACCGGCAGCGTCGCAGGACCCCGTGCAGGTCCCACCCCTGGAGCCACTCGCTGACGACGTAGGCGAGGTTGCGCTCGAACCCCGCCTCGTACACCCGCACGAGCGACGGGTGGACGCGACCCGTCGCGTGCTGTGCGGTGCTCACGAAGAGCGGCGCGAGGCCCGGGACGTTCATCAGGAGCGGGTCGAGCACCCCGACCGCGCGCGGCTCGCCGCCCGCTTCGGGATCGGCCGCCTCGAAGATGACGCCCCAGCGGTTCGCGGACGTGACCGCCCGCAGCTCGTACCGACCGAACGTCCTCGGGAGGACGGCGGGCCGGGAGGGGTTCAGCGGCGACTCTCCTGAGACGTTGGGCATGGGCACCTTCCCGTGCCTCCGCGCGAAGCCGCGGGGCCAAGTACCCCGAGGTGAGCAAGAACCCTGCCACCCCCGCGGGGCCCCTCCGGGCGCCCGTTCCTGTGAAGGCTCACCCGCCCGCGTGTGCGATTTGGCACATTCGGTGGCAGGGATGCGAACCGGGGGTGGGCGCGCGGGCCCTCCCTCACCCGCGGAGGAGCTCCCCCACCGTGCGCAACAGCTCGTGCATGTCGAACGGCTTTGACATGTACCGGCGGCGAGGGCCGAGCGTGGGGCGGTCGTCGGCGTAGCCCGAGAGGAAGAGCACGGGGGTGTCGGGCCAGGCTCGCTCGAACGCGGCGGCGAGCTCGTGCCCGTCCATCTCCGGCATCCGGATGTCCGTGAGGAGGAGGTCCACCGGATCGCGGGCCGCGGCGGCGAGCGCCGCCTCGCCCGACTCCACCGCCTCGACCGCGTACCCGAAGGCCGCGAGCATGAGTCCGAGGGTCTCGAGCACGATGGGATCGTCGTCGACGACGAGGATCCGGGAGCCCTCGATTTCGTCCATTCCGGAAGACTACGCCCGCGCCGGCGCGCGGGGCGATTTCATCGCCGTGACAAAGGGGGGGTCCGGGGGGCGACGAGGTCTCCAGCGCCCGCGGGACGACCTCGGCGGTGTCCCCCGCCTGCCCGAGCGCGAGGATCAGGACGAGGACGCGTATCGGAACACCTCCACCAGCCGCGCGTTGTCCTCCGGCGTCCGCACTGCCACCCGCAGATGCCGCCGGTCCAGCCCGGCGAAGGGCGACGCGTCGCGCACGAGGACGCCGTGCTCGCGCAACGCCCGTTCGCGGAGAGCACGTCCGTCCGGCACCGACACGAGCAGGAAGTTCGCCGCCCCCACGCCACCGAGCGCGCGGGCGAGATCGCCACGCCAGGCGTCGATCGGCACGCGCCGGGGCCAGTCCCAGTGGTCGAGGCAGGCGAGCCCGGCGGCGAGGGCCGGTGCGTTCACCGTCCAGGGGGGCACCGCCGCGCGTTCGAGCCCGGTGGCCCACGCGAGGCGAAGGCCCGGGATGCCGTACGTCTTGGTCATGCTCGTGACCACCACGACGCCGGGCAGCCCCACGCAGCTCGGCGCATCCGTGAACCCGAGGAACGACTCGTCGACCACCACGCGCACGCCGGGCCGCACGAGCGCCGCCACCTCCTCGATCGAAGGCAGGTGCCCGTCGGGGTTGTTCGGGCGGCCCACGACGATGGCGTCGCCGGGCTCGGCCGCGTCGCCGTGCTGCACCTCCGCGGGCCACGCCGCCTCGACGTAGCCGAGGTACGACGGCGCACGCACCCACACGCGCCGCGCCCCTCGGAGGGCCGCGAACAGGAGCTCGCTGGCGCCGTTGCCCAGCACGACCTCTTCGCCCACCCGCTCGGAGACCCGGGACCGTAGCGGCTCGCCCCGAGGCGGCGGGTACCGTCCCGCCTCCCCGACCGCGGCGCGGGCGGCCTCGAGCACGCCCGGGGGCGCGCCCCACGGATGGAGGTTCGCCGAGAAGTCGAGGATCCGGTCGGGTGAGACACCCACGGAGAGCGCGGCTTCCACGACGTCGCCGCCGTGAGTGACACACGCGCGTGTATCAGTCATGTATCACTCTCGCTGAGGGCCCTCCCATACACCCGCTCGCCCCGTTCCCGGCAAGTCGAAACTTTTTTCGGCCATCAGGCGATCGCGCAGTGGTGCGGATCGTCGAGGCCCGAGCGCCCGACCCTCCGCTTGCGTGGCGGGTGGCGCCGGGTGTACCCCTTGACTCGCAACCTCTGGTCGACGGGAAGCCGGTGAGAGTCCGGCGCAGGCCCGCTACCGTGATGGGTCACGCCCCGCCAACACGCCACTGGGCCGAAAGGCCTGGGAAGGCGGCGGGGACAAAGGCCCTAAGCCGGGAGACCCCGAGCGGAGGTGGGCGCAACTTTCCCCGGTGTCGGGATGACCGCGTCCGCCGCTCCAGTCGCTCCCTGCTCGCGCGGGGAGGCTGGGCCCTCGGACGCGCTCCGGCGCCTCCCTGATCAGCGGCGGTCCACGTCCCCCCATCGGGCCACTCCGAGGCCCCCCCTGGACCGCACCCGCCCCGACGGCAGACCGCTCCGCACCGGCTACACGACCGGCGCGAACGCGTGCGCTGCGGCCTGCGCGGCGACCCGGCTCCTCGTCGGGCTCGAGCTCGAGCCGTGGGAAGGGCCGCTCCCCGAGCTGACCGCGGACCGGTACGACATGCTGGCCGGTTCCGTGTGGATCACGCTCCCGAACGGCGAGGCCGTGCGCTTCCCCGTGCGCGTCGCCGAGCGTCGGAGCGACGCGGCGTACGCCTCGGTCATCAAGGACGGGGGCGACGACCCCGACTGCACGCACCGCGCCGAGCACTGGGCCGAGGTCCGCCTCCGCGAGGACGGCGTGGTCGAGCTCCACGGTGGCCGCGGCGTCGGCACCGTCACCAAGCCCGGTCTCGGGCTCGCGGTCGGCGGTCCGGCGATCAACCCGGTGCCCCGCCAGAACATCGCCGAGGAGGTGGCGAAGCTCGCGCCCCGCGGCGCGGACGTCACCATCGGCATCACCGACGGCGAGGAGCTGGCGAAGAAGACGCTCAACGCCCGCCTCGGCATCGTCGGCGGGCTCTCCGTCCTCGGGACCACCGGGATCGTCCACCCGTACTCGACCGCGGCCTTCCGTGCGTCCGTGGCCCAAGGGATCGACGTCGCCCGCAACCTCGGCGCCCGGCACGTGGTGCTCACGACAGGCGGCCGGTCGGAGCGCTTCGCGATGGAGCTCCTGCCGGACCTCCCCGAGCCCGCCTTCGTCCAGATGGGAGACTTCTGCGGCTACGCGCTCAACCACGCGGCGAGCGTCGGGATGAGCGTCGCCACGGTCGTCGGGATGATCGGAAAGCTCTCGAAGATGGCCGACGGGCGCACGATGACGCACGCGGCCGGCTCCGAGGTGAACACGGGGCTCCTCGCCGAGGTCGCGCGCGGGGTGGGCGCGGACGACGCCCTCTGCGAGGCCATCGCCGCCGCGAACACCGGCCGGCACGTACAGGAGCTGGTCACCGCGGCGGGCCTGCCCGGCTTCTTCGACGCCCTCTGCGAGCGTGTGTCCGTGGTGCTCTCCGCGCACGTCGAGTCGCCCGTCCGCATCGACGTCTTCCTGGTCGACTTCGGCGGGCCGCCGCTGGGGAGGTACCCGCATGTCTGACCTGCGCCAGATGACCGCGCTCGGGCGCGCCATCGAGGACGACAGCTTCGCGATCATCGACCGCGAGGTCGGCCCTCACGACCACCCGAAGGCCGAGTGGGAGGTCGTCCGCCGCGTGATCCACGCGACCGCCGACTTCGAGTTCAAGTGGACGACCCGCTTCGGCAACGACGCCGTCGCGAGCGGGTCCGAGGCCCTGAAGCGGGGCGCGCCGATCGTCGTGGACGTGAAGATGATCCGCGTCGGGCTCTCCGCCCCGCGGCTGCAGTCGTTCGGCTGCGAGGTCCACGACTTCATCGACGACGCCGGTGTCATCGCGCGGGCGAAGGAGGCGGGGACCACGCGCGCCGTCGAGGCGATGCGCGAGGCGCGGCCGCTCCTGCACGACGGCATCGTCGCCATCGGGAACGCGCCCACGGCGCTCCTCGAGATCGTGCGGCTCCATCGCGAGGAGGGCATCACGCCGGCGCTCGTGCTCGGGATGCCCGTGGGCTTCGTGAACGCGGCCGAGTCGAAGGAGCTCCTGATGACGACGGCCATCCCGTTCGTCGTCACGCGCGGGCGCAAGGGGGGGTCGACGATCACGGTGGCCGCGCTGCACGCCCTGATGAACGTCGCGGCGGGAGACCTCCGATGATCGCCGTGGTGGGCATCGGCGTCGCGGGCGACCTGCCGCCCCGCTCGCGGGAGCTCGTCCTCTCGGCGGAGGTGCTCTTCGGCGGCGCGCGGCAGCTCGCGCTGTTCCCCGGCGTGGGCGACGAGCGCATCGACGTCGTCGGCCGCATGGGCGAGCTGAAGACGATGCTGGCGGAGCGTACGGATCGCCGCTGCGTGGTGCTCGCGTCCGGCGACCCGCTCTTCTACGGCATCGGCACCACCGTGCTCCGGCACTTCCCGGACGCGGAGATCCACACCGCACCTTCCTCGGTGGCCGAGGCCTTCGCCCGCGTGAAGCTGACGTGGAACGACGCCGAGCTGATCTCCATCCACGGCCGGCCGATGGCGGACCTCGGCGCCGCGCTCGATCGCAGCGGCAAGGTCGCGGTCCTGACCGGGGGCGAGAACACGCCCGCCGCGGTCGGTCGCGTCCTCGGCGATCGCGAGGGCGTCGCCCACGTCTGCGAGTGCCTCGGCATGGCCGACGAGCGGGTGCGGACCGTGCCGATCGCCGAGCTCGCCACGTTGGAGACCCGCGAGCCGAACGTGGTCCTGCTCGTCGCGCCGAGACGCCCGCGCGCCGTCGTCCCCCACACCGATGACGACGCCTTCGAGAAGAAGATGCCGAAGAAGGGCCTCATCACGAAGCGCGAGGTCCGCACCCTCTCCCTCGCGGCGCTGGGCATCCGCGCCGGCGAGGTGTGCTGGGACATCGGCGCGGGCTCCGGCGCCGTCGCGATCGAGATGGCGATGCTCGGCGCGTCGAAGGTCTACGCGGTCGAGAAGAACGAGGACGGCTGCTCGATCGTGCGCCGGAACGCCGAAATCTTCGCGACGCCTCAGGTCGAGGTCGTGCACGCGAAGGCGCCCGACGGGCTCGACGCGCTCCCCGACCCCGACCGCGTCTTCGTCGGCGGCTCGGGCGGGAACATGGGCGAGCTCGTCGCCGGCATCCTCGCGCGCTGCCGCGGGAAGATCGTGGTGAACGTCGCGACGATCGAGAACCTCGCGGAGTGCGTCGCCGCGCTGAAGGTCGCCGGCGCGACCTGGTCGGTGACACACCTTTCGATGTCTCGCTCGATCCCCATCCTCGATCTGACGCGCTTCGAGGCCCTCAACCCCGTGTGGATCGTGGAGGCGCAGCGATGACCGGCCGCTTCTACGGGCTCGGCGTCGGCCCCGGCGCGCCCGACCTGCTCACCCTGCGCGCGCACCGCATCCTCACGACCATCCCCGTCGTCGTCTACCCGGCGTGCAAGCCCGGCGCGTCGTCCTACGCCTGGCGCATCGTCCGCGAGCACGTCCCCGAGACGACGCGGCGGCTCGCGCAGGTGTTCCCGATGTCGCGCGACTGGGCTTCGCTCATCCCCGTCTGGCGCGAGAACGCCCGCGAGATCGCCGCCGAGCTGCGCGCCGGCCACGACGTCGCCTTCGTCACCGAGGGCGACCCGATGCTCTTCAGCACGTTCCTGCACGTCTGGGAGCTGCTCCGCGAGGTCGCGCCCGAGGTCGAGGTCGAGATCGTGCCGGGCGTGTCGAGCATGTGCGCGGCCGCCGGCCTGACCGGCATCCCACTCGGCCAGGGCGACCAGCGCATCGCCGTCATCCCCGCCACTTGGCACGAGGACGCCCTGCGCGACGCCCTCGTCGAGTGGGACGTCGTCGTGCTGATGAAGGTCGCCCGCGTGCTCCCGAAGGTGATCGACCTGCTCCAGTCGCTCGGCCGCTACGAGCAGGCCGCGCTGGTGTCGCGCGGCTCGGCCGAGCAGCAGATCGTCACCCGCGACCTCGAGAAGTTCCGCGACCGCCGGCTCAACTACCTGACGACGGTGCTCGTCGGGCGGCCGCTCGGCTTCGTCGAGGGGCTCATGGCGGAAGCCGGCGGCGAGGAAGACGAGCCCGCCGCGGGCTGCGGCACGGGCGACGGCGTCTGCGCCGCGAAGGAGACCACCTGATGGAGCCCGGCAAGGTGTACTTCGTGGGCTGCGGCCCCGGCGACCCCGAGCTGATCACGGTGAAGGGCCGCCGGCTGCTCGACGCTGCGGACTACGTCCTCTTCACAGGCTCGCTCGTGCCCGAGGTGCTGTTCGCCGGCATCCGCGCGACCGTCGAGGACAGCAAGGGCATCGACCTCGACGAGATGGAGCGCCGGCTCGTCACGCACGCGAAGGCCGGCGAGCGCGTCGTCCGCGCCCACACCGGCGACCCCAGCGTCTACGGCGCCATCCACGAGCAGATCGTGAGGCTGGAGAAGGCGGGCGTGCCCTGGGAGGTCGTGCCGGGTGTCACCTCCGCGTTCGCCGCCGCCGCCGCGCTCGGCGCCGAGCTGACCATCCCCGAGCTGACGCAGACCGTGATCCTCACCCGCGTCGAGGGCCGCACGGCGATGCCCGAGGGCGAGAAGCTCGCCGACCTCGCCGGGCACGGGACGCTCTGCCTGTACCTCTCCGCGACGCTGACGGACAAGCTCGCCCGCGAGCTGGTCGACGCCGGCCTCCCCGAGAGCACGCCCGTCGCGATCGTCCAGTACGCGTCGATGCCCGACCAGCGCATCCTCCGCGGTACGCTCGCGACCATCGCGGGGCAGGTGCGCGAGGCCCGAATGCGCGACCAGGCGATGATTCTCGTCGGTCCGGCGCTCGACCCCGAGCTCAAGCACAAGGACGGCCACGAGAGCCGCCTGTACGCCGCCGACTTCTCCCACCGCTTCCGGAGGGCCTCCGCGCCCGCCTCGGAGACACCATGAAGGGCAAGCTCCTGCTCGTCGGCTTCGGACCCGGCGCCGACGAACACCTGACCTTCCGCGCGCGCGACGCCATCGCCGAGGCGCAGGTGGTCATCGGCTACAACACGTACATCAAGCTGATCGAGGACCTGCTCGAAGGGAAGGAGGTCCACCGCAAGGGCATGAGCGAGGAGCTCGACCGGGTGCACCTCGCCTACGACCTGGCCCGCGGGGGCAAGGTCGTCGCGCTCGTCTCCTCCGGCGACGCCGGCGTGTACGGCATGGCCGGTCCCACGCTCGAGGTGCTCGCCGAGCGCGGCTGGAAGGGCGACGAGGACGCGGAGGTCACGGTCGAGATCGTGCCCGGCGTCACCGCGGTGAACGGCGTGGCGTCGCTCGTCGGGGCGCCGCTCACCCACGACTTCTGCACCATCTCCCTCTCGGACCTGCTCACCCCCTGGCCGGTCATCGAACGCCGCATCAAGGCCGCCGCGGAGGGCGACTTCGTCGTCGCGCTCTACAACCCGCAGAGCAAGCGCCGCGACTGGCAGCTCGCCGCCACCCGCGACCTGCTCCTCGTCCACCGGCTTCCGACTACGCCCGTCGCGATCGTGAAGAGCGCCTACCGGGAGCGCCAGAACGTCGTGCTCACCGACCTCGCGCACGTCTGCGACCACGAGGTCGGCATGCTGACGACCCTCCTCGTCGGCAACTCGAACACCTACGTCGCGGCGGGGAAGATGATCACGCCGCGCGGCTACACGAACAAGTACGACCTCGCGACGACCGAAGTGAAGCCGGGCCAGAAGCCGCTGCGATCGCTCGTGCTGGACGACGAGGGGCGCCCGGTATGAGCCTGACGAGCGGGCTCGACGACGTCGCCGTGCTGAGCGTCACGCGCCAGGGCGTCGCGCTCGCGCGCCGGCTGGAGGCGACGCTTCCCGCGCGGCTCACGGTCTACGTGACCGCGAAGTACGCCGAAGACGCACCCACGCGCTACGTCCGCTTCGAGGACAAGCTCCAGCCCGTCGTCGACGCGGCCTGGGCGAAGCACGAGGCGCTGATCTTCATCGGCGCGGCGGGCATCGCCGTGCGGATGATCGCGCCGCACGTGGTCGACAAGCGCTTCGACCCCGGCGTCGTCGTGATGGACATCCGGGGGAAGTTCGCCGTCGCGCTCTGCTCGGGGCACCTCGGCGGCGCGAACGAGCTGGCGCGGCTCATCGGCGAGGCGGTCGGCGCCATCCCCGTCGTGACGACGGGCACCGACGTGAACGAGACGCTCGCCCCCGACGTGCTCGCCAAGCAGCTCGGCGCGGACGTGGAGAACTGGGACGCGCTGAAGGTGGTGAGCGGCGCGTTGGTCGACGGGAAGCGGGTGGGCGTGCTCGCGGACGTTCCGGTCGACGTGTCGATGTATCGGGCGAAGAACGTCCACCCGACCGACGACCTCGACGGATTCGACGCCGGCGTGGGCGTGACCCACCGCGTGATACAGACCGACACACCGACGATCTGGCTGCGCCCCCGCACGCTGGTCGTCGGCATCGGCTGCAACAGCGGCACGGACGAGGACGAGATCGCCCGCGAGATCGACGCCGTCCTCGGCGAGGCCGGCCTCTCGCCGCGCTCGGTGCGCGAGCTCGCCACGATCGAGCTCAAGAAGGACGAACCGGGCCTCGTCGCCTACGCCTCGGGGCGGGGTCTCCCGCTGCGCTGGTTCAGCGCGGAGACCATCAACCGGGAGGCTCCGCCCTTCGAGCGCTCCGAGACGGTGTTCCGACACGTCGGCGTCTACGGCGTCGCCGAACCGGCGGCGATGCTGGCCGCGGGCGCGACCCGCTGCGTGGTGCCGAAGCAGAAGCGCGGCAACCTGACGATCGCCGTGGCGGCGGTGCCTTCGTGAAGCCGCCGAGCCCCCGCACTCGGCGTGTCGCCGAGAACGAGGAGCGCGTCGGGCTCCTGCTCGTCCACACGGGCGACGGCAAGGGCAAGACCACGTCCGCCTTCGGCGTCGCCTTGCGTGCGGCGGGCCAGGACATGCGCGTCCACGTCGTGCAGTTCATCAAGGGGTCGCGCGAGGCGGGCGAGGTCACCGCGCTGCGCAGGCTCGGCGTGCCGGTCGAGCGCGCGGGCGAGGGCTTCACCTGGGAGGTCCGCTCGGACGAGCGCCAGCGCGAGCTCGCGGCGTTCGGGATGGAGCGCGCGATGGCGGCGGTCGCCGGCGGGCTCGACGTGCTCGTGCTCGACGAGGTGAACATCGCGCTCGCCAAGGGCTTCCTCGACGTCGGCGAGTTCCTCGCCTGGCTCGGCTCGCTCCCGGACGAGCTGCACGTGTTGTGCACCGGCCGGGGCGCGCCCGCGGCGCTCGTCGAGGCCGCCGACCTCGTCACCGAGCACAAGCTCGTGAAACACCCCTTCGAGCGGGGCATCCGGGCCCAGCGGGGGGTCGAGTTCTGATGCAGGCCCTCCTCGACCTGCTCGACGGCGGCGGGCTCTCGCTCGCGACGGCCGCCGCGCGTCTCGGGCTGACGGAGGGGCAGGCGCTCGCCGCGCTCGTGGAGGCCGGCCGGACCGTGCGGGTCGACGGCAAGCAGGCGCTCACGACGGTCCGCGGCTGGGGCCGCATCCGGGTGATCCTGCGCGCGGGGGGCTCGGTCGCCGAGGTCATGAGCGACCTCGGGGCGGCGCGGGAACGCGGCTCGTGGCTCAACGACGAGGACGACCGCGTCCACCTCCACCTCGACACGTCCGAGCTCGTCGGCGCCTACGTGACCGCGAAGGCGGGCCACGTCACGGGGCGCACCGTCCGGATGGTCGCGTTCGTCGACGGCCGCGACGAGGTGCTCTTCAAGGTGATGGTGCCGAAGGAGCGGACCGACCTCGTCGGCCCGTTCAACCAGCTCCGGGGGAAGGCGTGATCCCCACGCTCGTCGTCGCCGCGCCCGCCTCCGGCGAGGGCAAGACCACGGTCGTCTGCGCGATCGCCGCCGCCCTGCGTGCGCGCGGGCTCGACGTGCGCCTGTTCAAGGCCGGCCCCGACTACCTGGACCCGAGCTGGCATCGGCTCGTGAGCGGGCGGCCCTCGCGGAACCTCGACGGGTGGATGACCGGGCGCGAGGGCGTCGCGGCGAGCTTCGCGCGCGGCGCGCGCGGCGGCGACATCGCGCTGATCGAGGGCGTGATGGGGCTCTTCGACGGGCGCTCGCCGACGGCGCTCGAGGGCTCGGCGGCGGAGCTGGCGACGTGGCTGGGCGCGCCGGTGCTGGCAGTGGTCGACGCCTCGGGGATGGCGCGCACGGCGGCTGCGGTCGTACACGGGCTCGCGACGTACCGACCGGAGGTGCGCGTCGCCGGCGTCGTGTTCAACCGGGCGCCGCACGGGAAGCTGCTGCGAGAGGCGATGGCGGCCCCTCCCCTCGAACGCTGTCCCATGCTCGGCGCGCTGCCAGTCCGTGACGACCTCGCCGTCCCCGAGCGTCACCTCGGGCTCGTCTCCGCGGAGGTCGCGGGGCGCCCCGCCTGGGTCGCGGAGCTGGCCGCGTGGGCGAGCGAGCACCTCGATCTCGAAGGGATCCTCGCGCTGGCGACCCCGGTGCCCGTCGGCGACGTGCCGGTCGCGCCGGCCCCCACGCTCCGCATCGGCATCGCCCGCGACGCGGCGTTCCACTTCTACTACGAGGACAACCTCGACCTGCTCCGCGAGGCGGGCGCCGAGCTCGTCGAGTTCTCGCCCCTCGCCGACAGGACCCTGCCCGACGTCGACGGCCTGTACGTCGGCGGCGGATATCCGGAAGCCCACGCCGCCGCCCTCGCGGCCAACGCGTCGATGCGGGCGTCCATCCGTGCGTTCGGTGGCCCGATCTACGCCGAGTGCGGCGGGCTCATGTACCTCGGCGAATCGCTCGACGACACACCGATGTGTCGGGTGCTGCCCGTCCGCACGCGCATGACCGGGAAGCTGCGCACCCTCGGCTACCGCGAGGTCACGACCACCGCGGACACGCCTCTGGGCCCGGCCGGCACGACGTTCCGGGGGCACGAGTTCCACTACTCGGAGCTCGCCGACACACCCGATGTGTCACCCGTGTATCGGACGGTCGGACGTTTCGGAGCCGGGGTCGAGGGCTGGGCCCGCGGGAACGTGCTCGGGAGCTACGTCCACGCCCACTTCTGCAGCAACCCGTCGCTCGCGACGAACCTGGTGGCAGCATGCCGCGCGCGCTGATGGTCCAGGGCACCGCGAGCGGGGTCGGGAAGTCCTGGCTCTGCACCGCGATCTGCCGCCTGGCGGCACGCCGAGGCGTCGCCGTGGCGCCGTTCAAGGCGCAGAACATGAGCAACAACGCCGCGCCCGCGCGTACCCGGGACGGCGGCTGGGGCGAGATCGGGCGCGCGCAGCACGTCCAGGCGCTCGCGTGCGGGCGTGAGCCCCACGTCGACATGAACCCCGTCCTGCTCAAGCCCACGAGCGAGCGCGGGAGCGAGGTCGTCGTGGCCGGGCGCTCGGTCGGGGCGATGCCCGCGCGGGAGTACCGCGCGCGTCGGGCCGAGTGGTGGTCGGAGGTCACCGCGGCCTACGCGCGGCTCGACGCCGAGCTCGTCGTGATCGAGGGCGCGGGCTCGCCCGCGGAGGTCAACCTCCGCGCCGGCGACATGGTGAACATGGCGATGGCGCACCACGCCGACGCCGCGGTGCTCCTCGCCGGCGACATCGACCGCGGCGGCGTCTTCGCGGCGCTCTACGGCACGCTCGCGCTGCTGGATGACCGCGACCGCGACCGCGTGAAGGGCCTCGTCGTCAACCGCTTCCGCGGCGATCCCGCCATCCTCGCGCCCGGGCTCCAGCCCCTCGCCGACCGAACCGGGGTGCCGGTGCGTGGCGTCGTGCCGATGCGCCGCGACATCGCCATCGACGAGGAGGACAGCCTCGGCATCGCGTCCACGACCGGCGAGGTGGACGTCTGCGTGCTGCGCCTGCCGACGGTCTCGAACTTCACCGACCTCGGCGCGCTCGCCCGTGAGCCGGGTGTCGGCGTCCGCTACGAGGACCGGCCCGAGCGCGTCGGCAACCCCGACCTGCTCGTGCTCCCCGGCTCGCGCGACACGGTCGCGGACATGCGCTGGCTCCTCGATCGGAGTCTCGACCGGGTCGTGCGCGCGATCGCGGACCGGACGCCCGTGCTGGGGCTGTGCGGCGGGTACCAGATGCTCGGGCGCCGGCTCGGCGAGGTCGAGGGGCTCGGACTCCTGCCCGTCGAGACGGACTACACCCGGAAGATCGTGCAACCGTCCGGTGGCGTGACGACTGGCCGCTGGCTGTTGCCCGCCGGGCTCGTCGTGGAGGGCTACGAGATCCACGAAGGGCGCACCGAGGCCGACGCGCCGCTGATCGGCGACGACGGGAGCGTGCGTGGGCTCGTCGCGGGCACGTACTTCCACGGGTTGCTCGACTCGGCCGCGGTCCGCCGCGCGCTCCTCGGCGTGCTCCGCGAGCGACGCGGGCTCGACCCGATGCCGTCGTCGCGCGAGATCGATCGGGTGGCGGCGTTCGACGCGGCGGCGGACGTCGTGGAGCAGCACCTCGACCTGCGGGGGCTCCTGTGACGCGCGCCCTCGCCCTCCTCGGCCACGGCTCCCGGAAGGGCGACGGCAACGCCGAGGTCCACGCGCTCGCCACGCGCCTTCCGGGCGACGTGACCGTCGGCTTCATCGAGCTCGCCACGCCCTCGGCCGAAGCGGCGCTCGACCGGGCCGCGGCGCTCGCCGACGAGGTCGTCGCCGTCCCGGCCGTGCTGCTCGCCGCCGCGCACGCGAAGAACGACGTGCCGCTCGCGGTCGCCCGGGCGCGCGCGAGACATCCGCACGTGTCGTTCTTCGCGGCGCGCCCGCTCGGCGTGCACCCCGGCATGGTCCGCGCGCTCGCCGACCGTTTCACCGAATTCGCCCCGGCCGAGGATCCCGACCGCACCGCCGTGCTCGTCGTCGGGCGTGGGTCGTCCGACCCCGACGCCAACGGCGACCTCCACAAGCTCGCGCGCCTGTTCGCCGAGCGCCGGGGCCTGCTCGAGGTGGGCGTCGCCTACGTGGGCGTCACGACGCCGAGCGTCGAGGACGGCTTCCGCGGGCTCCTCGCCCGCCGCCCGCGGGCGATCGTGGTGCTTCCGTACCTGCTCTACCCGGGTGTGCTCGTCGATCGGCTCCGGGCGCAGCTGACCGAGCTGGCCGCGCTCCACCCGCGCGTCGCCGTCTCGGTCGCGGAGCCGGTGGGCACCCACGCCGCCGTCGTCGACGTGCTGCTCGAGCGCGTCGAGGAGGCCGTCGCCGGCACCGGCGGGATGGCCTGCGACGCCTGCAAGTACCGCGTCCCGCTCGACGGTTTCGCCCAGGACTTCGGCGGGGCTCAGGCGTTGCGGAAGGCGAACGCGCACTTCCAGCTGCCGACCGACACACCGACGCACGGCCACGTGCCGCCGAAGCGCCACGTGCTCGTGTGCGTCAACCGCGACTGCGCGGACCGCGGCGCGCTCGCCGTGCTGAACGGGCTTCGCGCGCGCCTGCGCGAGGCGGGCATGGAGCGCACGGTCCGGACCACGCGCGTGATGTGCATGGGGCGCTGCGGCGAAGGTCCGGCCGTCGCGGTTTACCCCGACGGCGTCTGGTACCGGCGCGTCACGACGGACGACGTCGCCGAGCTCTTCACCTCCCACCTGGTCGAGGACCGGCCCGTCGGCCGCCTCGTCGACCTCCTCCTCGGATGAATCATGGCCTGTCACGAGATCGCCGCTCTCCGCATCGCGCTGCACCACGTCCTCGGCTCGCGCCCCGACGCCGAGCTGACCCACGAGCTCGCCGAGCTCGGCTCCGTCCATGAGACGGACGGTCCGCTGCGCCGCCTGACCGAGGCGCGCGACCTCGCCGGCATGCGCCGCGCGCTGGAGGCCGCCGCGCACGATCTCGAGGCGCGCGTCGCCGACATGCCCGCCGACCACCCGACGCTCGGCTACCACCGCGCGCTCGTCGTCACGGTGCGGGGCGTGCTGCGCGACGTCGAGCGGATGTCCGCGCAGGTCGAGCGCTTCTACCTCGACGTCGAGGACACGCACGACCTCCTGCACGAGGTGTTCCCGGGGTCGGACGATGTCTGAGGCCAAGACGGCCACCGTCGTCTCCGTCGAGGCGCTGCCCGGCTACCTCACGCTGGTGGCCGAGGCGTCGACCGGGGCGCTGCCGGGCCAGTGGGGCGCGTTCTGGACCGACCTGCCGAACCCCGTGAAGCCCGGCGAGGTGCTCAAGCGCGCGTGGTCGTTCGCCGAGATCGGCGAGGCGCGGTTCCGCCTGTTCGTGGCGACGGTCGGGCCGGGTACGGAGTGGCTCGCGACGCGGCGCCCCGGAGACGGCCTGAAGTTCACCGGGCCGTGGGGCTCGCGCTTCCGCCTCGACGACGGCGACGGCCTCGCGGCCTTCTACGCCGCGGGCTCGGGCATCTCGCCCGTGGGCGCGATGGTCGACGCGTGCGTCGCGCGCGGGCGGCCCGCGCGGTTGTTCTGGGAGACGGCAGCGCCGGCGATGCACGACCGCCTCGAACGCTGGCGCGCCGCGGGCGTCGAGGTGGTCGTGGGCTCGCGCCTCGTGCCGGCCGGTCCGGGGACCTGGTGGTTCGCGGGCGACGGAGCGCGCCTCGACGCGGTGGTCGGCGACGCGCCGCCCGAGCGGGTCGAGCGTTTCCACACCCCGCGCCCCGCGGTGGCGGCGTGACCGGCATGGTCGCGATCGTGGGCGCGGGTCCCGGCGACCCGGCGCTCCTCACCGTACGCGCGAGGCAGCTCCTCGACGAGGCCGAGGTGGTCGTGCACGACGCGCTCGTGTCGGAGGAGATCCTCCGAACGGTGCGCGGGGAGCGCGTCGACGTGGGCAAGCGCCGCGGCAGGCACGTCGCCGAGCAGGAGGAGATCAACGAGCTCCTCGTGCGTTTGGCCCGCGAGGGCCGGCGCGTCGTGCGGCTGAAGGGCGGCGACCCCCTCGTGTTCGGTCGTGGTGGCGAGGAGATGCAGGCGCTCAAGGACGCCGGCATCGCGTACGTCGTGGTGCCCGGCGTCACCAGCGCCTTCGCCGCGCCCGCGATGGCGGGCGTGCCCGTCACGCACCGGACGCTGGCCGGCTCGGTCACCGTCGTCACCGGGCACGAGTGCGAGGAGCTGTCCCGGGACACGCTCCGATGGCAAGCGATGGCGGAGAGCGGTCACACCCTGGTGATCCTCATGGGGCTGACGAACCTGCGCGCGATCGCGGCGCGGCTCGTCCAGACCGGGCGCCCCGCGCAGACCCCCGTGGTCGTCGTCCAGGAGGCGACCACGCCGCGCGAGCGCGCGGTGTGGGGCGACCTCTCCGACATCGCCGACCGGGTGGCCGTCGCGGAGATCCGGGCGCCGGCCACGATCGTCGTCGGCTCGGTCGCGAGCCTCGCGGGGAGCCTCGCGTGGCGGACCTGAGCTTCGCCCCCGCCGACCGGGACGCGGTCTACCGCGCGATCCACACGCGGCGGGACACGCGCGCGTACCTGCCGGACCCGGTGCCGCCCGAGGTGCTCGCCCGCGTGCTCGACGCCGCCCACCACGCGCCCTCCGTGGGCTTCATGCAGCCGTGGAACTTCCTCCTCGTCGAGGACGCCGCGCTGCGCCGGCGCGTCTACGACCACGTGCGCGCCACGTCCGCGGAGGCCGGCCGCACCTACACCGACGACCGCGCCGCCGCCTACGCCGCGCTGAAGCTGCAGGGCATCCTCGACGCGCCCCTGAACCTGCTCGTGACGTGCGACCCGGAGCGTGGCGGGAACGTGCTCGGGCGGCACACGATGCGCGAGACGGACGCGTACTCGACCTGCCTCGCGGTGCAGAACCTGTGGCTCGCCGCGCGCGCGGAGGGGCTCGGGGTCGGGTGGGTGAGCATCCTGCGGCCGGAGGCGCTGCGAGGGATGTTCGGCATCCCCGAACGGGTGCTCGTCATCGCGTACCTGACGCTGGGCTGGCCGGTCGAGCTGCCGGCCGAGCCGATGCTGCAGTCCGTCGGCTGGCGCGCGCGCATCCCGCTGCAGGATCTGGTGTTCCGCGACCGGTGGGAGGAGCGCGCGGACGTCGCGCCGCCGCCCTCGGGCTCGCCACCCGTGCCCGCGGTCGAGCGCAACGACCGGCTCACGAAGCCCCCCGGTTCGCTCGGGCGGCTGGAGTCCGTCGCACTGCAGGTCGCGGCGGTGCAAAAAGCGCCCTACCCGCGCTGGCGCCGGAAGGCGCTCGTGCTCTGCGCAGGCGACCACGGCGTCGTCGCGGAGGGCGTGAGCGCGTATCGGCGCGAGGTCACCGCGCGCATGGTCCTGCAGTTCGTGGCCGGCGGCGCGGCCGTCAACGCGTTCGCACGGCAGCACGGCATCGCGCTGACCATCGCCGACCTCGGCGTCGACCACGACTTCGGCGACGCCACGGGCCTGTCGCACGCGAAGATCGCGCGGGGGACCCGCAACCTCGCGGTCGAGGACGCGATGACACACGAGGAGTGTGTCGCATGTATCAGCGCCGGACGGGGCCTCGTCCCCGACTGCGACCTGCTCGCGGTCGGCGAGATGGGCATCGGCAACAGCACCGCCGCCGCCGCCCTCGCGTGCGCGCTCCTCGGCGAGGAGCCCGAGGCCATCGTCGGGCGCGGGACGGGCATCGGCGCGGAGACGTGGGCGCGGAAGGTCGACGCGGTCCGGCGCGGGCTCGCCCGCGGCGGCGAGCTGCACGGGCTCGCGGGCTTCGAGATCGCGGGCCTCGTCGGGGTGATGGAGGAGGCCGCCGCGCGAGGCATCCCGGTCGTGCTCGACGGCTTCATCACGGGCGTTGCCGCGCTCTGGGCCGTCCACCGCACTCCCGCGGTCCGGGACGTGCTGATCGCGGGCCACCGATCGGCCGAGGCCGGACACCCGCGCGTGCTGGCCGCCCTCGGGCTCGCGCCGCTGCTCGACCTCGGGATGCGGCTCGGCGAGGGGAGCGGCGCCGCGCTGGCGATGGGGCTGGTCGAGGCCGCGTGCCGCACGCTGTCGGAGATGCGGACCTTCGAGGAGGCCGGCATCGAGGACGCCGTGGACGACGGGGGACGTCGGTGATCGCGCTCCTGGCCTGCTCGCATCCGGAGCCCCACGGGATCGTGTCGCTCCACGACACGACCACGGAGATCGTCGTCGGGCTCGGGAAGACGGACGAGCTCGTCGCCGTCATGGAGCCGGAGTTCCTCTCGCCCGCGGCGCTCGAGGCCGTGCGCGACCTGCCTCGGCTGTCCGCGCCCGTGTCTCCCGAGTCCCTCGCGGCGCTGAACGCGCGCGTGGTCGTCGGCACGGAGGACGTGCCCGAGCACCAGCCGGAGCTAACGGCGTGGCCCGGCGCCGTGTGGATCGACCCCGTCGGCCTCGACGGGCTCTGGTCGTCCATCCGCACGGTCGGACAGGCGGTCGGCGCGTCGCCCGACGCCTACGTCGCGGGGCTGCAGGCGAAGGTCCCCGAGCCGGTCGCCGGCGACCTGCCCGTGTTCTTCTACGACTGCTGCGAGCCGCCGTTCACGATGGGCGCGCGGGCGCCGCTGACGGAGCTGCTGCCGCGGCTGGGCGCGCGGAACGTGTTCGACGGCCTCGACCAGGACTGGGGGCGCGTGTCCTGGGAGGCCGCGCTCGTCGCGAAGCCGCGCCTCGTCGTCGTGAACGACTACAGCGGGGAGGGCGAGGCGGCCGAGAAGGTCGCGGTGGCGAGGGCCCGGTTCCCCGACGCGGCGACCGTCGTGCTGCCGCTGGCAGTGGCGCTGGAGGGGCCGCGGACGCTGGAGGCGATCGAGGTGCTGAAGCCGGCGATCGAGGGGGCGCGGTGAGGTTCCTCGTGCCCGCGTTGCTCCTGGCCGTGCCG